>JBBRUU010000040.1:0-19209 GCA_038247515.1 Sphingomonadales bacterium
GAGCGCACGCTGCCTCGGCCATAGCGCACAAAAGCCTGCTTTGCGAACGAAAATACCGAGGCTTCCCGGGCGGCCCGCGGGAGGTCTTTGTAGAGAGCTTGTGCGGCCTCGCGGCTTTGGGCATTAGGAGCGCCAGCGAATTAAAGAACTCAGATGAAAGTACCAGGGATCATGAGCGAATTTCGCCGCCTCACTGAACATGTCGTGGTCAGTCCGCAGCTTGCGATCGAGGATATCGCCGTCGCTGCCGAGTTGGGTGTTTGCACAATCGTCAACAACCGCCCCGACGGCGAGGAGCCCTCGGCCCCGCAAGGCGACGACATTGCCACGGCTGCAGCCGCCGCAGGGCTCAGCTATGTGGCCATTCCGGTCGGCCACGCCGGCTTCAGCGAGCCGCAGGTCGACGCCATGATCGCTGCGCTCGATCAGGCCGACGGACCGATTCTCGCCTATTGCCGGTCGGGCACCCGATCGACCCTGCTATGGGCGCTCGCCGCCGCGAAACAGGGAGAGGCGCCCGAGTCGATCGCGCGCACTGCGGCGCAAGCGGGATATGACGTAAGTCCGATTCGCACGATGATCGACATGCTTGCTGCGCGCTGAGGATCTGGCTCGTGGATGCCTCGCCGCTGATCCTCCAGACTGCCGGATCGCTGATCGCGATTCTCGTCCTGGCGGGGATTGCGTACTGGCTTAAGCTCGGCGGCGCGCCCCTGCTCGTCAGTCAGGAGGCCGTACGCCGAGCGGTGCAAGAGGTGCATGACGGCTTCGAAGCGGTCGTAAGCGCCTGCGATGCACAGGGGCAGGCCGCACTCGCCCGCGATGCCGATGGGCGCATCGTAGTGATCAAACGCCATGGCAATCGCTTTGCCGGACGGGTGCTCGGTCCCGGCGCACGGGCGCGACTGTGGAAGGAGCTCGGCGAAACGTCGTTGGAAGTCGATCCGGGCGAAGTGCGATTCGGCAAAGTCTTTCTTCACATTCCAGACCCCGAGGCTTGGGCCGACGCCATCAATTGGGTAAACAGACCGCAACATGCCTGACTTCAACCCCACCCAATTCGCCGTACCGCTGTTCGTCGTCGCAGTGCTGGCCGAGATGATCTGGGCGAAGCTGCGCGCACCAGAGGCTTATGAGCCCAAGGACACCCTCGTCAGCCTCGCCGTCGGGCTCGGCTCGACCGTGGCTGGCGCGTTGCTCGGAGGCTTCGCGCTCGCTGTCTTCATCAAGACCTACGACTACCGCATTGTCGACTTAGGCCCTGAGTGGTGGGCGATATGGTGGGCCTGGCCGGTGTGCTTCGTGCTCGACGACCTCAAATATTACTGGGTCCACCGCGCCGGGCACCGCATCCGCTGGATGTGGGCGAGCCACGTAAACCACCACTCAAGTCAGCATTACAACCTCTCCACCGCCTTGCGGCAGAGCTGGACTGGCGCCCTCACCTTCGGCCTCCTGTTCGCAGTGCCGCTGGTGTTGCTCGGCTTCCACCCGCTGATGATCGCGATCTGCGGGGGCTTCAACCTGATCTACCAGTTCTGGATCCATACCGAGGCAATTCGCAGGATGCCGCGCTGGTTTGAGGCGGTCATGAACACGCCGTCGCACCACCGGGTCCACCATGCGACCAACCCGCGTTATCTCGACAAGAACTATGCGGGGGTGTTCATCGTCTGGGACCGGACTTTCGGCACCTTCGAGCCCGAATTAGATGACGAACCGATCCGCTACGGCATCGTCAAGCAGCTCGGCAGCTTCAACCTCCTTTGGGCGGTGTTCCACGAGTGGATCGGGATGCTCGCCGACATCGCGCGCGCGCCGTGGCGGCACAAGCTCTCTTACGCGCTGCGGGAGCCTGGCTGGAGCCACGACGGCAGCCGCGAGACCAGCGACATGATCCGTGACCGCTGGCGCAGCCGCGTCAGCGGGTCGGTTGCGCGCAAAACAACATCAGTGGCTGATCGAAACGCGATTGCAGGCGGCGGCGAAGCCGCCTAATCTCTCTTCCAAAGGGAGAGATCATGGAAAGCTTCGACTACATCGTCATCGGCGGTGGCAGTGCTGGCAGCACCGTCGCCGGGCGGCTCGCAGCGGACGGCACCCGCCGCGTGTGCCTGCTCGAGGCCGGCGGGCGCAACAACAACGTCTGGATCAAGACGCCGGGCTTCATGCCCTTCATCCCGCAAGCGTCGAACTACCGCTATGAGACCGTACCCCAGAAGGGTCTGAACGGGCGCACCGGCTATCAGCCGCGCGGGCGCGGGCTCGGCGGCTCGTCGGCGATCAACGCGATGGTCTATATCCGCGGCAACCGCTGGGATTACGATAACTGGGCGGCCGAGGGCTGCGCCGGCTGGGCCTATGACGACGTGCTCCCTTACTTCAAGCGCGCCGAGGCGAACGAGCGCGGTAGCGATGACTTCCACGGCCACGGCGGCCCGCTGTTCGTCGAGGACCAGAAGCACGCCAACCCGGCGAGCCACGCCTTCGTCGATGCCGCAGCCGCGCTCCAGCTGCGCACCAATCCCGATTTTAACGGCGAGCGGCAGGATGGCTTCGGACTCTACCAGGTGACCCAGCACAAGGGCGAACGCTGGTCAGCGGCGCGTGCTTACGTCGAGCCGATCCGCGACCAGGGCAACGTCTCGGTGCGCACCGATACGCTGGTCGAGAAGCTGGTGATCGAGGGCGGACGAGTGGTGGGCGTCCAGATCAAGCGCGGCGGCAAGCGCGAAACGCTACTGGCGCGGCGCGGGGTGGTGCTCTGCGCCGGGGCGTTCAACTCACCGCAGATCCTGATGCTCTCAGGGATAGGCCCGGCCGGGCACCTGAAGGCCCATGGCATCGACGTAGTGCTCGACCGGCCGGCGGTCGGCGGCAATCTGCAGGATCATATCGATTATGTCTCCGGGTGGGAGACGACAAGCGACGTGCCGATCGGCAGCTCCCTCAAGGGAACGCTGCGGATGGCCGCCGCGATGGTCGAGCACCGCCGCAAGCGTACCGGCGTAATGACCACGCCCTATGCCGAGGCGGGCGGGTTCTGGACCGTTATGCCCGATAGCCCCGCGCCCGACGTGCAGTGGCACTTCGTCCCGGCGGTGCTTGAGGATCACGGGCGCGAGAAGGTCAAGGCGCACGGCTTCTCGCTGCACGCCTGTGTGCTGCGGCCGGAGAGCCGCGGAACGGTGCGTCTCGGCAGCAAGGATGCGGCCGCCGCGCCGGTGATCGACCCCAACTTCCTTGCCGATGATCGCGACATGGCAGTTCTTTGCGCAGGCGTGCGACTGTCGCACCGCATCGCAGAGGCGCCGCCGATGCAGGCGTTCGGGCCAAAGGATCGCCACCCGGTCGACTTGAACGACGACGACGCGCTCGCTGAGCTGATCCGCAACCGTTCGGATTCGGTCTATCACCCGGTCGGCACCTGCCGGATGGGCACAGACCCCGACGCGGTTGTCGATCCGGCGCTGAAGCTTAACGGGCTCGAGGGGTTGTGGGTCGCGGATGCCAGCATCATGCCCAAACTCGTCAGCGGCAACACCAACGCGCCGAGCATCATGATCGGCGAACGTTGCGCCGACTTCGTGATGGCCGCCGAAAAAGCCTGATTTGCGCGGCCGCCAAGCGCAACGCGCCGGCGTTGCCAATGTTTCACGTGAAACATCGTTTTGACCCTGCTCTGGAGGGGATCTGGAGGGGGTCTGGAGGGGGTCTAGACGCCGCAAGCACCCCTCTGGACCCGCCCAAAGGCTACCAACAAAATCCTCGCTAACCAAAAGCCGAAGCAAAGCGCAAAAAAAGGCCGGAGAGCTTGCGCACCTCCGGCCGTAATCAGTCTGTTCGTTCGCAGGAGGAACAAGGTGAGGCGGGGGGAGAAGAGAGGGAGAGAGAGGTCTCCCCCCGCCAAGCTGGGTATTCTTCGTTGGTCGTGCCGCGAAGGGCGAAAACCGGTGCCCACTTTTCGCGCGACACTCCCTTAGTTGTAGGCGCGCTCGCCATGTTCGGAGATGTCGAGGCCGTTGGTTTCGGCTTCGGCGTCGGGGCGCAGGCCCAAGGTGTACTTGAGGATCAGGAACAGCACCGCCGAGACGGCGCCGGTCCACGCGACCGTGACGCCGACCGCCCAGCACTGGGTGATGACCTGGCCGACCATGTCGAATTCGCCCGCCGTGGCGACCGGTGCGGTGTAGTCGATCCAGCCCTGTCCGCCGAGCGCCGGGTCGGCGACGATGCCGGTGGCAATCGCGCCGACGATGCCACCGACGGCGTGGATACCGAACACGTCGAGGCTGTCGTCATAGCCAAGCTTGTTCTTCACCGTGGTGACGAAGAAGTAGCAGATGATCGAGGCCACAGCGCCGAGGATGATCGCGGTGCCGGGGTGGGCAAAGCCCGCCGCAGGTGTGATTGCAACCAGACCCGCCACGACACCCGATGCAGCGCCAAGCAGCGACGGCTTCTTGTGGGTGATCTGTTCAATCATTGCCCAGGCCGCACCCGCTGCCGCCGTGGCGACGAAGGTGTTGATGAAGGCCAGCGCGGCAAAGGCATTGGATTCAAGCGCCGAGCCGGCATTGAACCCGAACCAGCCGATCCACAGCAAGCTGGCGCCAATCATGGTCATCACCAGGTTGTGCGGGGGCATCGGCTCTTTCTTGTAGCCGATGCGCGGGCCGATGATCAGGCAGCCGACGAGCCCTGCAATCCCTGCATTGATGTGCACCACGGTGCCGCCTGCAAAGTCGAGTGCGCCCCAGCCCCACAGCAGGCCCATGTCGGTCGGCGCGGTGGGCAGGAAGTCGGGGCCAGCCCAGTACCACACCATGTGTGCGATCGGGAAATAGGCGAGCGTCATCCATGCGACCACGAAGATGATCAGCGAGGTGAACTTCACGCGCTCGGCAAACGCCCCGACGATCAGCGCCGGCGTAATGCACGCAAAGGTCATCTGGAACATCACGAAGACCAATTCGGGCAGGTACACCCCGTTCGAGAATGTCGCAGCAAAAGTGCCCGGATTGACCCCGGCCAAAAACGCCTTGTCGAGCCCGCCGACGATCGCCGGGAAAGGCGAGCCGGTGGAAGTAAAGGCCATCGAATAGCCCCAGCCAAACCACACCAGCGCCGCGACGCACACGATGGTGAGCACCTGCATCAGCACGCTCAGCATGTTCTTGGCGCGCACCAGGCCGCCGTAGAACAGGGCGAGGGCCGGCACGCTCATCATCAACACGAGCGCGGTCGAGACCATCATCCAGGCGACGTCGCCCTTATTGACCATCTCGGCGGTCGGGGTGAACACTGCCGGAGCGGCTGCGGCAACATCTGCCACAGGAGCGGCGAGCGCTGGTGCGGCCAACACGGCCACTCCCGTGATCAGCGCCGCAGTATTGAGGAAAATACGCTTCATTGCATGGCCCCTTTAAAGCGCGGTTTCGCCGGACTCGCCGGTGCGGATGCGGGTGGCGGACGCAAGATCGAGTACGAAGATCTTGCCGTCGCCGATGGCTCCGGTGTTGGCGGTCTGCTGGATAGTTTCGACCACCTGCGCGGCGATTTCGTCGCTGGCGGCAATCTCGAGCTTCACCTTGGGAAGCATGTTGGTGGTGTATTCGGCCCCGCGGTAAATCTCGGTCTGGCCCTTCTGCCGTCCGAAGCCCTTGACCTCGGTCACGGTCATCCCGGCGATGCCGATGCCGCTCAAGGCGTCACGCACGGTGTCGAGCTTGAACGGTTTAATGATGGCGATGATAAATTTCATCTGTGGCCCCTGTTGCGCCGGATTTGTCCCGGTCAACGGATACACAGCAACAAACGTGCCATATTTTTGTAACAGGGCTGACGCAGCGGAATCGGTCAGTTTGTTCGCAACTGCGGGAGAATACCTGCCTGCTTTTTCATCACCTGATTAACAACTAGGCAATATTTGCGGCGAGCTGCGCCTCAATCGCCCGCGATGTAGCGATCCGTCGGACGGGTAGGCAGGCCGTCGATGCTGCGGGTGCGGCCCGCAACCTTGGCCTCCCAATGTGCTGGATCGGACTGGCGATGCGCCTTCTTTAGCGTCTCGCGCTCGCCCTCAAGCGTCATGAACGGCACACCCCAGCCGCAGGAGGTCTGCACGCTCTCCACCGCGATATCGAAGATTTGCCGCGTGCCGGGCATCAGCGTGAAGTGCGCCGCAAGGCTCTCCCACTCCGCATCCTGCGGCAGCACCGCATGGCCGCGCCCGTAAACCCTGAGGATCAGCGCAGGCTGCTGGAAATTGCAGAACATCAACGTGATCCGGCCCGCGTCGGTCTGGGCGGCGGCAAGATGCGCGTGGGTTTCGTTGCCCGATCCTGCCAGATCGAGATAGGCCACGCGGGTCGGAGACAGGACCCGGAAGGCATCATAGCCCTTGGGGCTGAGGTTGATCCGTCCCTCGGCTGCGGCGGTGGCGACAAAGAACACCGGTTGGTCCGCAATCAGCGCGATGTGCTTTTGTGTGAGCGCATCGGTAAAATCCGCCATATCCGGCTCCTTGGGGTCAGAGGAACTCTCGCAAGGTGGCAATAAAGCGGTCGAACTGGTCGTGGTGGAGCCAGTGCCCCGCCTGCTCGAACTCGATCACCTTAGCCGTCTTGAAATGCGCGATCCGCCCGTCCTTGGCCGGGTTAGAGGCCCAGCTGTCCGCCCCGTAGAGCAATAGCGCCGGGCTGGTGATCGCGCCCCACATCGCCTCGATGAACTCGTCGCCAATATCCTCGACCGGCCAGACGTTGAGGTGCGGATCGAACTTCCAGCTATAGGTGCCATCCTCGTTGCGGTTGACGCCGTGGACCGTGAGATGGCGCGCCTGTTCCTCGGTGAGGTAGGCGTTTTCCTCGATCATCCGGGCAAAGGCGGCCTCGATGCTTTCGTATTTGCGTGGGGATCGCCCGGCGGCCTTGCGCTTCTTCTCGATCCATTCGGCGAGGCGTTCCGGATAGGGCACGGCGCGCTGCTTCTCGCGCCATTCAGGCGACGGCCCCAACCCTTCGATAGCCACAAGCTTGGTGACCATTTCGGGGAAGCTGCCCGCATAGCGCAGCGCCACATTGCCCCCCATCGAATGCGCCACCATCCGCACCGGACCAACGCCGAGTTGGTGCACCAGCTGCGCCAGATCATACACCATGTCTGCGGCTGAATAGACCCCGTCCGAGACCCAGTCGCTGTCGCCATGCCCGCGGTGGTCCATCGCGATGACGTGGTAATCCGCGCTCAGCGCCTCGGCGGTCCAATCCCAGCTGCGCGCATGATCGCGCCCGCCGTGCACCAGCACCAGCGGCGGCTTTCCGCGGCCGCCCCAATCGAGGTAATTGAGGCGAAGGCGCTGCGAGATGAAGGTCTGCGAGGTCGGGCCGGTATCGTACATGGTGCCAGCCATGCCGCGAACCCGGTCAGCCCGCAAGACTAGCGTTCTTTGGTGGCCGAAAAGGTCAGCTGCGGGTTCTTCTCGACCTGGTAGCTCACGTCCCACGGGCTTTTGGCCATGAACACCATGTCCCCGTCGCGGTCGCGGGCGACGTTGGCCCGGTTGAAGCTCGCGAATTCGTCGAGCGTCTTTTCTTCGCCCTTGATCCAGCGCGCGGTCGCAAAGGGCGAGGGTTCGAGCACCGCCTCGACTTTATATTCCGCATCGAGCCGCGAAATCAGCACTTCGAGCTGCAACTGCCCAACCACGCCCACGATGTGCGCCGAGCCGATCTCGGGGTAGAACACCTGGATGACGCCCTCTTCCGAGAGGTCGTCGAGCGCCTTTCGCAACTGCTTTGTCTTGGTCGGATCGCGCAGCAGCACCCGGCGCAGAATTTCCGGCGCAAAATTGGGCAGGCCGGTGAAGCGCACCTGATTGCGCTCGGACAGGGTGTCGCCGACCCTGAGCGTGCCATGGTTCGGGATGCCGATGATGTCGCCCGCTTCCGCTGTATCGGCGAGCTCGCGGTCCTGCGCGAAGAACAGGATCGGCGAATGTACAGCGATCGGCTTGCCCAGCCCGCTCGGCGTCAGCTTCATGCCGCGTTTGAAGGTGCCCGAGACCTGCCGCATAAAGGCGATGCGGTCGCGGTGGTTGGGGTCCATGTTGGCCTGCACCTTGAAGATGAAGCCGGTGACCTCGTCACGCGAGGGATCGATTTGCTCGTCGCCTGCGGGCTGCGGCCGCGGCGGCGGGGCGTAGTGGGCGATCGCATCGATCAGCTCGGTGACACCGAAATTCTTGAGCGCCGATCCGAAATAGACCGGTGTCAGATCGCCATGAAGAAACGCCTCAAGGTCAAGCTCGGGATAGCCGCCGCGCGCCAGTTCGATCTCGTCGGCAAAGCGCGGCGGGATGGCGGCATTGGCATCGCGGGTGCCGAGGAATTCGCGGCTGGGGCCTTCGGGGCGGCTGACCGTGTCGGTGGCGAAATCGAGGATGCCTTCGAATTCGCCCCCCATGCCGATCGGCCACATCTGCGGGCTGACATCAAGCGCGAGCATATCTGCGACCTCGTCCAGCGTCTCGAAGGGATCGCGGCCCTCGCGGTCTACCTGGTTGATGAAGGTGATGATCGGCAAGCTGCGCAAACGGCAGACCTCGAACAGCTTGCGCGTCTGCGGCTCGATGCCTTTTGCGGCGTCGATCACCATCACCGCCGAATCGACAGCGGTAAGGGTGCGGTAGGTGTCTTCCGAGAAATCCTCGTGACCCGGCGTGTCGAGCAGGTTGAAGGTGATGCCCCCCAAATCGTCAAAAGCGCGCGCGAAGGTCATCACCGAGGACGTCACCGAAATCCCGCGCTGCTGCTCGATCTTCATCCAGTCCGACCGCGCCCGCCGCGCTTGCCCGCGCGCCTTGACCTCGCCGGCCAAGTGGATGGCGCCGCCCTGCAGCAGCAGCTTCTCGGTGAGCGTGGTCTTCCCCGCGTCAGGGTGCGAGATGATCGCAAAGGTGCGCCTGGAACTTTTGGTGTCGGAGGTCATGGAATCAGTCGCGCGCGACGCGGAAGCCCGCGAAGTCCTGGTTCACCGGCATAAGCTCAAGCCGGTTGATGTTGAGGTGCGGCGGCAGCGTGGCGATCCACGCGATCGTGTCGGCGATATCCTGCCCGGTCATCGGATTGACCCCGCGATAGAGATCGTCCGAAGCCTGCTGGCTGCCGGTGCGCACCACGGTGAACTCGGTCTCGACCATCCCCGGCTCGATGCTGGTGACGCGAACGCCGGTACCGTGAAGATCCGCGCGCAGGGCAAGCGTAAAGTGGTTCACGAAGGCCTTCGACCCGGCATAGACATTGCCGCCCGGGTAGAGATAGCTCCCGGCCACCGAACCGATGGCGATGATTGCGCCCTTGCGGGCAATCAACTGCGGCAACAGCTTACGGGTCAGCACCACCATCGCGGTGACGTTGGTGTCGATCATCGTCTGCCAATCGTCGAGATTGGCATTCTGCGCCGAAGAGAGCCCCTGCGCGAGGCCGGCGTTGTTGACCAGCAGATCAATATCGCGGAACCCCTCGGGCAAAGCGGCGAGCGCGGCATCGAGCGCAGCCACGTCGCGCACGTCGAAGCAGGCGGTGTGGACCTTGTCGGTCCCCAGCTCCTCGACCAGCGCACCCAGCCGCTCCTGCCGCCGCCCGGTGGCAACGCAGCGCCATCCAGCGCCGACCAGCGTGCGCACCGTGGCAAGGCCGATCCCGGCAGTGGCGCCTGTTACAAAAGCAGTTTTCATCTGCGCAGTTCCCCGCCCAGCTTGGCAGCCGCTGCCACCACCTTCTCGGCAATCGCCTTCAATTCGGCATCCTTGAAGCTCGCCTCGCCCGGCTGGAGCGTAACTTCGAGCGCGATCGAGACCTTGCCATCGGGCACGCCCTGCCCAGCAAAGACGTCGAAGACCCGCACGCCGGTGATCGCGGCCTTGTCGGCGCCCTGCACGCCGCGCACGAGATTGCCCGCTGCCAGCGTCGCAGGGACGAGGAAGGAAAAGTCGCGGGTCACTGCCTGCAATGCGGGCGGGGTGAAGCCCGGCCGCGCGAAGGCCGCGCCCTTCTTCGCCGGAATGGCGTCAAGGAACAGCTCGACCGCCGCAATCGGACCATCGATGTCGAAGGCCTTCAGCGTCGCGGGATGCACTATGCCGAAGCGCGCCAGCACCACCTTGGGACCAAGTCGCAGCGTGGCCGACTGGCCGGGATGGAACTGGCCGCCCGCATCTCCCATCACCATCAGGCTGGCGACCGGTGCGCCAGCGGCTTCGAGCAGCTGAAGCGCCAGCGCCTTGGCATCGAAGGCGTCGAAGTTCTTGGCCTTGCCCGACTGCCATCCGCGCGGCGTTTTCTCGCCCGCCAGCACGATGCCCAGCGTCGGCTTCTCGTCGCTGAGGCCATCGCTGGCCCGGAAGTACCGCCGCCCGATTTCGAACAACCGCGACGCGGGTCCACCGCGATCCGCGTTGCGTTTGGCCGCCATCAGCAGGCCGGGCAGCAACGAGGTACGCATCGCCTTCATGTCCTCGCTGATCGGATTGGCCAGCACCCAGAGCGGCTGGTCGGAGGCGAAATGCTCCGCTGCCCATTCAGGCAGGAAGGACCACGTCACCGCCTCGTTGAGCCCGCTTGCAGCGGCAGCGCGGCGCAATCCGCGTTCGAGCTTCTGGTGCGGCGTCGCGGTGGGGCGGGCGACGCCCCAATCATCACTATTGGCTCTGCGGGGGAGCGCGACGCTCGCTACCTTGTCGAGGCCATAGATGCGCACGACTTCCTCGACCAGATCGGCCGGGCCTTCGATATCGTGGCGGCGCAGCGGGCACGTGACGTTCGGGTTCTTTGGCCAGTCTGCGGCCACCGCAAAGCCGAGGCTTTCGAGGATGCGCTGCTGTTCGGCCTCGCCCACCTCGACGCCGCCGAGGCGGGTGGTCAAGGCCGGGTTAAAGGCGATAACCTTGGGGGCGGTCGGCGGCGAACCGGCGCGCACCACCTCGCTGGGCGTGCCGCCGGCCATCTCGACGATCAGCCCTGTCAAGAGGTCGAGGCCCTGATCCAGAAACTCCGGATCGACCCCGCGTTCAAAGCGCGTGCGTGCGTCGGAGAAGAGACCCAGCTTGCGCCCGGTCGCGCCAATGCGCGCAGCGTCGAAATAAGCGATCTCGAGCAGCACATCGGTGGTCGTCTCCGAAACGCCCGAATGCTCGCCGCCCATGATCCCGGCGATGTCGTGCACCTGCACCGCATCGGCGATCACCACCATCTCGGCATCGAGCGTGTAGGTCTTCTCGTTGAGCGCCAGCACCTGCTCGCCCTCGACAGCACGCCGCGCTACCACCGCGCCCGAAAGCTTGGCGAGGTCATAGACGTGCGCCGGACGCCCGAAGCCGAGCATCAAGTAGTTGGTGAGATCGACCAGCAGCGAGATCGGGCGTTGCCCCGCGCTCTTCAGCCGCGCCTGCAGCCAACCGGGCGAAGGACCGTTTGTCACGCCCGTGATCACGCGCCCATAGAAGGCGGGGCAACCCTCGGGATCGTCTGTGCGGATTGTGACCGGGCAAACACCCGAGGCTGCAAAAGCCGGGATGGCGATCGGCTTCAGCGTCCCCAGCCCCTTGGCCGCAAGGTCGCGGGCGATGCCGTGAACACCCATGCAATCGGGGCGGTTGGGCGTGACCGCGACCTCGATCACCGGGCTGGAGCCGTGGTAGTCGGCGAAGGTTGTGCCGACCGGCGCGTCACCGGGCAATTCGATGATGCCGTCGTGATCCTCGCCAAGCTCGAGTTCGCGCACCGAACACATCATCCCGTTGGACTCGACCCCGCGGATCGCGCTTTTGCGCAGCACCATGCCGCTGGCAGGCACGACCGCGCCGGGCAGGCCCAGCACGCCCTTCATCCCCGCACGCGCATTGGGCGCGCCGCACACGACCTGCAGCGGCTCGCCCCCATTCACATCGGCGCCTATATCGACAGTCAGCACCTGCAGCTTGTCGGCGTCGGGGTGGCGCGCGGCGGTCAGCACATGCGCGATACAGAAGCCCGCCAGCTTCGCGGCCGGGTCCTCGATGCCCTCGACCTCCAGCCCGATGGCGTTCAGCGCATCGCAGATTTCGGCGAGCGTGGCGGTGGTCTCGAGGTGATCCTTGAGCCAGGTCAGCGAGAACTTCATGCGCCCACTCCCATCCAACGGCTTCCCACCCCGGCAGACAAGGTGGGCTGGTCGAAGGGCGAGAAGCCGTAATGCGCCAGCCAGCGGCCATCGCCGTCGAAAAAGGCGCGCAGGTCGTTCATTCCGTATTTGAGCATGGCGATGCGGTCGATGCCGAGGCCGAACGCGAAGCCCTGCCACTCGTCTGCGTCGATCCCGGCAAATTCGAGCACGCGGTCGTTGACCATCCCGCTGCCGCCGATTTCCATCCACGCATGGCCCGGCGCATCGCCGTGCCCGCCGACGACGCGGCGGCCGCCTTCGTTCGAATAGCCGACATCAACCTCGACGCTCGGCTCGGTGAAGGGGAAGTAGCTGGGGCGCAGGCGCAGCACGATGTCCTCGCGCTCGAAGAAGGCCTTGAAGAATGTCTCGAGCGTCCACTTGAGGTGGCCAAGGTGGATGCCCTTGCCCACCACCAGGCCCTCGACCTGATGGAACATCGGCGTGTGCGTCGCGTCGCTGTCCGAGCGGTACACGCGGCCCGGCGCGATGATGCGGATCGGCGCGCCTTGGGCGAGCATCGAGCGGATCTGCACCGGCGAGGTGTGGGTGCGCAACAGAACTTCCCGGCCCTCAGGGGTGCGGTCGGGGAAGTAGAACGTGTCGTGCATCGCCCGCGCCGGGTGGGTTTCGTCCATGTTGAGCGCGGTGAAATTGTGCCAGTCGTCCTCGATCTCCGGCCCGGTCGCGACGGCAAAGCCAAGGTCGGCGAAGATCTCGGCGAGCTCGTCCATCACCTGCGAGACCGGGTGTACCGAACCCTTGGGCGCGGCCGGCGCGGGCAGGCTGAGGTCGATCGTCTCGCGTGCCAACTGCGCTTCGAGCGCGGCGGCTTCCAGACCAGCCTTCTTCGCCTCGAGAGCCTCGGCGATCGTACCGCGGGCCGACTGGATCGCGGGCGCAGCGGCAGTGCGTTCATCCGGGCTCATCGCGCCGAGGGTCTTGAGGGCAAGGCTCACCCAGCCCTTCTTG
The DNA here is from genome assembly GCA_038247515.1 of Sphingomonadales bacterium. Classification (GTDB taxonomy): domain Bacteria; phylum Pseudomonadota; class Alphaproteobacteria; order Sphingomonadales; family Sphingomonadaceae; genus Erythrobacter. The sequence goes on from JBBRUU010000040.1 coordinate 13,177, forward strand.
CCGAGCGCTTCGAGCCGCTCGGCCTCGAGCGCGTCGAGGCTCGCCGCCGCGGCGATCGCGGCCAGCGCGGCCTTAGTCTGGGATGTGATATCGGTCATTATCGTGATCTTCTGCGCGCGGGATTTCGCCGCCGCGCGCTAGCGGCAAATCGCGTTGATTGCAAAGCGCCTGTCAGGTGGGGCGGATTCGAGGCCTGTGGGGGTGTGCAGCCCCTGCATCGCCGCGCCCGTCACCGCGCCCGTCACTGCATTGCGCGCCTGTGCCGCCGCCGCCATCAGCGGCTTTTCAGCCTTCGCGTATTCAGACGGGCTCATCCCCATGAACCGCCGGAAATCGCGCGCGAAATGTGACTGGTCATGATAGTGGCAATCGAGCGCCGCGATCCACTTGAGCAAGGGATCGAGCATGAACCGGCCTAGGGTGCGCAAAAACCGCTGACGGCGCAGCAAGAGCTTGGGCGGAAAACCGAAGGCGCGACGCGACAACCGCACGGCCGTGCGTACCGTCATGCAAAGCCGCGAGGCAAGATCGGCGACAGTCAGCAGATCGGGATCGACCAGCGCGGCATGGAGCGCCAGAACCGCCGGATCGGCTGGCCCCGCTTTGGCAAAAATCTCTTCCATATGCGACTCGATCAGGGCGATCTCCGCCGCGTAATCACCACCGCTGGCGGCTAGCGCCCCGGCCAGTGGCGCGAAGGCTGCAAAGACCGGGTCCGCTGCGCCATCGACAAAGCGGTCAGCATAGTCGCACGCCGCCCCTGCGAACAATCGCGCCCAGCCCAAAGGTAGCAGGCCGATCCCCCAGCTGAACCCCGAACGCAACCGGAACCGCATCGCCTGACTGGTCGGCCCGCCCGCGGCAAAGGCCGGACACGGTCGGAGCTCGCCCATCCCAACCGCCGCTTGCGCTTCGCCCGCGCTGAGGAACCTGAGATTGGCCCATTCGGGATGCAGCCAGTCGTCCAGCCACGGCTTGCGCGGCGAGCAGATCACGTCAGTGCGGTGATAGGTGGTGATGAACGGCTGCAGTGCCTCTGCCGGCAAGGCAAAGCGCAATTGCACTCCATTCTCGGCTAGCGCGTGCATCTATGCCCCCCGGGTGACCGTGTCGTATCCTTACAACGTGCCCGAAATCGCAAGGCTTACAAACCTTCGCTCCAGGGGACAGCGGAAAATGTCATGCTACGCAACGCACGGATTGCCGCAGTCGCGGCAGGTCTGCGCGTGGTCAGCCCGGCCGATGGGCTGACGGTCGCCTCCGGGCAAGGCACGGTCAAGAAATCGACGATCAACTTGCGCAATGCATCTTATGGCTGGGCCGGGGCTGCGGCCAATGCCTCGGGTTATCAGGGCAGCAAGAACGGCGAGATGCTGACCGAGGCCTTCGTGCTCGCCTTCAACCAATTGGTGGCGCAACGCGAATTATTGACCGCCGCGCCCGAAGCGGTGGTCGCGGCCCATACGTGCTGCGCGCCGCCGCGGTCCGCAGCTTACGCGCCGGAACCCAGCTTGACCCGGCCGGCAAGTGTTCAGGCTTGTTTGCCGGGGTGAGGGACAATTTCGGCACCTCCGGCTGGGTCTCGGCCGAAGACCTCAAGTAGCGCGAGCCGGACGCCTCAAAGGGCGAGTAGTTGGTGATACACCCCCGCAAGTCCGGTTTTCAGCATCACTTTGTTCATCCAAAATCCGTTTGAAATAAACAACATCACCGGAACGGCGCAGGCGGATCGAGCGTCTGCGCCGCGCTGCCCCACACCCTTGCCCGGGCTTCCATAAACGAGGTCAGGATCGGGTGATCAAGCGCGGCATACTCGGTCGGGTTCATGGTCATGAACTCGCGGAACTCGCGGGTGAACTGTGCCTGGTCGTGATAATGCGCGTCCATCGCTTCGGTCCAGCGGGTGCCGCGCTGGAGCATGTGGGTCGTGAGGCTGCGCATGAAGCGCTGGCGGCGCATCAGCAGCTTGGGCGAGAACCCGAAATAGCGCACACAGATGCGCTCAATCGTGCGGATGCTCATCGCGCAGGCGTCGGAAAGATCGCGGACCGAGGCATGGTCGCCGTCAACCAGCGCGGCGTGGACGCGGGCGATGCGCGGCTCGTCGCGGCAGGGACGCATCGCTGCCGCCATCGCCGCAACCAGCGCGTCGTACTGTTCGTCGAGACTCGCCCCGGGGTCGCAGAGCACTTGCGTCAGGCCTGCGAAATGGGCGAAGGCCGGGTGCGCGGCGCCGTCGCAGATCATGTTGGCGCAGCTCGATGCGTCCGCATCGAAAAACCGCGCCCAGCCCAATGGCAGGAAGCCGACGCCCCACATCCGCACCGGCCCCAGCGCAAAGCGGCAGGGCAGCGCGCTCGGCCCGGTGCCGATAAACGGCGCGCCGCTGACGCGGCTTGTGCCGATCGCGGCATCGGGCGCAGAGCCGCAGAAGAAGCGGATGTTGGCCCATTCGGGCTGGAGGTAATCGGTGACTGGCCCGCCGCCTTCGGGCAGTTCAAGCGTCAGATGGTAGAATGTCGTGAAGCAGCCCTCAAATGGCGCGGGCGGTTCGCGGAATTCGGCCGTAAGCCGTTGGCCAGGCGGCGGAACGAACCCGCGCGCGGCTTTCATATCATTTCGATCCCCCATCAGCGAAATAAAGCGCAAGTGGCGCGATTCTACAAGGCCGATGTCGGCGTTCTACAAGGCGCACAAGCGAAGGGGCGGGCCCCCGCGAGGGAACCCGCCCCTTGAATGTCGTGCCGGGCCGGAGCCCTGACGCTTTCGCCGGAAGCGCGGCCCCGCCTGCTTTAGGCAGGCAAAATTGCCCCCGCCTGCTTTAGGCAGGCAAAGCTGCCCCAGCCTGCTTAAGCAGGCAAAGCTGCCTTCGCCTGAGCGATCACCGCATTGAAGGCGCCGCCTTCGTTCATCGCCAGATCGGCCATCGCCTTACGGTCCAATTCGATGCCGGCGAGCTTGATGCCGTGCATGAACTGCGAGTAGGTGAGGCCTTCCATGCGGACAGCAGCGTTGATGCGCTGAATCCACAGGGCGCGGAACGTGCGCTTCTTAACCTTGCGGTCGCGGTAGGCGTACTGGCCGGCCTTTTCGACCGCCTGACGGGCGACGCGGATGGTGTTCTTGCGGCGGCCGCGATAGCCCTTGGCCTGTTCCAGAATCCGCTTGTGCTTGGCGCGGGTGGTAACACCGCGTTTGATGCGAGTCATATCAGTATATCCTTATCTTAAGGACGCGTGGGCCGAAGCCCGCCCGCATCAACCCAGCCCGTAGGGCGCCCACTTCTTGATCGTCGGCCAATCATGCGACGACAGGACGGAGGTGCCGCGGTTGGTGCGGATATACTTGGCGTTGTGGCTCATCAAACGGTGCCGCTTGCCAGCGACGCCGTGCTTGACCTTGCCGGTGGCGGTGAGCTTGAAGCGTTTTTTCACGCCGCTCTTGGTCTTCAGCTTGGGCATTTTCATCTCCTAGTAGAGACACGTCGGAACCGGCCATGGCAGCCCTTGTCGCCAGGCTGGCTGATTGATTCGTGTCAGTGAAGTGCGCGCGGATAGGCGGGAGGGCTGCGAAAGGCAAGGGGATCGGCCAAGGCTGGGCGGTGCCGGAGCACCGACGGGATGATGCGGCAACCGCAATGCCTGCATTGCAGGCCAGCGCAAATCGCCTAGTAGAGACGGCGCATGAACACCACAAAACCCAAGCCAGCGCCCGGCCGCCTTCGTCAAAGCGGGCTCCTGCGGTTCGTCCGCTCGGCCGCGATCTTCTTGCGCGGGTTTATCGAACATCCCGCCATGGTCGCCTCGGTCGTGCCCTCCTCGCAGGCCACCATTGATGCTATGCTGGCGCGGGTCGACTGGGATCGCTGCCGGCTTTTCGTCGAGTACGGGCCAGGGGTTGGCACCTTCACCACCCGCATCCTCGATTGCCTGCCGGAGGGCGGCAGGTTGCTGGCAATCGACACCAACCCGCGCTTTGTCGAGTTCCTGCAAAAGACGGTCGCCGATCCGCGCCTGGAAGTGGTGCTGGGCTCGGCCGCCGATGTCGAAAGCATCGTGCGGGCGAGCGGTCATGAGCACGCCGATTACGTCATCTCCGGGCTGCCCTTCTCATCCCTGTCGGACGACGTCGCCAAAGGCATCGTCGCGGCCACTTACGCGGTGTTGCGCAATGGCGGCGCGTTCATGACCTACCAGTTCCGCCCCAGCGCGCGCGACCTGACGCAGGCGCAGTTCGACAGGACCGACACGGGGTTGGCGCTGTTCAACGTGCCGCCTTGCCTGCTGGCTTGGGGCTGGAAGCACGAGGAGCCGCTCGCGGCGCGCGAGGCGGCGGAGTAGCGCGCGCCTCTCTAGCCCATCGCCTCGAGCACATCCTCAAGCCGCGCAGGGTCGCCCAGCGCGATCACCGTGCCGTCCGAGTCCGCATCGAGCGGATTGCCCTGCCAGTCGGCCATTATGCCGCCCGCGCCCTCGACCACCGGCACCAGCGCGGCATAATCGTAAAGTTTGAGGCCGGCCTCGATCACCACGTCGACATGGCCGCTCGCCACTAGGCCGTAATTGTAGCAGTCCCCGCCGAACACGATCTTCTTTTCGGCGACCTGCTTGGCGACCGACATGAAGGCGTCGGCCTGCTCGTTGCTGAAGAGGTGCGGGCTGGTGGTGGCGAGCACCGCGTCGGCGAGGTCCTTCAAGGGCCTGGTTGTGGCGGGCTTGCCGTTGAACAACGTCGGCTCGCCGATCCGCCCCACCCAGCGCTCCCCGCTGATCGCCTGATCGATGATCCCGAGCACCGGCCAGCCATCTTGCAGCAGCGCGATCAGCGTGCCGAAAATCGGGCGCCCGGCAATGAAGCTGGTGGTGCCGTCGATCGGATCGAGCACCCACGTGCGGCCGGCGCCTTCGTTGCGGGCGCCGTATTCCTCGCCGATGATCCCGTCGCGCGGGAACTCGGCCTCGATCAGGCGGCGCATCGCGGCTTCCGCAGCGCGGTCGGCTTCGGTGACGAAGGAGCGGTCGGCTTTGCGCTCCTCGGTCCACTGGCCGCGGAACAGCGGACGGATCGCGGCCCCCGCCAGATCGGCGAGCCGCAGGGCGAGGGCGAGGTCCCAGTCATTTTTGGCGTCTGTCATGGGCTTTCCCAATAATCGAAGGCGTCCGCCTGTCGAGCCTCGGTGTAGCGGCGCGCGCCGGCCCCCTCCCATTTCAGGGGCAGGTCGTCGTAAACGCCGCTGCGGCTGACGAACCAGCCCTGCCCCGGGAGCCCGTCCGACTGGCGGGTGACCAGCACCGCCAGCCCCGGCTCGCTGCCTGCGCGCCCGTCCTCGTCGATCCGGTCGAGCACCTTGCACAACTGGCGCATCAGCGGGCGTGTGAAGGTATGGCCGAGCAGGTTCAGCAACGCGCCGTAGGTGAAGGTCGCGCGCGCGCGGGCTGCCTCGATCAGCAGGGCGCGAATTTCAGCGGGGTTGAACATTGCTTGTCGTTCCGCACGCCGGTCCGGGCGCGCGAAATCCTCGCTCACGCGATCAAAGATCGCATCGCTGCGGGCGGGCGCCTGATCCCTATGTCGCCCTTGCGGCGCCTTCGGCACATCGCTGCGGGCGGGCGGTCGCCCTTGCGGCGCCTTCGGCACCGATTACTCCGCGCTCAATCGAACAGCGAGCTGACCGAACTTTCGTCCGCGATGCGCCGGATCGCCTCGCCCACCAGCGGGGCGATGGGCAGGATGCGGATGCGGCTCGATGCTTGGGCGGCCTCCGTAGGCCGGATCGAATCCGTGATCACCAGTTCCTTGAGGCTCGATCCGTCGATTCGCGCTACCGCGCCGCCCGACAACACGCCGTGGGTGATGTAGGCGGCGACCGACTTGGCCCCGCCTTCAAGCAGCGCTTCGGCAGCGTTGCACAAGGTCCCGCCCGAATCGACGATGTCGTCGATCAGGATGCAATGACGGCCTTCGACTTCACCGATGATGTTCATCACCTCGCTCTCGCCCGGTCGGTCGCGGCGCTTGTCGACGATCGCCAGC
>JBBRUU010000041.1:0-19201 GCA_038247515.1 Sphingomonadales bacterium
GCGGCGGCTGCAGCCGTGGCAATGTCGTCGCCTTGCGGGGCCGAGGGCTCCTCGCCGTCGGGGCGGTTGTTGACGATTGTGCAAACACCCAGCTCGGCAGCGACGGCGATATCCTCGATTGCAAGCTGCGGACTAACCACGACATTTTCAGTGAGGCGGCGAAATTCGCTCATGATCCCTCGTACTTTCACCTGAGTTCTTTGGTTCGCTGGCGCTCCTAATGCCCAAAGCCGCGAGGCCGCACAAGCTCTTCACAAAGACCTCCCGCGGGCCGCCCGGGCCGCCTCGGTATTTTCGTTCGCAAAGCAGGCTTTTGTACGCTATGGCCGAGGCCACGTGCGCTCCGGACTATAAGCTGGCGCGCCTGTGTCCGGTGCGGCTCACTGTCCACGACATCGGCACACAGGAGTAGGGCAGTGTGGCAAGGTACGTACTGATCTATGGGTTACGATAGGGGACGCCGGCGCGGCCGCGACAAGCGCGACGGTTTCGGCGAAGAAGGTTTCGATCCTTTTGGCGGCGGGAACGACGGATTCTCGCCTCCGCGTGATAGCGGCAGCGGCGGCGATCGCTTCGGCGGTGGCGGTGGCGACCGGTTTGGCGGCGGCGGCGGTGGTGGTGGCGGCCCGCGTGGCCCCGGTGGCCCGGGCGGCGGCGGCGCAGGTGGCGGCGGTTTTAGCCGCATGCCGGCTCAGATCGTCGGCACCGGCAAGGGCATGGTGAAGTTCTTCAACACGCAGAAGGGCTTCGGCTTTATCCAGCAGGAAGGTGGCGGAGAAGACGTCTTCGTCCACATCAGCGCTGTCGAGCGTGCCGGACTTGAAGGTCTCGCCGAAGGGCAGGAGCTCCAGTACAACCTTGTGGATCGCGGCGGCAAGGTGTCGGCGCAGGATCTTCAGGTCGTCGGTGATGTGATTGCGGTGGCGGCGAAGCCCGCGGCGCCGCAGCGCGAGCTGACCGGTGAGCGCGCCAAAGGTACGGTCAAGTTCTTTAACGCGATGAAGGGCTTCGGCTTCCTCGTCCGCGATGACGGGCAGCCCGATGCCTTCGTGCACATCAGCGCCGTCGAGCGTTCGGGGCTATCCGCCCTGAACGAAGGCGAGCGTTATGAGTTCGATCTTGAAGTCGATCGACGCGGAAAGCACTCCGCCGTCAACCTGGCACCGATCGAAGGCTGATCCCAGCCGCCTTTCGCCCCCTCGGCGGTTCGACTAAGGATCGGCGGAAGATTAACAGATTGCAGGTGGCGGCTCTGATCAAGGGCCGCCATTTGCGTTTCCACTCCCATTTGCTTTCACATTCAGGAACTCTGCCGATGTCGATCACCCCGCTCATGCCCGTTTATCCGCGTTGCGGTGTCCGGCCGGTGCGCGGGGAGCACTGCCACCTGATTGACGAGGATGGCACCCGTTACCTCGACTTCGCCAGCGGCATTGCGGTCAATCTGCTGGGCCATTCGCACCCCGGTCTGATCGGCGCGATCCAACAGCAGGCCGCGACGTTGATGCACGTCTCGAACCTCTACGGCAGTCCGCAGGGCGAGCGTCTGGCGCAGATGTTGGTCGACACGACCTTCGGTGACACGGTCTTTTTCACCAATTCGGGCGCGGAAGCGGTCGAGGCGGCGATCAAGGCCGCGCGCGCCTACCACCAGAACGCGGGCGATGCCGGCGACGCCGGGCGTTTCGAGCTGATCACGTTCCACAACGCCTTCCACGGTCGGACGATGGCGACGATCAGCGCATCGAACCAGACCAAGATGCACCACGGCTTCTCGCCGCTGCTCGACGGATTCAAGTACGCGCCCTTCGACGATCTCGAGGCGGCCAAGGCGCTAATCGGCCCGAAGACGGCGGGCTTCCTCGTCGAGCCGATCCAGGGCGAGGGCGGCATCCGCCCGGCCTCGGTAGAGTTCATGCAGGGCCTGCGTAAGCTCGCCGACGAGCATGACCTGATGCTGGTGCTCGATGAGGTGCAGTGCGGCGTGGCGCGCACCGGCACGCTTTATGCCTACGAGCATTACGGGATCGAGCCCGATATCCTCGCCACCGCTAAGGGCATCGGCGGCGGCTTCCCGCTCGGCGCCTGCATCGCTTCCGAAAAGGCCGCGCGCGGCATGACCTTCGGCACTCACGGCTCGACCTATGGCGGCAACCCGCTCGCCATGGCTGCGGGGATCGCGGTGATGGAAGCAGTGGCCAATGATGAGTTCCTCGCGTCAGTGCGCGAGAAGGGCGAGCGGCTGCGCAAGGGCCTCGAGCAGTTCATCGGCAACTACCCCGAACTCTTCGAGCTGGTGCGCGGCAAGGGCCTGATGCTCGGCCTCAAGATGAAGATGGAGAGCCGCCCCTTCTACGTGCACCTGCGCGATCATCATCAGCTGCTGACTGTGGCGGCGGGCGACAACACCATCCGCATCATCCCGCCTCTGGTGATCGGCGATGCCGAGATCGACGAGTTCTTCGACAAGCTTTCGGCCGGCGCCGCGAGCTACGAGGTGCCAGAGGCCGCATGAGCCCGCTGGAAAGTCAGAGGGGCGGCGGCGCTTTCAGGCATTTCCTCGACCTCGGCGATGCCGGGGGCGATGCTGTGGCCGCCATGCTGAATGACGCAATCGACCGCAAGGCTGCGCGTTCTGGCCTTCCCAAAGGCGCGCCCGATGCCGATGCTCCGCTCGCGGGCCGCGTACTGGCGCTTGTGTTCGAGAAGAACTCGACCCGCACCCGCGTCAGTTTCGATATTGCGATGCGCCAGCTCGGCGGGACAGTGCTGCTGCTGGACTCGGCGTCGAGTCAGCTGGGGCGCGGCGAGACCATCGCCGATACTGCGCGGGTGCTGAGCCGGATGGTCGACGGCATCATGCTCCGCACTGACGATCACATTAAGATCGAGGAAATGGCGCGCAATGCGACGGTGCCGGTCATCAACGGTCTCACCGACATGTCGCACCCCTGCCAGATCGTTGCCGACCTGCTCACTGTGATCGAGCACGGCAAGGCGCTTCCGGGTCTGGAAGTGGCGTGGTTCGGGGACGGCAACAACGTGCTGCACTCGATCCTGGAGGCTGCCGGGCTGTTCAAGTTCAATGTGCGGGTTGCCACCCCAGCGGGATACGAGCCCGCTCCAGGTTTTGTCGAACTTGCGCAGCAACGCGGGGCGATCGTCACGATGACGCAGGACGCGGCGGTTGCGGCGCGCGGGGCTGATGTGCTCGTCACCGACACGTGGATCTCGATGGGGCAGGCGGACGCAGCGGAAAAGCGCGCGGCTATGGAACCCTACCGGGTCGACGCGGCGCTGATGGCAGAGGCGAAACCCGACGCGCTCTTCCTCCACTGCCTGCCCGCACATGTCGGCGACGAGGTCACCGAGCAGGTGTTCGAAGGGCCGCGATCGGTGGTGTTCGAAGAGGCCGAAAACCGCATCCACGCGCAGAAGTCGGTGCTGCTCTGGGCCTTCGGCCTGCTCGGCGACTGACGAGCGTTACTTGGGGGCTTCCGTCTTAAGACATCGATCCCCATATGCGCCGGATGGCTGACATGACCGACATTATCGAGACCTTTTCCGACGCCCTAATGGGCTTCACCCTCCCGGGTCGCAGCGCGCGTGGGCGCATGGTGCGTCTTGAGGGCGTGCTCGAAGAGGTGCTTGCGGCGCACGACTATCCGGCGCCGATAACCCATCTTCTTGGCGAAGCGCTGGTGCTGGTGGCCCTGATGGGTGGCTTGCTCAAGGGCGAGCAGGCGCAGATGACCATGCAGGCGCAGACCAATGGCGGGATCGTGAGCTTACTAGTGTGCGACTATCGCGACGGCGCGGTTCGCGGCTATGCCGATTTCGATGGCGAGCGGCTGGAGAAGCTCGGGGCGAACCCGCCGCTCACGGCGCTGTTCGGCGAAGGTCATCTCGGGATCACGTTCCAGACCGAGGGCCGCGAGCGCTATCAGGGGATCGTCCCGCTTGAAGGCGACAGCCTTGCCGCAGCGTGCGAATCCTATTTCAGCCAGTCCGAGCAGATCCCGACGCTGATCCGCGTCGCCAGCCGCGCTGGCGCTGGCGAGCGTACGGCGGCGGGCATGCTGATCCAGCACCTTCCCGAAGGCGAGGAAGGGCGCGAGCGGCTCCACATACGCCTAGACCACCCTGATTGGGAGCACGTCGCGATCCTCGCTGGCACGATCAGCCACGACGAACTGCTCGACCCGGCACTCTCGCTCGAGGCGATCGCGTGGCGGCTGTTTCATGAGGAAGAAGAAGTGCGCGTGCAGACTGGAACGATGGTATCGCGCGGGTGTCGTTGCAGCGGGCCACATTACGAGGCAGTCATCGCCCGTTTTCCGCCCGAAGAGCAGACCGAAATGCGCGGCCCTGACGGGATCATCGCGGTCGATTGCGCGTTCTGCTCTCGCACCTTTGCGCTTGCGATCTGAGTCTGGATCCGAAATTCGTCCGACCGGACAAAATTGACTAATTTGTGCAAGCCACTCCAGCTTGATTTTGGCATAAGGACGGGGATGACTGATCAAACCGACAGTATGCCCGTGTTTGCGCTAGGCGGCCTTCTGGCCGTGGCGGCGCTGTGCCTGTCCTTGCCGGTGTTGGCACAAGGCCAGGGACTCGCCATGCTGGGGACGCTCACTAAGGGCGAGTGGACTATCAAGCAGCGCGGTGTGACCACTGATCGCAAGATCTGCGTGAAATCGGGCACCGAGATGATCCAGATGATGCATCGCGAGGGCGGGTGCAGCCAGTTCGTCGTAGAGGATGGCTCCGCGCGGGTCACGGTGCAGTACACCTGCCCGGGCAATGGCTACGGCCGCACCAGCATCCGCCGTGAGACAAGCGCGCTGGTCCAACTCGAAAGCCAGGGCATTCAAAACAGCATGCCATTCCAGATGACCGCCGAAGCGCGTCGCACAGGTCCCTGCTGATCTGAGCCGATTGCCTTTGCCCGCTTGCGTGTTAGAGCCGCGCTATGAGCGCACCTGACCTCGACCCTTCAAAGCCGCTTGCCGTGGTGCTGCTGTCGGGCGGCCTGGATTCGATGGTGACAGCGGCGTTGGCGCTGGAGGCCGGCTTCGCCGTTCTCGCTCTGACGGTCGACTACGGCCAACGCCATAAGCTCGAGCTCCAATCTGCCGCGCGCATCGCCGGGCAGCTTGGTCTGGTGAGGCACACGCCGATCGCGCTCGACTTGCGTGCTTTCGGCGGCTCGGCGCTGACCAGCGCTATTGACGTGCCCAAGGGCGGAGTCGGCGACGACATTCCGGTGACCTATGTGCCCGCACGCAATCTGGTGTTCCTTGCGCTGACCACCGCCTGCGCCGAGGCTGCGGGCGCGCGCGACGTGTTCATTGGGGTCAATGCGCTCGACTATTCGGGCTACCCGGACTGCCGGCCGGAGTTCATCGCCAGCTTCGCCGAGACCGCGCGGCTCGGGACCAAGGCCGGGGTGGAAGGCGCGCCCTTCACCATCCACGCGCCGCTCCAGCATATGACCAAGGCCGACATCGCCCACGAATGCGCCAGGCTCGGCCTAGATCCGGCGTGGAGCTGGTCGTGTTACGATCCTGCGCCCGAGGGGATCGCCTGCGGCCTGTGCGATTCCTGCCGTTTGCGGAAAAAGGGTTTTGCCGAGGCCGAGATTGTCGATAGCACTCCTTACAAAGTGTAATCGGCCCTTAAGCTGGTCGACAAGCACAGCTTTCTTAGGGGATCGGTATTGATCGATGATAGCACCGCACGCGAGGCGGCGAGCGAGAAACCCGCATCGGCCTACAGCTGGTATGTGCTGGGCGTGCTGGTGGTCGTCTACATCCTCAATTTTATCGACCGGCAGATCCTGTCGATCCTCGCGGTTGACATCAAGCGCGACCTTGCGCTGACCGACGGGCAGCTGGGGTTTCTGGGAGGGGCCGCCTTTGCGGTCTTCTACGCCTTGTTCGGTGTGCCTCTTGGCCGTCTTGCGGATCGCTGGCACCGGGTTCGGCTGCTGTCGATCGGCCTCGTTCTGTGGTCGACGATGACAGCGCTGTCTGGCTTCGCGCACAACTACCTGACCCTCTCGCTGGCGCGGATGGGCGTGGGCGTGGGTGAGGCGACCGCCAGCCCGACCGCCTATTCGCTGATCTCGGACTATTTCCCCTCCCGCCAACGCGCAACGGCACTCGCGATCTATTCCTCGGGGCTTTATCTCGGGGGAGGGGTATCGCTGCTGATCGGGGCCAAGATATCCAAAGTCTGGGACGCTGCATATCCTGGCGGCGGCATGATCGGGTTGGTGGGATGGCAGGCGGCATTCCTCGCGGTAGGCCTTCCGGGCCTGTTGCTCGCCTTGTTGGTCGCCTCATTACGCGAACCATTGCGGCCGCCCGCGCAAACTGCAGGCACTCGGCACCCGCTGCTCGATTTCTTCCTCGACTTGTCGATGCTGCTGCCGCCCTTTACGCTCTGGCACGCCATGCGGCGTGGGCCGATGGCCGCTCTCATCAACCTCGCGATGGCGGCGGCGATGATCGGGCTGGCGGCGGTGATGACCAAGCTGACCGGCAACTTGCCGCAGTGGTCGGCGATGGCGTTCGGCTATTACGCCGTCTTCTCGTGGGCTGCGACGCTGCGCCGACACGATCCTGCGACCTTCAGCCTGATCTGGGGGACTCCGGCATTCATCTGCACAGCGCTGGGCTACGGGCTGGTTTCTCTTGTCGCCTATGCGCTGGCGTTCTGGTCGGCGCCCTATGCCGAGACGGTGCTTGAGCTGCCCAAGGCGCAGCTGGCCTTCGTGCTTGGGGGGAGCGGGGCGCTGGGTGGGTTTCTTGGGGTGATTCTCGGCGGGCGCCTGTCCGACTGGCTGCGTGGGCGCAATCCGGCGGGCCGGATTCTCGTTGTAATGTTCGGCGTCGTAGCGCCGGTTGTTCCGATATGGGTCGGATTCACAACGGTGAACGCGGCACTGTTCTACGTGATGAACTTCTTAGCGGTCATGTTTGCGGCCACGGCGTTGGGCGCAGCAGCGGCCACCACGCAGGACCTCGTTCTGCCCAGAATGCGCGGCACCGCGACCGCCTCGTTCTTCCTTGCGACCACGCTGGTGGGGTTGGCGATCGGGCCCTACATGGTGGGGCAGATTTCTGAGATTAGCGGGAGCATGCGAATCGGGGTGCTGTCGCTCATCGGCGTTGCACCGATTTCGTTGGCACTTTTGATCTACGCCTATCGCGCCCTGCCCGAGGCTGTAGCGACAATCGCGCAGCGCGCGCAAGCGGCGGGGGAGTGACGGGCACTAGCCCCTCAACATAAGGTCAGGCACCGGAAGCCGGTTCGGCTTCAACAGGTGTCGCGCGTGCGCGAGCCTTTGTCCCTTCACAAGAGGGGGCGGCCGACGCAACTTGTCAGCTCTGAGCGGTAAGACCCCAGTACCACCGATCCGCGCGCCTGTTCGATCATTGCGAGAGTGACGCAGCGCACTTCGACCGAGCATCTTCGGCGTCGCGGACAACAAAAAAAGGGGCCGGATCGCTCCGGCCCCCTCCCATGTTCTTTTCAAAGCCGAAGCTTACATGCCCGAGCCCGGACCGTAGGTCACTTCGACGCGACGGTTTTGCGCTTCACGCACACCGTCAGCGGTCGGCACGCGCGGAGCCGATTCGCCAAACGCCTGAGTGGTCGTACGACCATCCGGAATGCCGCGGCCAGTGAGGTAGGCACGAACGGCGTCAGCACGACGCTGGGCGAGGCCCAAGTTGTACTTGGGGCTGCCCGCACGGTCGGTGTGACCGGCAAGCATCACGTTTGCGGTGCCGCAGTTGGCGTAGGCGCTTGCAGCGCTATCCAGAATGCGGGCAGCCTCGGCAGTGATGTTCGACTTATCGAAGTCGAAGAACACGATGTACGGGCCGGTGTTGCACGCAACCTTGGGCGGCGGCGGCGGTGGAGCTGGACGCGGCGGCGGCGGGGTCGGCACCGGGACCGGTATAACGGCCGGCGGCGGCGGGGAAACTTCCTTGCCGCCGAAGTTGTAGGTGATCGAGCCCAGCAGCGAGTGGCTGTTGAAGTCGGTGTTCAGGGCGCGACCAAGCGGATCGACGATCGCGACATCCGGTACGTTGAAGTAGCGATACTTCAAGCCCACGTCCCATGAGTCGCTCAGCGGAGCGCGAACGCCCGCGATGAGCTGCCAAGCAAAGCCGGTGTCCGAATCGCTCCAGACGCCCGGGCCGTTAGTGTTGACACGACCGTCCATATCGACGCGCGCAACACCGACGCCGCCGCCGGCAAAGCCCTGCAAGCCATCATCCGCGCCAAAGTCGAACAGACCGTTGACCATGAAGCTCAACGCGTTCGTTTCGCCCTGCGCGGGGAGGGTGCTCGTGAAGCGGGAGAAACCGCCCTGAATCGGGTTGAGTGCCAGACCTTGGCTGCCGGCGACCACATCCTCCAGTTCCGCAGAACGGTAGCTGGCTTCCGCCTCGAGCCGGAAGGCACCGAAGTCATAACCGACAATCCCGCCGAAGTCGTAGCCGGTGTCGTAATTGGCCTTCGCGTTGTCCTCGAAGGTGTTGACATCGATGTTCTGGTCTTCGACGAGCATTACCCCGCCATCACCCTCGATATACCACTGGCCATCGCGGGCCATGGCGGGTGTGGCGAGCGCGGACGAAGCCATCGCCATCCCAATGACGAGTTTGCGCATATCCAAAATTCCCCTTTTTATTAGACTTGAGGCACGGGCTGTCTCTATCTTTTCCCCATCCGTGAGGCAAGCCGTCAATGCCCGAATCGTGTTGCAAGAATGTCGCTATCCGGTGCCTGTGGACAAAAAATGCATCCTCAAAATGAACGGAATTTAGCCATTCCTGAGTTCACGGGGCCGTCGTTGCCAGCACGCCGAGCGCCTTCAGGGACTGAATAAGGGCGCCGATCGCTGCTCGTGCTTCGGTATCGATCACAGTTCCGCCGCCGGGCAGCGCCGGTGCCTGAGCCAGCTTCCACCCCGACCGGAACACTAAAATGTTATCCGCTGTTTGGTCGTAGAGCGCCATCCCGTGGACCGGCTCGACGAAGTGCCACTCGCCAGCGATCAGCACTGCGACGCGATCCTCGCGGCCAGCCCATTCGCCGGTTGCGGGAGCCTTGATTCGAAAGCAGTCGGACTCGACGGTAATCGCGGGTGGCGCGGACTGCGAGGCCTTGACCGTGTGCATATGGAGTGCGTCGAGCAGGCACAGCGCCTGATTAACGAAGAACTCCTTTTGCGCCTGACCGGCAATCAGAAGCGGCAGGTCCAGGATGGGAGTTGAATTGGGGAAAGGGATCGGATCGGACATGCAAGCCTCCGGTTTCTCAGGACAATGATGCGAGCAGCAGGGGCTGCGATTGGTCGAAGGTGCCGGTCTGCCTGACCCATAAGATGTCCGGCCCGTAGCTCGCCATAAGGGCGGAGCGTTCGGCGAGGGTCAGCCGCAGCGTTGCTGCTTCGGGCAGCCATGAGGCGAAAGGCGCATCCACCGGGCCATAGCCTACGAGGTATGCTTCACGCTCCTCGATGAGCGGCACTTCGACGCTGTCCTGCCAACGCCACTGGCCCCGCGCACGCCGGGTCCAGCGGTAGACGATCGTGCCGTCGGCTTCGGATTTGGCGCGGGCATGGACCGGGCACGGCGGGCGGCGCGATAGGCCCGGGTTGGCGAGGTCCGCCAGCACGGCGTCCGAGTCGCTCGTTCCGATCGCGGCGATGCGCGAACTGGCGAGCGGCGGCACAAGCAGCGGATCGAGCGCCACTAGTGTGTCGTCGACCAGCACTGCAGGCGTGAGTGCCGGGTGGCCCGCAAATGCCGCTGGCTCGGTACCTCCCCGCCCGCGCAGCAGTCCGGAGAGACGCCAGCGTCCGGCTCCGAGCGGTTGCGCGCGCAGGAACTGGATAAGCTCGCCGCCGATCAGCATGCGATTGGCTCCGGCGGTCAGCCCGGCGACATCGGTGTCGGAGAGGTCGAGATCGTCGGCGACAAGATCGATGACCGCTTCGCTTCGAGGCTCAAGTAGATGGGCTGGCGAAGGTGCCAGTGGTTCGGCGAGCGCACCCATGACGGCCCGCCGCTTGCCGGTCGTCCCGAGGTCGACCAGCGCGGACCCCTGAACCCCGAACAGCGCCGCGCCGCGCCATGCAATGTTCTCGGCCGAAGCTGCCGCAAAGATCTGCGGGGCGGCAGGATTGGCGTTGGCGTCTGACGGCAGCTCGATGGCAGCAAGCTTGGTCGGCGGGACGACGAGATCGGGCGGGGCGAGGTTCTCGCCGGGGTCGGTCGTCCGCGGCGTTCCGGCAGTTGGGGCGAGGCGCTCCAGCTCCAGCGCGACACCGCGGTCGAACCATTCCCAGCTCCTCAGCAGCCAATGGCCCGGCATATCGGGCAGCCGGACAATCGCGCCGGGGATGATGCGAGGGTCGAGCTCACCGATCCGCCAAGTGACGGTCTCGTGCTGCCAGCGCGTCCGGTTGGCGCTGTCGTTGGCAAGTTGCCGCGCGCCAGTGGCGGTAAGCGTGGCGGGTAGATCGATCATCAGCTCCCGCCCGGCGGCCGGTACGCCGGAAGAGCGCTGCACGCCGGTCTGGTAGTCCCGTCCCTCGTCGTAATAGCGTAAAGCGGAGGGTGTCCGGGCGGGGATCCCGGCCCGCTGCTTCAGACCGGTCTCGTCCTGACTGCGATCGTCGACCGCCAGCTGGTCCGGGAGCGTCAGGACCTCGTCCCCGACGGATTTGCGCGGCGCGATCGAAAGCCCCTCGCTTCCGGAGGTGCACACCAGGGGGATCACCTGATCGATCGTCGCCAGGGTCGAGGCCAGCGATCCGCCCTCGTCGGCGAACCCGCGTGCATAGGCAAGCGGCTCCATCCCGGAGGGCAGCGCTGCGGTGGGCACGAGCTGCGCGAGTGACACGCTCTCGTCACCGCCTTCCGCGAAGATCTCGAAACTCAGGGCGGGGATGCGATTTCCGAAATCGCCAAGCTCGAGGTCTTCGAACAAAACGTAGGCGCAATCGCGAAAGGCCGGGGCCTCCGTACCCTTGGCAGCAGCGATCAGGGGGTCGACAGGATCGTTGCCGAAGCCGCGATAGACCCTCAAGGTTCCGCCGACCTTCAAGTCATTCTGCGCACCACGCAGCAGATTGCCGTCCGCCCAGATCCGCCCGACGCGGGCGATCGGTGTGCTCGAAATGGCGACCGCGAAGGAGGCCGAATATGAATAGACTGTTGTGGAGGGCTGACCCTTGCGGCTGCTCTCCTTGTGCTTGCTTTCGATGAGGGCGGTCGACCAGATGATGGTTCCCGGCACGCGCATCCGTCCGAATTGGCGCGGGATCGGCTGGCCGTAACTCGAAGTGCTGACCGCCAGATCGCGCAGCCGCGGCCCCTCGCGCCCGCCGGGCCCGAAGATGCGCGAGTCGAGCTGCTGGCCGATCAGCGAGCCGATCGCACCGCCGATCGGTCCGCCGATCGCCGAGCCGACCGCTGTGAGGACCAAAGTCGCCATGCAATTATCCTTCTGAAATAGGTGCGGCGCGCCACCGGGCGCGGATCTGCCAGTCTGGATCGATCGGCTGCCGGACCACGCGCCGCAGCCCTGCATGGGCGTGGACGGCGCTATCGGCGTCGGCGGCAATAACGAGGTGGTGCTGACAATGCGGCATCGCGACAAGCAGGATGTCGCCTGCGCGGACCGGTCCGCATGCGGTCACCAGCCCTGAAGCGCCCGCCATCGGCAGCCAGTGATCGACGTCGAGATTGCGCAGGCCGTAACCTGTCGGGACGATCGGCCGCGCGCCGGTCGCAGCGAGCGCTGCGAACACCAGGCCGACGCAATCGAGCCCTGTCGCTGGGACGCGGCCATGCAGTCTGAAGGGCGTGCCCAACAGCTCGAGGGCGGCATCGGCCAACGAATTCGGGGAGAGACTCATGACTGACCGTACCGGGCCAGCAAATCGTTCCCCGGAAGATAGGGTTCGCCCCGGAAATTGGCGGCGTTGCCGAAGCGCCTGGCGCAGGTGGCAATTGTATGGTCGCAGCCTTCACGTAGCTCCGTAATGGTCCCGAGCGACGTGCCGGGCACAAGCGGCCTGTCGAGCACCAGCCAATCGCTGGTCGAATCTATGATCCCGAATGGGATGCCGGTCTGCGGTCCCGCCATGAAGCGGAGCCGACCATCAATATGGGCCTCCCCGGAGGCAGCCGCGAGTCGCACCCGGTTGCCATCCAGATCGACGGCCGCCAGCGGGTGCACGGCGGTGTAGCGCATCGCCGAGAGGCCACACCCGCGTCCGCAGAATTCGGCGCGGCAGGTCGGGCTGGTGCGTGGCACGAAATCCCTCTCGAGCAGGCTCTTGCTTGATCGTAACTCGGCAGAGAACTGCGTCCGATCGTCCTCGATCCGGCCGATCTGCCCGGTGTAGAGGATATGATTATCCAGGCTCGCCCAGTCGACCGCTCCGATCTCGATCGCCGCCTCGTCAAACAGGCCTGCGGCAAGCTCCGCCTCGCGGATCGAATCATGATTGAGCGCGCCTCTGACCTCGGCGCTGTCGTTGGCGAGCTCGGACGTCAGGCGGATCGCTGCCGGGATCATGCCCGGCGCTGCCAAATGCCGCATCCCGCCGAAGGTTAGGTCGCGGTCGTGGCTGGTAAATGCGAGCGCGGCTCCGTCGCGGCGGTAGATGCGCCAGAACGTTGCTACTGTGTCGAGCTCTCGGTCGAAGAACACGCGCATCAGGCGGTCTCCCTGATCTCGATCAGCGGCACCGAGGGGGCCTCGCCAGCGGCGAAGTTCACCGCCGAGACATCAAGCCGGTCTTCTGCGAAGCGTACCGGCACGTCGAAGCGGAAGCCCGCGCGCACCTCGGCCGCTATGGGCGGAGCGACGTTGAACCGGATTATGCCTCCGTTCAGCAGTGTCCAGGCGGTGCTGGCTGCGCCGCCCACGCTGACCACCAGCATGCCGGCGCGCGGTCTGGTGATGGGCCGCACCTGTGGCTGCGTCCCGCCATAGGACTTGATCAGCTGGAAGTCGGCCCGCGCGCCGTCGCCGGTGCCGATCATCTGGTCGAGCATCGTAGACGTGCCGGTCATCCCGTTCGAGCTGTTGTCAAAGGGGTCCGTGATGCGGAAGCCCCGCGCCGGGCCCCGGCGCGCGCGGAAGAAGGCGATGAGATCGGACAGTTCTGTCTCGGACCGGATGCCCGGGCCGACATCGAAATGCAGCCGCGCGTCCGACCACAGCGAATTGCGCCGCTCGTGCCCGGAAGCCGTGACCGCGATCGAGGTCGAAAATTCGGGCGCGACCGAGGCGCTTCGCCCGAGGGCGAAGGGGTAGAGCACATCGTCGAAGGGATCCATGGTTTGCTCCTGTAGAGAGGCAAGGCGGGTGTAGCCGTCGCGATTGACCTGAGGCAGCGCCCAGACGTATCGGCGTTCGATGCCGCGCCCGGCGGCCTCGTCGATCCCGCGGTCGATGCGCTGCCAGAAGAGCTCCGCATCTGCCGGGTCGAGCACGAAGCCGGCCAGGTAATCTTGGTCCGCCAGCGGATAGCCTAGCCGGGTATCGACAAAGGCATAGGCCGCACGCCGTGCTGCATCGGCACCGGCGGTGATCCAGTCGTAATCTTCGAGTTGCAGGCGGTCGAAGGCAGGCCAAGCCCATCCGGTTGGCAGATTTGCGCGGTAGAGTTCGGGCGTTTTCGAATTGATGATGGTCGGCGTGAAGACGAGGATCAACAACTCGGCAGGCCCTTGCGCCGCAGCCCGCACCGCAGCCGCCAGCGTGGCAGTCGATTGCGCAAGTAGCAGACCGGCCGCATCGAGCAGGGCCTTGGCCGCCGCATTGAGCGGAGCGGAAAGACTGGCGATGACCGGCGGATTGCCGCCGAGCGCAGCCTTGGCAGCGTCGTCGTACAAGCAGATCTGGCGTGTGGGCGTGATCCACCACCATGGCTCCCCGATCTGGAATCGGACGGGCTGTCCGGCAAATTCGAGTAGCGCGACGAAGCCACGGGCGACGTCGGCCAGCCACCCTATCGCCTCCTCGTTTGCGGGCGAGAGCAGCGTGGAAGGCGGCACCCAGCCGGTCAGCGCGGGGGCGCCGCTGGCGGTTCGCTGCTTCCAGCTTTCGGGACAATAGGCGTCGAACAGTTCGTAGGAGAGCGAGGCGATGACCTCGAACCCGCCGGCCTTCGAGCGTTCGAACAGGTTGCGGTGCCACACCGAAGCGGGTGTGCACAGGGCACCGGCGGGGTCAGCCTTGAGCGATCCATCCGTCTGCCGCGCGAGCCGCATGAAGTGGCTCATCCCGACATAGTGGACGATGTCTTCGCGGTAGCCGAGCCCTGTGATGGCACGCAACAGCCGAGCAGGAGTCTGGTTGTAGGCATCGTCAAAGGCGGTTGCCATCCGCTCGCCATGCGGCGGCACGAACACGTCGCCGAGTTCAAGCATCGCCCGGGAGCCGTCGGCGCGGATTCCCGACATGACCATTGATCCGTCGAACCGCGCGGGCAGGAGAGCAGTGCTACCAGCCACGAAGCCGGGCGCGACCAGCGAGATGAACATGCGGTCGATATCGCCAGCAAAGATCGGTACACCGGGAAGGGTGTAGCCGTCTTGTAGCGACGAAAAAGGCAAGGTGATGCGCGCATCGGTCGGCGTCCCCTGCGCATAGTTCCAGAGCCGGATATACCAGGTGCGCGCGGCGCCCGCGGCGTCCCGGCCCTCGATCGTGAGGGTCGGACCGTTGGGCTGGTCGAGGGCGATCACACCCGACGACTGCCAGCGGAAGCTGAGCGTCGTGTAGCGGTAATCCCGGTCGGTCGAATAGGCGAGTAGCGGGTGATCGAGCGTGTCCGCGCTATCCCAGATAAGCCCCACGAGCTCGCCAGCTGTGTGCAGCTCAAGATCCACTCGCAGCGAGTCGGGGCCGGTGGTGACCACCGATGCCATCGCGGGCCGCGCAAAGTTGACCGTCCAGAAGCGCGGATCGAAGCGCTGCATGAACGTGCTTTCCTGCGCGCGTCGTTCGCGGGCGAGCCAGAATGCCATCGCTATCTTCCTTGTTTAGGACTGTTGCAGCGCGCGGCGCACGGCGCTCGCGATCTGGCGCGATGAGCGCTGCATCGCGGTAGGCGCAGCCTGCCCGCGCGGCACCGCGACCTGAATCGCGACCCGCACGTCGCGCCCCGGCGCGCCCTGACCAGTCTCGACCCGGCCTGACGAGGTCGGCACGAAGACCTCGGGGCCGCGCTCGCCGACAAGATAGGCTTGCCCCGGCGCGACAGGCCCTCCGGTAGCACGACCGGGCAGGCCAAACATCGCGCCGATCGATTGCCCCACAATGCTGCCTAGGCCGCCACCGCCACTGCCGCCGCCTGCGCCGCCGAACAGCGAGGAAATGCCCGATTGCAGCGAATAGCTGGCGATCTCCGACAGCGCATTGAATGCAACCCGCTTGAGGTCGTCGAAGCCGAGGCTTCCGCGCCGCAGGGCGCCAAGCAGGCCGTTCTCAAGCACATTGCCGGCGCGCCCAAAGCCGTCGACTAGCGAGGTGTCGAGCGAGCGGCGCATCGTCTCGACGTCGCTGGCAAAGCCGTCGGTGCGCGCGCGCACGTCGATCACGAGGGAATCAAAATTGTCATTCATGGGCATCGCGCTCCATCATGCGGGCAATCGTGTCACGGGACGGCGGGGGAGGGGCGGCAAGTTCGTTGGGGGCGGCTAGTGCCATCGCCAGTTCGGCGGGCGTGGCGGCCCAGAACTCGGCAGGGCGCCAGCCGAGAAAGCGGGCGGCGAGCGCGCAGCAGCGGGGTGCACCGTCATTGAAACAGGCGGTCATGCCTCGCCCTGGAGTACCTGTGCGAGCACGGCGCGCACAGGTGCGGTCGCGCTGACCAGTCCCATCGTCAACACCGCCTGACCGACCGCGACCCGTTCGGGCCGAGCTTCGCCAGGCAGGCAATGCCACAACAGCGCGGTCATCTCGGTCAGTGTAAGCGTGCCGTGCGCGGCTCGCTCGACCAGTGCGAACAGCGATCCCAGCTCGGCCTCGGCCAGCACCAGGTTCTCGAAGCTAGGGCGCAGCACGTAGGTCACGCCGCCGACAATCAGCGCGGCCTCTCCGCGCAACGGGTTGGGGGCAGGCATCACGCCGCCACCACCGGCCCGGAACTTTCGAGCTGGAGTGTGTAGCTGCGCTCGCCGTTGAAGTCCCCGGCATAGTCGAGCCGCTGGACGAGGAACCGCCCGCGCAGCTTCGCCCCGTCCTCGAAGGACAGCTCGTAATCGTCGAGCGTCCCGTCGAGGGCTCGGGTGCGAATCGTGTTTTCGGCCGTGCTGCCGAGGAAAATCCCGGCCGCGCTGACCGACACCGAGCGGGTGCCGGCGCCGGACAGCAGGTCGCGCCAGCCCCCGGACTGCTTGTGGGTGACGACCACCGTGTCGCCGTTGATCGACATTTGTGTAGTCCTGAGCCCCGCGATTGTCTGATAGACTGGGGGCGTGGCCCCATTGGTGATCTTGAGCAGGAAGGCGGCGCCGGATTGTGCGGGCATGGGTCTACTCCGTCAGAGGGATTCGAGAATGCGGAAGCGGTATTCGAGCAGTGCGGCCCGCCGATTGTCCGTGCGGGCCTCGCTGCGCGAGCGCAGGAAGCGGATCGAAGCGAGCTCGAAGCCGGGCTGGAACTTCGGCAGGCCAAGCACGCGCCGTTCGATCGCCGACAGCAGCGAAGAATCGCCGGCAGTCGCATCGGTGTAGCTTCCAAGTTCGAGTGCGATCCGGATCTCCCGGCCCGCGCGGTCCTTGGTGCCCCAGTCGATCCCCGCACTGGCGGCGATGCCGAGCCACGGCGGGGTGGCTGAAAGCGGGGCCTCCTCCTCGATCGCATTGATCGAGGCGAGCGCCGGATCCGCGCGCAGCCAGGTGATCACAGCGGCACGCAGATCATTTTCCATCGCGGTTCTCCTCGAAGATGTCAGGCCACAGTGCCTTTGCCGAGCGCCACTCGTGCTGCGCAGGCGTGCGTCCGCCGCGCTGGGCGAGGACCGTGGCAGCGATCTTTGCGGCGCGCTCGCGCAGGCGCTGAACCAGTTCCTGCGTGCTCGCGGAGGCCTCAATCATCAGAGCCGAACCTCGCGCCACGGCCGCCACAAGGCGGTGACGGTGGCGGGCGGTATTGCAGCCGCCTTGTCGTCGCGGCTGCGGAAATGGTGCGCGGCAAGGCGGATCACGCCGTGCCGCAGCGGAGGCGGGAGACTGGCCCAGTCATTCGCGATTCCGACCACCAGCCGTAGCGCCAGCCCGCGTCCCTCAAGGGGCCGCACCAGCTGGACGCAGGCGCTCCCGGCGATGCGCCATTCGATCACGTCGGTAAGCGTGGCGATGGTCTGGCGGCTCCCGTTTGCGGCAATGAGCGCCGCGCTGGTCAGCTCGCTCACCGGGCGGGAGACAAGTTCCTGCCACCCTGCGACGAGCGGGACGGTCTCCTCGACCGTCTGGCGCAGCGGGGTCTTGCCGGTGAAGGCCTCGCAGATGGTCAGGCTGGTCTGGAGCAGTCCGGAAAGCGTCTCGTCTTCGTTGGGCCGGCTGATCCCCAGCCAGTGCTTGAGCTCCGCCAGCGCAGCGTCGCCGGGCACCTGAGGCTGCACGATTATCCGCTGCATCGCGGTTTCTCCAAGAATGAAATCCAAACGAAAGGCGCCCGCATCGCACGGTCAGGCAGGGGAAACGGCCTGAGGCGATGCGGGCGCAAGAACCGGCGAGGCGTGCGAAGGGGGTACACACGCCTCGCCGGGGAACGAAGCTGAGAGGGGCGCCTCAGGCTTCGATCTTGAGCAGTTTAATTGCGTTTGAATCCAGCACCTTCCCGCCGATCCGCTTGGTCGAGTAGAAGTGGACGAAGGGCTTGTTGGTGAAGGGATCGCGCAGCACCCGGGTGGCGCTGCGTTCGGCGATCAGGTAGCCGTCGCGGAAGTTGCCGAAGGCGATCGGGAAGGCTCCGCCAGCGACATCGGGCATGTCCTCGGCCTCGATAATGGGGTAGCCAAGCAGCCGGTTGGGCTGGCCCTCGGTCAAGCCCGGCTGCCAGACGAAGGCCCCGTCGCTCGTCTTCAGCTTTCGTACGGCTGCCAGCGTCGTCGCGTTCATCACGAACGTCGCGCCTTGGCGGTGGCCCGCCTTCATCGCGTGGACGAGGTCAATCAGCTTGGTGTCGAGCGAGGTGCCGAGACCCGTGGCGTTGCCGGTGCCGATGTACTGCACCGCACCGAATGCGCGCGAATTGTCGTCGGTGGTCGCCTTGATCGTGTTGAGGAAGCCCTCGGGCTGGTTGACTCCGGTGCCCCTGACGAAGGCGGCACCTTCGGCGCGGGCGAACTCGGTCGCGATCTCGTTTGCGAGCCAGTTCTCCAGATCGAAGGCGGCATCGTCGAGCATCACCTGGCTGGCAGCCGGATTGGCAAAGAGGTCGCCGGTCGGCGGGGCGATTTCGGCGAATTGCGGCGTTCCGGTTTCGGGACGTGCGGCTGCCTCGCTGACCCAGCCCGAGGCGATCCCACTGGTCGAAATGAGCTTGCGATAGCCCGAAGATCCGGTCTGCACCACTTGCGCGATCGAGCGGATCGGGCTGATCTTGGCGAGCCGCGAGGCGATCAGCGCATCGATCTGACGCGGGACGGCAAAGCCGCCATCAGCCGGGCTGATACCATTGATGGACTTCAGCTCGGTTTCGCGGCCCAGCCGCAGGTAGCCATCGATGAAGCTTTTTACCTCGGGCGCATTGCTCGCCGGGGCCGCCCCGCCCAGCGCCGGACGGGTGGCGGCACGAGCAACCTTGTCGAGGCGCGACTTCACCTCGTCGACGTCGCTGCGCAAACTCGTGATGTCGGCTTCGGCCTGATCCTGCCGGGCGAGGATGTCGAAGCTGGCATCCATTGCGTCGGTGGCGTCGGTGGGGGTAGTATCCATGGGCAGTAGCCTTTCGGTTGAGGATGGGGACGGAGGGGGTGGGCTAGGCAAGGAAGTGCACCCGCGCGCCGTGCTGGAGCGGGTGGGTGACGAGACTGACCTCGAAGAGCTCGATCTCGAGCAGTTCGCGCCCCGCCTGGGACTGGCGCGCCTGGCGGGTGCGGAATCCGAAGCTGAGGCCGTTGACCTTGCCCTGGGCGAGCAGA
>JBBRUU010000042.1:0-18845 GCA_038247515.1 Sphingomonadales bacterium
ATGCCGATGCCTCGAACCTGCTCAACAATCCGGGCCGCCGCTTCGCCGAGCCGGGCAACCTGCTGACCGCGACCGGCAACCCGACGCCGTTCACGGATAACCTGACGATCGAATACGAACGCTTCGGCCGCCGCTACACCGCGGGCGTGCGCGTCACCTTCTGATCTGTTCAAGGTTTCGCAGGGAAAGACAGGTCAGGCGGAAGCGGCAGCGCTTCCGCCTGACATTTTTCGTGGGACGGACGGGTTAGCGAACCTGCGCGCGGAAGCGGATCGTGAAGCTCGGCTGTGCGGCGGCGCTGGTTGCGGCGGCCATCGTGCCTGTCGGCCTGATCCGGATCCCGCGCACGCTCGCATCGAAGCTGCCGCTCGGCGTGTAGGTGTAGGGCGCGGCGCCTTCGGTGGCCAAGGAATAGGTGACCATGGTCGCGGCGTTGAAGGCGCCAAGCCCGCTGGACGGCAAACCGTTGGTGAAGGTCACCGGCGTTCCGACGGCGAAGGCCATGTCCGCGGGCATCACGTCGAGGATGACGATCGAGCTCGCATCGACCGCGCCTGTGCCGACGTTGCGGACATTGACCGTGTATTCGACAATCGCGCCGGGGATCAGCTTGGGATTGGTGGTGCCGTTGACCGGGTCGGAAATCACCGCGCTGGTCTTTTCGATGATTAGCACGGCGCTCACTCGGCGAGTGTTGGTGATCGCGCAGGTGATCGTATCCCCCGGCCGCAGCGTGATCGCTCCGCCAATCACATTCGGCAGGGTCGTGGTCGAGCCTGCCGTGGCATTGGTGCAGGCGATCGCGGCGGTATAGTTGGCAAGGATGGTCGTACCAGCGGCGATCTCGTCGAGACTGTAGCTCTGCCCGGTCAGCACCTGGACGAGGTTGGTGTCGCCTGCGGTCACCGTGGTCGTGGTTCCGGTTGAGGTGGATGAGGCGGTGACGGTTGTCCCGCTCATGATCCGCACGGTGAACTGGTCGCCTGCGAACAGACGTCCTCCCGTCCCGAGCAATTTGCGCACCCGAAGGCGCGGCGGTGCGCCGAGCGAATAGGTGCACACCAGCGACTCCCCGAACTCGAGCTGGCCGATTCCGGTGCTGGTGGTGACAAGGTTGCTGGGCAGGCTGCCGCGGGTCGTCCCGGCGCTGTTCACGCAGTTCAGGATCGCGGCATATTGCGAAAGGGTGCTGGTGCTGCCTGCGGTCATGGCGACGCGCAGAGTGAGGGGCACCCCGACCGACATGTTGAGAGGGTTGGTGGTGAAGGGCCCGTTACCGGCGCCGCTGGTCGTCCCGCTGGTGATTGCCGTTCCGGTCGCGGTCGAGGCGATCTGATACTGAAACTGGTCGGCAGAGTTGAGCCGCGCGCCGAGGATCTGGGTCTGGAGCCGGATCGTCGCGAAGCGGATCGCAAACATCACCCCCTGAAGACCGCCGGACTGGGTCTCGACCGTCACGCTGGTCGGGCTATTGCTGCCGAGAATGTAAGCGCCCACCGTCCCTGGAACACCGCCGATGGTGACGTTGCCGCTGCCGACGCCGGCAATCGTCGGGAAGGTCGAACCGCTGCTCGGCGGCACGGAATCCATCAGCTGCCAGGCACCGCCATTGGTGCTCATCCGCAGCGCCTCGTTGTCATTGCTGGATTCGGCATCGGCGACGACAAAGGAATAAATCGTCACGCCGCCGCCTGCGGGCGGGATGATCGCGATGTTGGTGATCGCGATCGAGCTCGTGCCTGCCTGCGCCGAATAGAGCACGGGGCGTCCCGGGATACCGATGAAAGCGCTGTTGCCCACTGAGGAACCAGTCCACGAAGGCGAAGTGACGGAGTTGTAGGCGGGGTTGGTGCCCGTGACCCGCGCGTTGAAGGTCAGGGTCGATCCGTCGGGCAGGGTAAAGCTCAGGTTCTGCCCCGACGCGCCGCGCGCGGTCGCATCGTTGTAATTGGTGAGGTTCAGCCAGCAATAGGTTTGCCAGCTCGCGGGCGCGGTGCCCTGGCTGGCGGCCTGCGCACAATTCTGCGCCTGCGCCCCGGCGCTCCACATCATGCCGCACATGAGCACGATGAGTGCGAGCAAGCGGCGTATGGCAATCCTCATGCCAGTCATACCGAAGGGATAGGAAAACATGGTAAACAGCCGGTTAGCGACCCGCTTTTGACTTGCGTTCTGCATCATCCGCGCCCCAGTCCGAGGAAGCCGAAGCTGTCCGCATCGATGGTCATCCGCACCGCCGCAAACACGCCTTTGTCGGTGTTGCGCGCCGCGCCGAAATCGCGGTCGCGAAAGCCCGCAATGTTGTAGCCGACGGTCAGCAGCATCCCTTTGACCGGCACAAAGCCGATGGTCGGGCCGTAGGCGAAGCTGGTCGTCTCGTCGGTGAGGTTGCTGCGCACCGTGGCACTGGCACCCAGCTCGAACCGCTCGCCGATGCCGATGCGGCCGTCGGCCCCGACCAGCACCGAAGTGCCCTTGAGCTCGGTGCCTTCAAACTGGTCGAGATTGTGCCGCACGCCGAGGAACAGCGCAAATTCCTGGCGGCGCACTTGGGCGCCGTCATCCTCGCCGCGTGGCGAGAGATTGGCCGAGAGGCTCGCCACTAGGCGCTGCGAGGAGGCATCGCCGTCGACGGTCAGCGCGGTGCGACCGGCGCCGTTGGTCTCGCCGGCAACCGCGCCGGTGACGCGGTCGCTGCGGAACTCGAGGCGGCCTAACATCGCAAGCGGCGAGGCATCGGGGCGGTGCGCGAAGGCGAGGCTGGCGTCGAGGATTTCGGTGGTCGCACCGCCAACCGTCTCGGCGCGGGTCCAGGTCGCGCCCGACCCGACGAGGCTGCCTTCGCCAAGCTGGCGGATCGCGCCGAAGTTGAGGCCCTTGCGGTCGGCGGCCTCGCCGTCGCGCAGTTCGCCGCGCCCGGCGATGCTCCAGCGATCCTTGCGCCACGCCGCGCCGAAGGTGGCGGCGGTGAAGTCCTCGAACGCGAGCCCGCCGGTCAGCTGGCCGCCGTTCGCGGAGGGCTGTGCGGGGTTGATGATGCCGCCTTCAAGCTGCGCGTTGGCAGCGTTACCGCCAAGCGTGCGATTGCCGTCGATCGTCGCGTCGATGGTCAGGCTGGGGCTTACTTGGAAGGTTTGCGCAAGGCCGAAGGCGGCGAAGCTGCGGTTGCCGTTCTCACCGATGGTCTCCTGCCCGAGCGTGGTGACGACCTTGCCGCCTTGCCACGGCGCAACCTCGATGCCGCCGCGCAGTTGGCGCGCCTTGAGCTTTTCGCCGTCAGCGATCTCGTAGGTTCCGACCAGCCGCACATCCTGCGTGATCGCATAGCGCGCGCTGATGCGGTGGCGGGCGGGCAGGTCGAGGCTTTGTGCCTTGCCCAGCGCGATGGCGGTGCCGGCAGAAAGTTCCAAGCTGTTGTTGAACAGGCGCTGGGTCGCGCCCGCCTCAAGCACAGTCGAAGAGGCCGCGCTGCCATCGGCGAGGCGGTCTTCGAAACGCACGAGGCCAATTTTCATGTCGGTGCGCTGGCCGGTCAGGACGAACTGGCCCTGTGCGGCACGGCGGCGCACGGTATCGGTGAGGCTCTCATCCTGCCACAGGCTGCCGACAAAGCTCAGGTTCTGGCTGATCAGCACGCGGCCGTCGGCGCCGACCTTGCGGCGGCCGCGTTCGGCCACGTTCTGCTGGCCGATGCCATATTCGGCGTCGATCTGGCGTGCATAGGCGAGCAGATCAATGCTGCCGGTCTGGTGCTGCGCCTCGACCAGCCAGCCGGTCGAGGCATCGCCTTCGCGGCGGCTGACGGCGATTTCGGCGCGGATTTCGGTGTGGTCGCCGACGCGGGCAAGCAGGTCGAGCGCGCCCAGATCGGTGCGCTGCGCCTGTCCGTCGGGGCCGGTGAGGCCCGCATCGGAGATCGCGCTTGCGCCGATACGCAGCTTGCCGCCCCCGGTCGTCCAGTCGGCGCGCACCCCGGCGTTGAACTTGGCCTCGCCCGCGCCGTCGCTCTCGAACTCGATGACGATGAACTGCGGGTTCAAGTTCTCGTCGCGGCTCAGCACGGGGGCAGCGAAGCGGATCGTGCCGGACAGCAGATCGATGTCGTAATCGCTGAAGCGGACAAACTCGCGCACCGAGACGATCAGCTCGGGGCGGAAGCGGTCGCGCACTTCGATGGTCACGCGCTCGGAATTGGCGAGGATGCGGCGACTGGCGAGGGCGTAGGGCCCGGAGATGCCCTGACCCTGGATTTCCTGGCGCTGAAAGCGGCTGGCGATCCTTGCGGCAAAGCCCTGCGCCTTGATGTTGCCCGCGCGCGCCTCGCCCTTCACGCCGGTCGCGGTGCGGTTGTAATTGGCGAGGCGGGTCTGGTTGAAGGCGGTCTGGAAGTCGCCGTAGAGCGCGTAAAAGGCCGCGGTCTCGATACGCACGTAAAGCTTTTCGCGGCTGGCGGCATCGAACTGGCGGGCCGAAGCATCGCCGAACACGGTGTAATAGGCCTGCGGATCGATGGCGCCCAGCGCGCGTTGGTCGTCGCGCTGCTTGGCGCTGTCATAGGCGAGGGTGAGCAGATATTTGCCCAGCACCCGGCCCTTGGCATAAAGCGCGACGCGCGCGTCGTCGCCCAGATCGCTGTCGAACTGGCCGGCACGTTCCATGTTGTCCGCCACCGATCGCGCGCCGATTGTGCCTTCCGCGAGGCCCACGACCGTCCATTCGACTTCGCCCGGTTCGATCCAGCCCTCAAGCTCCTGGCGGCGGGTGATCTCGCCGTCGTCGAAGGCAAAGGCGAGGCGCAGCGAGCCGCTGACCATGGTGGGCGCGAGCTCGATCTTGGCGATGCCTTCGCTGCCCTCGATCAACCAGCGCGCGGCCATCGGCGCCATGCCCGTGAGCTGGTTCAATTGCTGACGGTCGATCTGCTCGGCGCTCTGGTAGGGCGCGCCCAGTGTGAAGCTGCCCGAGATGCCCTCGCGCAGCGGACGGCCATTGCGGTCGAGCACGCGGATCGCCACCACCGGCCGGGTGCGGCCATCAGCGACGAGCTTGGACAGACCGGGCAGAAATTCGACCTTGGCGGGGGTGCGGGTGAAATAGACTTCGCGGGTGAAGGTCTTGGAGACCTCGCCGAAGGAATTGATGATGCGCGCTTCGAGCACGGTGCGCTCGTTGATCAGCGGCACCCCGCGCCACAGGCTGACAGCGAACAGGCCGTCGGGGTTCTGGACGCCGTCGAAGGCGAGCGTGTCGACAGGCTTGCCGTCGACAAACAGCTGCACGCTCTGCCCGCCGCGGTGGCGGACCGCGACCTTGACCGCAGGCGCGCGGGGGTTGGCGTCGGTTGCAGGGGCGATAAAGCCGTCCTCGCCGTCGCCAAGCGTAGTGTAGTCGGTCGGGGCGGACACAGGCGCCGATGCGGGCGACGCTTCGGGGGTGGAGGCCGCGTCCGTGGTCTTGGGCGCCTCAGCCACTGGTTCGATGGCGGCTGCCGCAGGCATATCGGGCCAGACAGCGTGGAAATCGGCGACCACGAGGCTGCCGCCCTGGCCGATCGCGAAGCGCGAGGACGCGCTGCGGGCGTTGCGGACCGAGCGCGAGCAATCGACCATCTTTGCGCCTTCGGGCAGGGTAATGCGCGAGACCTGCACCACGTGGGTGCCGGGCACGACGCCTTCGAAGTGGTAGCGGCCATCGGCATCGGTGACGGCGAAGCTGCCGTCTTCGAGCATGATGCGCACGCCCGCAATCCCGCGCCGCTGGCGGTCGGGCAGGGTGCAGCCGCCTGCGGTGATGCGGCCGATGATGGTCATGCGGTCGGCGATGCCTTCGCGCTCGAGATCGACGGCCGCGCTGGCACGCGACTGGCGGCCAAGCGCGTCGCGGGCGAGGGCATCGTTGAGCACGCGGCCCGCAGGCGCGTCTGGGCGCACGGTCATCGCATAAGTCACCCGCGCGGTGTCTCCTGCGGCGAGATCACCCAGCGCGATGGCCAGGGCGCGCCCGTCGGGCGAGACAGTCACGCCCTGTGCGGGGCGCTGCCCGTTCACGCGGATGGTGTCGGGGCGCAGCCGCAGCCAGCGCGAGGGCGTGTCGGTGAGCGTGACCGCGCGCCGGATGCGCGCCGGATCGGCATTGCTGACGGTGATGGTGTAAAACACCACGTCGCCCGGTGCCGCCCTGGTGCGCGAGGCGGTTTTGGTCAGGCCGAGGTCGAGCGCGGGTTGGTCGACCGGGATGTCGACCTCGAAGGGCTCCGGATTGTCGAGCACGAAGACATCGCCGAACGAGCCTTCGCGGATCACGTAAGGGCGTCCGTCGGGCCGGGTGAGGCGGGCCACCACCTCGCGCGGTGCAACGGAGGGCGCCGTGTAGGGCGCGGGTGGGGTGACCACGAGGCGGAAGCGGCCCTGTGTGGTAAGCGGGAACCAGAACTCGCCTGCGCCCATGTTGATCGTGCGGCCCGAGCCGTCGGTCACCGGTCGGCCCGAGATCATGCTCGAGGGCCAGGATGTCACTCCGTCTTCGGCGAAGACGGTAGCGGGCGCTCCGGTCGCGGCATCAACCAGCGCAACGCGGGCGCCGTCGACCGGTGCGCCGGTTTCGCTGTCGAACACCACTCCGAAGGGGTCAACCAGAACGGTCACATCGGCGGAAATCAGCACGTCCGTGCTGCCCGGCCGCAGTGCGGCGACGGTGATGCGCGAATCCGTGCCAACACTGAGGCGGCAGTCCTCCCGCACCAGCGGCGGAGGGATGCGCTGGGTGTCGATCACGCCGACGAACACGCCGCTGTCGAGCGCGGTTTCGAACACCGTCATCGTCTCATGATCGCCCTCGGCGCTGGTCAGCACCACGGTGAGGCTGTCGATCGCGGTGCGGTCGCGGTTGGCGTTTGCTGCGGTGATTTCGAAAAACAGGGGCTCGCCCCCGCGCAGCTTGTCGGTCAGCTGGACGTTCGCGGTGGCCATCGCCGACCCTGCCGGCGCCGTGCTCGCGGTAGCCGTGCTGCGCAGCAGCTGGATGGGGCCGGTCGGGGGGCCGCATTGCGGGGCGAGATAGCTGAGCTGCTCGCCGGTCCCGGGCGAACGGCGGTAGACGCGGATCGCTGGCGGTGCTGGGGGACGGGTGCCGACGTCGAACCGGACCGGGTTGCTCTCGACCCGGCGGTTCGATCCGTCAGCATCCCACGTTGCCTCGGCAATGTTGGTGACAGTGCGCACCGATGCGCCGCCACTGTTTTGCGCGATCGCCCCCCCCTGCGAGACGCCAAACGACAGCACTGCTGCAAGCAATGCTGCCGAGAGGCGCCGCAGGAAGGGGGTTACACGCAAGACCTATATCCGTTTCAGATCAGACTCTTATCTGACCGTAACGCGGAAATACGCCGAGCGGGTCTGACCTGCAGCGACGTCGCTGAGCGAGCCGGTGATGCGGTCGCGGCCGCCCACACCGCCGCCAGCCGCGAAGGTGCCGCCGGCAGTCCCGCTCGCGCAGGTGGCGTTACCGTTCAGGAAGGTCCCGAAGGCGGAGCTGTAGGTGACGTCCGCAGGCAGATCGTCGAGCACCGCCACGTTGGTCGCGGTTGCTGCACTGGCGGCGTTTGACACGGTGATGCAGTATTCGATCGTCGCGCCGGGGATCGCTTTGGGGTTGGTCGTCAGGTTGACCGGGTCGCTGATGATGCGGCTGGTCTTGGCCACGGTTAGCACCGCGCCCGAGACCGTGTAGCGACCCTGAGCCGAGAAGGCGCCATCGTTGACGGCGTCGGTCACGCCCGCACCGTCAAACAGCACGGTGTCGATACCCGCGGTATTGGCGACGGTGCTGCCCACCAGCCTCGTTCCCAACGTTCCGGTTGTGCCAGCCGCGTGCGCAGCGGCCGTCAGCGCGACGTCGAAGGTGTCGGCGTTGCGCGCGTTGATGCCGATGTCGGACACTACGAGCACCGCGACAGTCGCGTCTTCAGCGATTTCGTCGAGGAAGGTGATTGCGCCTGCGGTGAGTTCAGCAGCATCGAGCACGCGGTTGCCGTTGGTATCGCGGAACACGCGGAAGTTGCTGATATTGCTAGCAGTTCCGGTGCGGAGCGCAACCGACAGATTAAGGTCGGCCGTGCTGTTCGACAGGTTGGTCACGTCGAAGGCGAGCACCCGGTTCGTCTGGTTCGGCGAAACGCTGGTTGCGGCACCGACGTTGGTGACGGTCAGGTTGACGCGCTGGTCGACGGTAAAGCTGTCGCTCGCCGTCTCGGCATTCTGCGCCACGCCGCCCACATTGTAGTTGACAGATACGGTGTTGGTAATGGTGTTGCCTGCTCTGGTCCCTGCGGCCATTGCCGGCGCACTGGACATTGCGATGAGCGCAAACGCGCTGACCGCACCCAGCAGCTGCTTGGTGGTTTTCATTGGTCTGGTCCTGAGTGTATGTCCCGCATGATAGTTGCCGCCCGCGGAACGTGGCGGTTATCTCCCGCAGGTCAGCGGATGATGGCTGGATAGGTGAGCCTGCCCGATACGCCGGGCGCGATGCTCGCCAACACCCAGCGAACGTGGGTCACGTCAGCCGGGGCGGCGGGACGCGCGGTCCCGTCGGGATTGGAGACGGTGAGCGCACCGAGCGCGCCCCAGGTCTTTCCGCCGTCAACCGATACGGTGAGCGCCTTATCGGCATCCGGCGCAAGCCGGACTGCGGCGGGCAGCGGGTTGGTGACGATGAAGTTGGTGACCGCCTCGGCGCCCTTATTGGCATAGTCGGTGCCGAAAACGAGGCGATCGCCGGGTACGATCGTGCTCGGCTCAACCAGTTCGGTGCGCTCCTTGCCGTCCGGGCCGGTCACGGTCTTGACTGCCTTGACGTCCCCGGACAGCACGACCGGGCTGGGAGCGCCCTGCGCCAAAAGCGGCATGGCCGGCGCTGCCAGAGCGGTGGCAGCGGCGAGCGCGAGGATCAGTTTGTTGATCGGCTTCATGGAGTATTGCCCCTGACTATCTTATTGGTTTGTATGGTCATCATGTTAGTTGATGATGACGTTGAAGGTGACGGGACGCCGCGTTCCCACTGCGACGTTGCCGAGCCTGACTGAGATCCCGTTTGTGCCGGATGCAGCTCCCGCGTCCCCATCGGCAGCATCGCTGAGGGCGGAGCCGTCGAGCGCGAGGGTGCCGGGTGCGTAGGTTGTGCCGGCTGGAATAGCGTCCGTGACGACGAGGTTGGCAACTTCGCCGCTGCCGCTCACGCGGGCTTCGATGGTGAAGGTCGCGACCGTGCCGGGCACGGCTCCGGTGCCGCCGAATGGATCGCGCAGCACCACCGATTTGACGAGCTGAACGCTGGCGACCGAATTGCTGAGCACGCCTCGCGCCGTTGCAATCGCGCCGGTGGTGCCGACGATCGCATCGCCGCCGTCGACGCCGGCGTTGTCGAACACGGTGCCGGGGGTGCCGCTGCCGGTCACCGCTTGCGCGCTGAGCGCGACGGTGCTGGTCTGCCCGTCGGTTGCGCCCTGCGGTACGGTGACGAGCACGAACAGCGTGAGCCTTGCATCCTGCGCGAGCACCGGAGTGGTCTGCGGCTGGGTCATGATCTGGTCGACACCGTCATCATAGGTGCCGTTGCCGTTGCTATCGATTGCAATGGCACGAAATGACGTATCGAAGTCGTTGCCTGCCACTGCCGGATCAGCGAGCAGGCGGAAGGCTTCGGGGCCGTTCCCCTGGTTGGTAAGCTCAAAAGTCAGCACGGCGTTGCCGGGACGCGCGGTCAATCGCCCGGGGTCGAGCGAGGTGAGCGTCACGTCGAGCAGCTCGTCAACTTTCACCACAACCGTGTTGGACAAGATGTTACGGGGCACGCCGGCTTCGTCGTAGCTCGCCGTAGCGGTGTTCTCGATAAGCGTCCCGGCGGTCACACCGCCCGCATGGGCCGGCGCGGACGCGAGCAACCCCGCAAGCATGGCAGGGGTGAGGATCGTGGTGAACGACGTGTAAAGAAGGGCATGTGGTCTCATGCCCAGAACTACTACGTAAAATTGGTTATTTTTTTGTTAGCCAACCTTTTTAGCCATATGTCGCCGGCGCGATCCAGGCAGAATAGGACCGGCCAAGGCGAGACGGTGGAGGGCCGGAAAAGTGGTCGGTGGGGACGGCACAGCTCCCAGCCTTCCTGCGCAAAGCGGCCAATTCGAGCTTTCCGGCTTCACCGGGCGCGTTCACCTGGCAGAACCTGCAAGGGCTGGTGCCGTACTGGGCGCTTTCGGTGACCACCTATGCGGTGCGCGGCGGCCGGGCGGCAGCGCCGGTTACGATCGTCTCCGCGCCGCCGCTTGAACGCTACCTCACCCGCAAAGGTGATGACATGGCGCCGATCAATGTGCGCGACATCATCATGATCGCCGGGGCGCAGGATTATGCCGAGGTCACTACGCTGATCGACACGCATCTGGTCCGCATAAGCCTTGGCGAGTTCGAACAGCGGCTCGATCCGCAACGCTTCATCAGGGTGCACCGTTCGCGGATCATCAATATCGACCACCTCGATTTTACCGAGCCTGCGGGGGCGGCTGCCTGATGGCGCATATGACTGACGGAACTGCCGTTCCGCTGAGCCGGACTGGCTCGCGGGCGCTGCGTGCAATGATCGTCTGACAGGACCGTTCGCAGGACCGATCTGTCCGTTGGCGGCAATATTCCCTCGCAAGAGCTAGCGCGGGCCATTGGGGTGCTCTTGAATCCCATGGAGCACCGCGATGATTCCCCCGGCCCCCGGACTCCCCTGAGAACAGCCACGCGGTAAGCGACGCGATCAGCGCGCTAGGCCGGCGCGGGTTGCTGCGCGGTCTTATGGTGGCTGGCAGCCTCCCAGCCCTTGCCAGTGCGGCGTGGGCAGCGGCAGATAAGACAGCGGCGCACGGGCCGCGCACGCGGATGGTTCACGGCGTGCCGATTACCGACCCGTTCGGTTGGCTGGATGAGGCGGCATTGGATGATCCGAAGGTGATCCGGTTGATGGCCGAGTTCAAGGCGTGCCCGAGCGCATCATGGGGCCGTTGGCAAGTTTCACCGGCCAGCTGCGCGCCGAGGCTGTGGCAGCAGTTCCGCCGCCGTCTGCGCCAGCGCCGGTGCCCGATGGCGAGTTCGGCTACTGTAGCGACTGGTCGCAAGGGCGCCGCCAACTCTGGCGGGTTCACCTCGCGAGCGGCGTCCGGCGATTGCTGTTCGATTCGGGTGCTTGGTATCGATAACACCGCACCCGGCTGGTCATCGGGAGATTAAATCTCTCATTCCTCGACGGCCGGGATCGGACGTCTGAAAGCAGCCATCGCAGTCGCCTCGAGTTTCGCCTCAATGAACGGCTTCGTTACTCTCGGCGCGCGATCGAGCGCTTCGTCAGACAGTGTCAGCGAACCGTAACCGGTGGCAACCACGAAGGGCAGCGATGCAGCCTGAAGTGCCGCGGCGACCGGAGCGCTGGTCATGCCGCCACCCAGATTGGCATCGAGCACCGCGCCATCGATAATGTTGTTCCTGACCCCCGCGACACCGCTTTCTGCGTCGGGGAAGGGGCCAATTACGACACATCCCAGGTCCTCCAGCATAAGCGTGAGGAGCTGGGCAACCATGTATTCGTCTTCCACTACGAGAATACGCAGACCGGAAAGCGGGAGCGATTTTCTATATGTCACTCGGTGCGCTCCCGCCGGTGATACCAAGCGAGGTTTTGGGCATAATCGACGACGCGGAGGGGAAACTGAGCGTTGCGCGCAGGCCAGCAGGATCGAAATCGACTTTTGCCATCCCGCCTAATTCGTAAGCGATGCTTCTCTCGATAAACCTTGTTCCCTGCCCTTGGCGAGTGGGGGGCACGACTACGGGACCGTCGCGTTCGCTCCACTCCATGTAGATGGTCTGATCCCTTCCTGCAGGGTCAATCCGCCACGCTATGTCAATCGAGCCGGACTGCACCGACAGCGCCCCGTATTTGACGGCATTAGTCGTAAGTTCGTGCAGGATCATTGTGATGGCTAGGCACGCTTGTGGACGCAGATCGATTTCTGGGCCTTCAGCCAGGCTGATCCGCGCATCTAAGCCGAACGGGCTGAGCGATCGCTGGATGGTGTGTCTCAAGGTCACCCCCTTCCAGTTTCCATCCAAAATCGCATCATTGGCGCGCGCCAACGCTTGCAGTCGGCCCTTAAAGGCATCATCGAACATTTCCAGCGAGCTGCTGTGCCGAAGCGTTTGCGCTGCGATGGACTGGACTACGGCAAGCGTATTTTTCACCCGGTGGCTGAGCTCGCCCATCAGCAGCTCCTGGTGCCGCGTCGCTTCGCGCCGTTCGGTTATGTCCTCCATGGCCAGCAGGACGAGTTCGCCCGCGTCTTGACTATCGGTGATGCATCGGGCGTTGATCAGCATTTTGCGCGATCCGCGCCTTGGAACGTCGAGCGCTATTTCAAAGTCGTTGATCTGCCGATGTTCCGGGATGAGCTGTTCCAAGAGCGTCCGAAGCGGCGGGACATTCCACTGCCCGTCCACCAATTCGTAGATCAGGCGGCCGACGACTTCGTCAGGGCCAAGGCCGAACGTCGCATGAAACGCCGAGTTGGCGGAACGGACCCGCAGATCCCCGTCAAGAGCCAGAAGCGGATGGCGGACGGTCTCGACGATCGCCTCGGCGAAGCTGCGCGCATCGCTGATCTCCGTTTGCTTGGCTTTCAGGTCGCTGACATCCACAAAGGTGACGACTGCGCCGGCAATCCGGTCATCCTGCGTTCGGTATGGCCGAACGCGCAAGAGCAGGCATCGGCCGTCATCGGCGAGGACTTCGTCTTCGAAGGTCGCCAAATCCTCGATCGCCGCCCTGGCTTTCTCGAGCAGCTTGGCGAAGATGAACTTCTGCGTGAAATTGCCGACCGGGCGGCCGACGTCGCTCTCGATCAGGTGGAAAAGCGTCAAGATAGGGGGGCTGAACCATTTGATCCGCAGATCAGTATCGAGAACGATGGTCGCGACATCGCTTCCCTTCAGCAGATTGCGAAGGTCGTCAGTGACATCGGCAAGTTCGGAGATTTTGCGGCCAAGCTGCCCGTTGATCGTGTTGAGCTCCTCATTAAGCGACTGAAGCTCTTCCTTGGAAGATTCCAGTTCCTCGTTGGTTGCCTGTAATTCCTCGTTGATGCTCGTCACTTCCTCGTTGGCAGCCGTGAGCTCCTCGTTGGTGCTTTCGTGACGTTCGACCGTGTTGCGCATCTCTTCGCGCGCGGACACCAGTTCCTCTTCGATATCGCGCACCTCTGTGGGCACCGGCGCGGCTAGCTGGTCCGGTACATCATTTGAACCGGGCTCGGAACGCGCAAAGCTCACCAGCACCATCAGATTGGCATCGCTCGCGCCGCGGATCGGACTAGCGGTTACGACGATACCGTTCTTCGCTTCGCCCTTAAGGGCGCTGCGCAGGGTCGCGGCTTCGGACGTATCGATGACCTTGCGTACCACATTGCGCACCGTCATGCGTAACCCCTCGCGCGCCAAGGCGAGCAGGTCGAAGGTCGGCGGTCCGGCGGGCTGGGTCAGATAATCGTCGGTCGATCCATGGAAATGCAGGACGCGGTAACTCTTGTCGATCAGCACAGACGCAGGTGCAAACCGTTCGGCGAGAGACTTCATGGCGATATCGGCAAGCCTTGGCTTCGCGTCTGCGGCGCGCGCTGGTTCTTCGCGGATTGGCCACTGCGAAAATTCGAGCATTGGTGACCGGCCCGACCCGACGCGGCGATAGATCCGCCACCGTTTGGATACGCATTCGAACAGGTGGTCGCGATTGCTGACCGTTTCTGCATTGCCAAGAAACAGATAACCGCCTTCACGCAGGGCGAAATGCGCCAGCGACAGCACTTTTTCCTGCGCCACCGGAATGAGGTAGATCAGCAGGTTGCGGCAACTGACCAGATCCATTCGCGAGTAGGGCGGATCTTTCAATACATTCTGCGGGGCGAAAATTACCTTCTCGCGCAGGGCTGGTTTGACCCGGTAATAATTGTCGTCGATCTTGTCGAAGAAGCGCTCGATTCGCGCGCCGGTCAGGCTTTCGATCATACTGCCAGGGAACGTCGCCTTGCGTGCTTCGCTCAGGTGATGCTCTGCTGTATCAGTCCCAAATACCTTAATTGCGATGTTCTTGTTCGCCGCCTCGCAACGCTCGATCAGGATCATCGCAATCGTGTAGACTTCCTCGCCGGTCGAGCACGCCGGCACCCACACCCGGATGGACTGGCCAGTCTGCGCGCTCTCGACAAGCGGCGTGATTACCTCTTGGTCGAGCGCTTCCCACGCTTCGGCATCCCGGAAGAACGCCGTCACATGGATTAGAAGATCCTGCACCAACGCAGCCGCTTCATCCGGTTCTCGGGCTAGCAGGTCGAGATATTGATCCAGGTCTTCCAAGTGCGCGAGACCCATCCGCCGGTGGACGCGCCGCGATAGGGTGTTGTGCTTGTACTGGCTGAAATCGTGGCCGGCGCGGGCGTTCAGCAAGGCGAGGACATCATCGAGCCCGGTCGCAGATTTCGTCGCGGCATCCTCCGCCTCGATTTCCGGGCGCGGCGCAAGCACATAGGAGTGGCGTGCGTAGCGCATCAGCGCCTCGGGCATCGCTCCCGGCGCCAGCACCATATCGACGAGGTTCGAGGCAATCGCATGACGCGGCATGCTGTCGAACCGGGCGGTTTCGGGGTCCTGGGCGATGCACATGCCGCCGGCCTGTTTGATGTCCGCGAGGCCCGCCGTGCCGTTGCTTCCCGCGCCCGACAGCACGATTGCAATCGCCTTGGCTTTCTGGTCCTCAGCGAGCGCGCTAAAGAACTTGTCGATAGGATGGCGATGACCGCGCGGCGCATCCGGATCTACAAGGTGGAGGACGCCGTCGCGGATCAGAAGCGTTTTGGCAGGCACGATAACGTGAACGCGGTTGGGTTCGACCCGCATCCCGTCCTCGACCCTCACGACAGGCATGCTTGTTTCCCTGCCTAGGAGCTCGGCAAGCATGCTTTCGCGCGTGGGATCGAGGTGCTGGACGATAACAAAGCCCATGCCGCTGTCCGCCGGCATCGCATTGAGGAAGGCGGTGGCAACTTCCAGACCGCCGGCCGACATGCCGATGCCGACGATCGGGAATGCACCGCCGACCCCTTCGGCAGCTTCAATGCCATGCGATTGCGGTGTTACCTGCCGATCGATCTCGGGCCCGACTTCAGAGCCTGCCTTCCGCGCTTTGGGGGAATTCCGTCCGTTGCGCTTGTCGTCGTTGGTCACCCATTTTTCTCCATCCAAGTAGCTGTATAGAGCGCCAAAGGATGCCTCATAATCCATGTTAACATATCGTGGGGGGTAATTTTACGGAATTGCAAGCGCACGCGCGCCGGGCCGATCTTCGGCAAGGAGCCGCCGGACTCTTTAAGGGCTTGGCTGATGGACTGCGCCAGACACCGCGGCAGCCCGGTCATGCCGAGATTCCCGTCGCTGGCAAAGATTGGTCGGGGAGACAGGATTCCCGACCTATTCTTTCGGTCACTCAGAGGGGGTTGCCCAAGTCACTGCAATCCGCGGAATTTTCCCAGTGCTTGGATCCATGATTCATTGGGGCAGCACAGTCAAGGGCACAATTTGTGGCACAGTCGGTGTCCGCTGATGGGCTGTCCTAGAGGCGTAGCTTTGGGGAACGAACGAGCGTCATCAATAATCTCTGTGCAGAGGAAGGCAAAGCCCATCGCGGTTTGTGAGAAATTAGCTTAAGAAAACAGCATGAACATCTTTGAATTTATCACACAGGACGAATTGGAGAATTTGCCGGATGATCCACATCTGGCCTTTACCAATTTTGTGAGCCACGCGCAGCGACGCTTGAATGAGCGGGTCAGCCAGCTTGATGGTGGGGGTGACCAAGAGAGCTGGTATCATCTTGAGGAAGCGCGCCACGGCTTCATGAATATCGTCATTGCGGCGGCGAAACGTTATAAAATCGAGCCCTTCGCTTCGATGGATGTGCCCACCTACAAGCAGTTCGATGTAGAGACACATCGCCAGTTCAAGGCAGACCTTGATCACTACATGACCCAGCTTTTGCTGGACAATGTAGTGCGAGAGCGGAGCAATTCTGTGCCGCTAACTCCAAAAGCCAAAGACAGGATCAGGGCACACATTCACGGTCTGAAAACTTGCTTGGATAATGCCGATCTTCCCGATGCGAAGCGCGCCGCGTTGTTAAAAAAGCTAAGCGAGTTTGAGGCTGAATTAGACCGCAAGCGACTAAGCTTGCTGGCTGTGACTTGGATCACGCTGGAAATCCTTGCAGTGCCGGGAAGTCTTTGGGCCAGCGGCGATATGGTTGCCAAGCTCACCAATAATTTTCTGCAAGAGGTGGCTGAGGCGAAGGTAGCTGACGATGAGGCGAGACAGCTTCCACCACCGAGGAAGCCCATGCAGCTTTCAGCTCCTAGGCGAGAGGTGCCAGCTGGCAATTACGATGATCTCGACAGTGATATTCCCTTTTGACGTTGAAACATACAGTTAGATCGGAATGGCGAGCTGCAATTTTCGGCGGATCCAAATTATCTGGCACGCTTGGGCTGTCCATTGTCTAACTCCGCGATTTCAGCGAGCAGATAGCCTATGTAGCTGCGGGTAAGATTGCAGTAGAGATACGCCTCTTTGAGGGTTGGCGACACATCGGCGGAAAGCCGGGTGCCGTGGCGGACGCCGCCACCCGACGGCGAGGACAAGAAGCCGTGCATCTTGGCCATCCAGCCCAGCGCCTCCACAAGCGTGCGCCCCTGATGCTTGGCGCGAAGATCGCGCGTGATCTCGTTGAAATACTTTCCCGCTATGGTGCCCGTT
Organism: Sphingomonadales bacterium; assembly: GCA_038247515.1. Classification (GTDB taxonomy): domain Bacteria; phylum Pseudomonadota; class Alphaproteobacteria; order Sphingomonadales; family Sphingomonadaceae; genus Erythrobacter. The sequence goes on from JBBRUU010000042.1 coordinate 16,890, forward strand.
CCAGTGTCGATACCTTGGAATGCAGTTGATACCGTCTCTAGCAGCCAGAGAATCTCCTGCACCGCTTGACGTGGACGCTGTTCAAGCAGCAAACGATCCGCTTGATCTAGTGAAGCGTGGATCAACTCGACGGCGCGCTCCCCAATCGACTTCTCAGGTGTCAAAACAGGAATCGGGATTTGAGGGTTGCGCGCAATCAACTGTGGGGGACGCACCTCATACGGCACGTTGTGTTCGAATAGAATTCCATTTATGATATCAACATCGGGTAAGCCAACTTCCGGATATTGTGTTTGGACTTCTTCACAGCTGTCCCAAAAGGCTGCGATGAACGCAGGAGCATTTTCCGCGGCGTCGATCATTAGAACATGTAAATCGCTGATTGCCCAACTTTCGTTCGAACTACGCCCGCCACCGCCGAACTTTGACTTAAACAGTTCAATGATGCTCCACGAAGATCCGCTCTGCGCAGCGATGGTGTGCGCAAGCGAGTTAAAGGCATGCGCCGCTTGCAATTCGATTGGGCCCGGCGACCGAAAGCGCCATTGCGGAGGCATTGACAGTCCCAAGAGCGCCCCTTCTGCTGTGACGAGCGGTTAGTGCCAAGTTAAACTTTATCCGCGTCTTCACGGCGCGCAGCTTGAAGGTCAAGGCTTCGCGAAAGCACTATCATGGCGAAATCGGCTGAAACAAGCCTAGTTTGCGCAACAGGTTCAAATAACTCTGAAATCTGTGAGGTGGTGCGTGGATCACACCCTCAAAATGTGTGGGTGCTACAAACGCGACTACGGCTTCGTTTAGTAGTTCTCGCGCGTCTTGCCCAGACCGTTTGGCGTGGCCGGTTATGGTTTGGCCGAGAGCATCAGCTGCACCGGGTTTCATCCGGTCGAGTTCTTCGCGCACCTCGTCAACGGTGAGCTTACGCCCAGGCACAGATGGCTTCCTGGAGCTGATAGAAGCCCTGCCTCTACTAGTCATGCGCCGAGGCAAAAAAACTCGGACAACCTGTCCGAATATTCCGTTTCGAGCGCATGACTGAGTAGAGACCGGTGCGTTTTGATTATGCTCATAATGCAAAGCACACTAATGCGGCATTTGCTAAAGACAGGTTATCAGGCACTTAGCTAAGACGCTTCGTCTAACTCCGCTCCCATACGCTCTAGCATTTGCGCCCGCAGACGGACGAGCGGTTCGATGTGTTCCTCCGCCACGCAGCTGTTGCGCACGCACCAGTCTGCGACGTTGTGGAGCATGGCGGCTTGATCAAGAGCGATACGGCCGTTTGCGCGCCAGTAGACCATCGCGATGAGCGCGGTCAGGATGCAGTCGGTGCCCACGCGATGCTGCATTGCTTGCCATTCATCGCCGTTGCGGGGCTCGGCAATGTCGGCCTTACCAGCAAATAGCTCGACCGGAAGGCCAAGCCGGATGCCCAATTCACTCATGTGCGCCCAATCCCGTCCCTGCGCCTTCATCTGAAGACCGAGGTCAATGTGGGGCCGCCAATTCGCCTGGCGGCCAAAAGTTGGCGTGCCCGATCGCAGTTGCGGTGGCAGCACCAGCATGTGTCCGATGGAAGCGAGATTGAGGAGCGGAACCTCGGCAGCGAGCCCGCCCCAGGTGACCACATGATGTTGTGGCCGGGCACGCAGGTGCTCGAAGAGCTGGACAACCACCTCGCGCTCGTCGCCGAAATCATGCTCTGTCCATGACTTCAGACCCTCGATGCTGACGGCCCCGCCTTCGCCAATTTCCACATCAAAGGCCGCTGCAGCGATCACGCGCTTGCACGGCAATCGGCGACGGATTTTGCCATCACGACCCTTCTTCAGTGCTTCGTCCGGATCGATGGCCAGATATGCTTTGTGCAGATCCAGATCCCACAAGCTCTCCGTGTCGATAAACGTAAACTTCGTCATTCTCATTTTCCTTTCATGGGTTGATCCCACCAACCCA
>JBBRUU010000043.1:0-18740 GCA_038247515.1 Sphingomonadales bacterium
ATGCACCAGTATAATGTCATTGTCATCGGCGGCGGTCACGCCGGGGTCGAGGCCGCCTGTGTCGCGGCGCGGATGGGTGCCCGCGCGGCGCTCGTCAGCTTCGATCTTAACGCCATCGGTGCGATGAGCTGCAATCCTGCGATCGGGGGCCTCGGCAAGGGGCATCTTGTTCGCGAGGTGGACGCGCTCGACGGAGTGATTGGCCGTGCTGCAGACGCCGGGGCAATCCACTACCGGATGCTCAACCGTTCCAAGGGTAGCGCCGTATGGGGTCCTCGGGTGCAAGCCGACCGGGTCCGCTTCAAGGCCGCGGTGCAGGCGATTGTGCGGGCGCAAGATAATCTCACACTGGTCGAGGGTGAGGCCGCGGCGCTCCGTCTGGAGGGAGGGCGCGTCACGGGCCTTGAACTCGCCGATGGAACCTTGCTCCAAGCCCAGCGCGTCGTCCTTTGCACTGGCACCTTCCTCGGCGGCGTCCTGTTCCGCGGTGAGGAGCGTTTCGAGGGCGGGCGGATCGGCGAACACGCCGCCAAGCGCCTGGCCCAGCAGCTGCGGGCGGCCGATCTGCCGATGGCGCGCCTCAAGACCGGCACGCCCCCGCGTATCGACGGACGCACGATCAATTGGGCGGTGCTCCAGGAGCAACCTTCCGACTGCGAGGCATGGACCATGTCGGCCCTCACGCCGCACCGGCTGAACCCGCAGGTGTTCTGCGCCATCACCCGCACCACGCAGGCAGGGCACGACGCGATCCGCGCCAATCTCCACCGCTCGCCGCTATTCTCCGGCGCGATTGCGGCGGCTGGTCCGCGCTATTGCCCTTCGATCGAAGACAAGATCCACCGCTTCGGGGACCGGGAGGGGCACCAGGTCTTTCTGGAGCCGGAGGGGCTCGACACGCACATCGTCTATCCCAACGGCATCAGCACTTCGTTGCCTGTCGATGTGCAGGAGACGGTGGTGCGCACCATGCCCGGCTGCGAACGGGTCCAGATCGTGCAGCCGGGCTATGCTGTGGAGTACGACCACATCGATCCGCGCGCGTTGACCCCTAGCTTGCAGGTGCGGGCGATCCCGGGCCTTTATTGTGCGGGGCAAATCAACGGGACGACTGGATACGAGGAAGCTGCCGCGCAGGGGCTCGTTGCTGGGCTGGAGGCTGCCGCTGCCGCGCTCGGCAAGCAGGCGCCGAGGCTTGACCGCGCCAATTCCTATATCGCGGTAATGGTCGACGACCTCACCTTGCAGGGCGTCTCTGAACCTTACCGCATGCTCACCTCCCGCGCCGAATACCGCCTGCGCCTGCGCGCGAACAACGCTGCCACGCGCCTGACCGGGCTCGGCCTTGAATCTGGATGCATCGGTGAGGAGCGACGCCTCTGGTGGGAGCACCGCGAGGAAGTGCGGGAAATGTTTCACGTGAAACATTCCGAGAAGGTCCATGCCCGCCAACTTGCCGATCTTGGGCTGCCCGTTCGACGAGATCATGGTGAGAAACCGCTGAGCGAATGGCTGCGGCACGACGGGATTACTTCAGGAACGCTCGGTCCGTGGCTCGGCGAAACGACCGCGCTCGACCCGCTCCTTGCCGAGGAGATGGCCGAAGATGCCGCCTACGCGCCTTACCTTGCCCGGCAGGATGCGGAACTGCGCGACCTTCGCGCCAGTGAGGCGCTGCCGCTCGCGGGGGATTTTCCCTATGGCGATGTGCCCGGGCTCTCCAACGAGATGGTCGAGCGCCTCAGCAATGCTGTCCCTGGCACTCTGGCGGCAGCTGGCCGTGTTCCCGGGGTGACCCCGGCGGCACTCTCCGCGCTGTTGGTCCACGCCCGGCGCCGGATGTCCGACGGGCAGCGCGCCGCATGATCCTCACCGAGGAAGATGCGCGCGTCTATGTTGCGGCGCTGACCGACGCCGAGGGGATGGCGCGGCTGGAGGCGTTTGCTGCGCTGGTGCTCGAGGAAAACCAACAGCAGAACCTGATCGCCAAAGCGACCGAGCCGCATATCTGGCAGCGCCATATTGCCGATTCGGCCCAACTTCTCGAAAATGTTTCACGTGAAACATTGGGAGCGAACGCGATCGGCCCATGGCTCGATCTCGGCAGCGGACCGGGATTCCCGGGGCTGGTGATCGCCGCGCTGTGTCCGAACATGCCGGTGGTGCTAGTCGAATCCCGCGGCCGCCGTGCGGAGTTCCTGAATCGCGCCATCGCCGTGCTGGATCTGCCAAAATGCCGGGTCGAAGCGCAGCGGCTTGAGCGCATTACGCCCTTCGCCGCGCGCGCCATTTCGGCACGCGCCTTTGCTCCGCTCGATAAACTTCTCAGCTTGTCCGCACCCTTCTCCACAAGGGCCACCAGCTATGTCTTGCCCAAGGGGCGCTCGGCGGCGCAGGAGTTGGAGGCATTGAAGCCTTCGATTCGGGCAATGTTTCACGTGAAACATTCCTTGACCGATCCCGAGGCGGGGATCATCGTAAAGGCCTGAGACGCGAAAAGCGGGTGGATTCAACTGGAATCCAGCTCCGGGAAGGACGGGACACGCCATGCTGACCATCGCGATTGCCAATCAGAAGGGCGGAGTGGGTAAGACCACCACCGCCATCAACATCTCGACAGCGATGGCGGCGACGGGCTGGCGCACGTTGCTGATCGACCTCGATCCGCAGGGCAATGCCTCGACCGGGCTGGGCGTGCACGCGGCCTCGCGCACTGTTTCGAGCTATGACCTGGTGGTCGACGAGGTGGCGCTCGACAGCGCGATCGTGCCGACGTCCATCCCGCGGCTCGACATCATCCCGGCGACAGTCGATCTGTCCGGGGCTGAGATCGAACTGGTTTCGGTCGAGGGCCGCACCCACCGCCTGCAAAAGGCGCTGGCCGGCCATCAGGGCCACGAGATCTGCTTTATCGACTGCCCGCCTTCGTTGGGGTTGCTCACGCTCAACGCGCTGTGTGCGGCCGATACGCTGCTGGTGCCGCTGCAATGCGAGTTCTTCGCTCTTGAGGGCCTTAGCCAGCTGCTCCAGACGGTCGACCAGGTGCAGCAGCGCTTCAACCCCCAGCTCGGCATCATCGGCGTTGCGCTGACCATGTATGACCGGCGCAACCGCCTGACCGACCAGGTGTCGGATGACGTGCGCGACTGCCTCGGCAAGCTGGTGTTTGAAACCGTGATCCCGCGCAACGTGCGCCTGTCCGAGGCACCGAGCCACGGGCTCCCGGCGCTGATCTACGACCAACATTGCACCGGCAGCCGCGCCTACATGGCGCTGGCCCGCGAGCTGATCGGGCGATTTCCCGCAGAAAGACAAGCAGCATGACCGATAAGACCGTGCAACCCTATGATGTGAGCGCACTTTCTCGCGCAGCGGCGGAGAAGCCGCGGCGACTCGGTAAGGGTCTCGGCGCGCTGCTCGGCGAGACCCGCCGCGAGGAGCCGCTGGTGCGCCGCGAGGAACCGGTCGAAGCGCCGGCGGATGGCAGCTCGCCGCTACGGATGCTGGCGATCGCCGCGATCAAACCGCTCCCGGGCAACCCGCGCAAGCATTTCGACGAAAGCGCGCTCGAGGAGCTCGCCGCCTCGATCGCGACGCGCGGTGTGATCCAGCCGATCATCGTCCGTCCCCATCCGAATGGCGAAGGTTATCAACTGGTTGCCGGCGAGCGACGCTGGCGCGCGGCGCAAAAGGCGCGGCTGCACGAGATTCCGGCGCTGGTGCGGAACCTCTCCGACCGCGAGGTGATGGCGCTCGCGCTGATCGAGAACCTTCAGCGCGAGGACCTGACCCCGGTCGAGGAAGCGCGTGCCTATCATCGTCTCTCCGAGGGAGAGGGGATGATCCAGATCGACATAGCCAAGATGGTCGAGAAGTCGCGCAGCCACATCGCCAACATGATGCGGCTGATGACGCTGCCTGATTCGGTGCTCGACCTGATCGAGATGGGCAAGCTGTCGATGGGACATGCCCGCGCGTTGATCGGGCGGGACGATGCGGTGCAGCTCGCCGAGACGGCGGTGGCCGAGGGGCTATCGGTGCGCGATATCGAGAGCCTGACCCGCAAGGCGGCCAAGCGCGCTTCGGCCGCGCCGCAGCCTCCTTTGTACCCCTCTGAAAACGCAGACATTCAGGCGGTGCAGCAGCATCTCGAGGAGTTCCTCGGCCTCAGCGTCCGGATCAAGCCCGAAGTCGATCCCCGCAAGGGCATGATCACGATCCGCTACACCACGCTCGACCAGCTCGATCTGGTCTGCCAGCGGCTTACCGGCGGTGAATTCTAAGCTTCTAACCGCACCCAAGGCACAAGCAAGAGGCCCCGCGCGGTCGCCTGAATGCGCAGGGCTTCACGTCTAAACCCCTCTAACAGGGGTCAAGCCGGCGTCTCAACGGTTCTTGATCATCTTGGGCGAGGGCCGCGGGGCGGGCGCCGGGATGATGCGCTCGGCACCGGGGACGGTGTAGGTCTCGTACCGCTCGGTCTCGCGCACCACGACTTGCTGCTGGACTTCGGTGCGCACAGGCACCAGCACCACCTGCGGCGGCGGGGCGTAGGTGGTGCCGTGGGAATAGCCTGCCGGGTAGCGATAGCCATAAGCGCCTTGGTCCGCGTACGCCGGATAGGCGATCTCGCGGCTCGCGATCCGCTGGCCGGGCGCGCCGTAGGTCGACAGGTAGCTGTCGAGCGCGGCTTCGCAATTGTAGAGGTTCTTCTTCTTGTCGCCGTCGAACAGGCTGCCCAGCAATCCGCCGATCAGACCGCCGCCCCCGACGCCGAGCACCGTGCCGAGCACGCGGTCACCCACACCGGCGATTTCGTAGCCGGCAAAGCCCCCGGCGATCGCGCCAAGCAACCCGCCGATGATCAGCCCGGTGTCGTCGTTGCCGCGGCCCCTCGTACGGCGCTGGCACTCGTCGACCCACTCCTCACGCTCGAACACCGCGGGCGTGCCGCTGTAGTAAGCGGTCGTGGGCACTGGCGCGTAGCCCTGGGCGTAGGACTGCGTGTAGCCGGGCGCATAGGTCTGGGCTTGAACGGCCGCCGCGGGGCGGGGCGCGTCGATACGGCGGGTGCGGGTAATGGTCTCGACCCCGTTCACTACCGTCACTGTCTCATCGGCGCGGGTCGTCATCGGCGCGGTGCGCATGTCGGAGGGGAGGGAGCGTTCCTCGGCCGGGCTCATCGCGGTAAGAGTTGGGGGCGTGAGCGGCGGCAGATCGCTATAGTTCTGCGCCTGGGCCAGAGCAGGAACGGCCAGCGCGAACGCGGCGAGCGGCAGAATCGGTAGACGCTTGGACATGCAAATCCCTCTCGAGTCAGCCGGATGAGCTGATGGTTAGCAAAAGCTTACCACCGAGTGCGGGTGCCGCCCAAGCCGCGCTCTTGGCCTTGTCCCGATTCGGGAAGGTCGGGGGGGCGAGCGTCCCTTAAATGCGGTTGGAGAGCAGCGCTGCTAGTGCCTCGATCCCCGCCGCATCCGCCTCGCCGAAGCGGGCAGGCGAGGGGCTGTCGAGGTCGATCACCGCAATCACCGCGCCGTCGCGCAGTACCGGCACCACGAGTTCGCTCGCGCTCGCCGCGTCGCAGGCGATGTGGCCGGGGAAGGCGTGCACGTCCGCCACAAGTTGCGTGGCGCGACTTTCCGCTGCCGCCCCGCATACGCCCCGGCCAAACGGGATGCGGATGCAGGCCGGGCGCCCGACGAACGGCCCGAGCACCAGCTCGTCCGCCCCGCCATCCCTGGTGGGCGCGACCCGGTAGAAACCTGCCCAGTTGAGATCGGGTAGAAATTCCCACAGCAGCGCTGCGACATTGGCCATGTTGGCGACGCCGTCGGGCTCGCCGGAGGTCAGCGCATCCGCCGCGCTGAGCAGATCGCGGTGGAGGTCTTCTGGGGCGAGCGGCTCGGCGGGCTTGAAATCGTACACGGAGGGCTAGCCTTTCATCGCTTGGCGCCAGAGGTTCGTGGTTGCCGCAAGCGCGGACCGCCTCTATCTCGCCTCACATGGCTATTTTCCGCAGAATCGCAATCGTCCTGACTATCGGCATCGTCCTTGCAGGAGCCACGTTCTGGTTCCTCAGCCGCGGCGATACCGCAGATCTCACCGTTGATGAGGTCGCCGGAACCGATCCGGTGCTGCAGGAAGGTGACGCGCAGACTGTCCCGACGGTGCAGGTCGCCAAGCCGGTCGGCTGGAAGGCGGACGAGGCCCCGACTGCGGCTGCAGGGCTGGAGGTGGCGCGCTTTGCCGAGGGCCTCGAACACCCGCGCACGCTGTTCACGCTGCCCAATGGCGATGTGCTGGTCGCCCTGACCCGCGCGCCCAAGGTTGAGAACGGCGGCGGGATTATGGACACGATCAAGGGCTGGATCGCCGAAAAGCTCTTGAGCGACGCGGGAGCGACCGGCGATTCCCCCAACCAGATCATCTTGCTGCGCGATGCCGACGGCAACGGGACAGCCGAAACGCGCAAGGTGATCCTTGAAAAGGGGCTGGATTCGCCCTCGGGCTTGGCGTGGAAGGACGGCACGCTCTACGTCGCCAACCACAACGCCTTGCAGGCTTTCCCTTATGCGCTCGGCAGCGACGCAGTGACGGGGCTCCCTCGCAAGCTGATGGACCTCGCGCCGGGCGGCGGGCACTGGATGCGCAACCTCGAGATCTCGCCCGATGGCGCGAAGATGTATGTAGCGGTCGGCTCGGTCAGCAATATCGGCGAATCCGGTATGGCGATCGAGCAAGGCCGGGCGTTGATCTGGGAAGTCGATCTCGCCTCGGGCCGCCCGCGCCAATACGGCGTCGGCCTGCGCAATCCCAACGGCCTCGATTTCAGCCCCTGGTCAGGCGAGTTGTGGACCACGGTGAACGAACGCGACATGCTCGGATCGGACCTTGTGCCCGATTACCTCACCAACGTGCCGATCGGCGCGCAATACGGCTGGCCGTGGGTCTATTACCGCACCAATATCGACCGCCGGGTGGAGGCACCGATGCCGCGCTTCCTGATGGAATATGTCCGCAAGCCCGAATTCGCGCTCGGCCCCCACGTGGCGGCGCTGGGCATGGTGTTCTCGAAGGGCGGCGACCGCATGGGCGCAGGCTTTGCAGGCGGCGCCTTTATTGCGCGGCACGGCTCGTGGAACCGCAAGCCGCCATCGGGCTATGACGTGGTGTTCGTCGACTTCGACGATCTGGGCAATCCGGTCGGCAAGCCCAAGCCGGTGCTGACCGCCTTCCTCAAGGACGACGGGACAACGCGCGGCCGTCCGACCTGGGTCGAGTGGGCGGGTGACGGATCGCTGCTGGTGTCGGACGATACCGCAGGGATCATCTGGCGGGTGCGCTCACCCTCTGCGACCCCGGCGCCGGCGATCGCGCGGCTTCAAGGCAAGTCGCTCCCCACGCCCCAGCTCAAGGACCCGCGCGAAGAGTTCGAGGCCGATTACCTGCGCAAGCAGGCGGGGCAGAAGGTCAACTAGAGGCGCTGGCTTACAGGCGGTCTGAACCCTAAAGCCTCATCCCAGCGCGTCCCGCCAATTCGGTGGCGAATTGCAGCGCGGTGCGGCCTGACCGGTTGCCGCGCTGGATGGCGAAGCCCATCGCCTCCTCCGGATCGAAGATCAGGCCCAGCGGGGCGGTGTAGCCGGTGAGGATCGCTAGGTAGGTGTCCTTGTCCGCCGGGTGGAAGCCCAGCGTAAGCCCGAAACGGTCGGCGAGCGCCAGTGCGTCGTCGCGCTCATCGCGTTCGTGGAGCACTGCGGAGGTGTCCTTGCGTTCGACGATAGAGCGGCGGTTGGCAGTGACCGCGAGGCGGATATGCGCAGGGCGCGGGGCGACGCCGCCGTCGAGCAGACTTCTGAGCGCGAGCATCTCCGCGCGCCCGTCGGCGCCGAAGCCGAGATCGTCGATGAACAGGAGGAAGGCGCGGTTCTGCTCCGTCAGTTCGGCGATTAGCGCAGGGAAGGTGGGGAGGGTGCCCGCCGCAAGCTGCACCAGCGCCAGCGCGCCGGGGTGCTCGCGCTGCACATCTGCGACAGCGGCGCGCACCAGCGCCGATTTGCCCATGCCGCGCGCGCCCCACAGCAGCACATCATGCGCCGCCGCACTTCTGGCCAGCCGCGCGCAATTGTCGTGCAGCGCGACTATCTGCGCATCGATCCCGTGGAGCGCTCCGAGCGGCAGGGCGTCGAGGATAGGAACGGCGCTCGCCCGCTCGCCCTCCCAGATATAGGCGGGCTCGCTCAGCCAGTCGGTCGGCGGTGGGGGCGGCGGCGCCAGACGCTCCAACGCGGCGGCGATCCGCTCCAACTCGCCCACTTGTGTCATGTCAGCCGACCAGCGCTTCGGCAGAGAGCGCATAGAGCAGTTCTGCGCCCGCGACTGCTCCGGCCTTGAGCCCTGCGGCCTCTGGTACGATGCGGTCGAGGAAGAAGCGCGCTGTCACCGGCTTGGTCGCCGCGAGCGAGGGCGCCGCGCCAGCCTCGACGGCGGCGACCTGCTTCATGAGCTGCCACCCGGCGACCGTCACTGCGGCCATGGTGCAGAAGGGCACGCTCCCGGCGAGGCGATCATCGAGGCTCGCCTCGTCGCGCATCCAGCGGGCTACATTGGCGCAATCCCAGGCAAGGGCGGACAGGGCGAATTCGTCGGCGGTTTCGCGCGCGATGGTTTCGAACAGCGTCACCATCGCCTCGCCGCCGCCCAAGCCCAGCTTGCGGGTGACGAGGTCGGCGGCCTGAATGCCGTTGGTGCCTTCGTAGATTGGCGCGATCCGCGAATCCCGCCAGTGCTGCGCCGCGCCGGTATCCTCGACAAAGCCCATCCCGCCGTGGATCTGGATACCGAGCCCGGCGACTTCCACGCCGATGTCGGTCCCCCATGACTTGAGTAGCGGGACAATGATCTCCGACCGGGTCTTTGCCGCTTCGTCGCCGAGATTGCCGCGATCGACCTGCCCCGCGCAGTAATAGAGCAGCGCGCGGCTGCCTTCGGTCAGGGCCTTCATGCGCAGGATCATGCGGCGCACATCGGGATGCTCGATGATCGCCACCGGGTTCTTGTCGGGCGAGCCTGCGCGCGGCGACTGCACTCGGTCGCGGGCATAGGCGAGCGCCTGCTGCGTCGCCCGCTCGGCGATTTGCGCGCCTTGGTTGCCGACGTTGATGCGGGCGTTGTTCATCATCGTGAACATCGCGGCGAGGCCCTTGTTGGGTTGGCCGACCAGTTCGCCGATGCATGTCCCGTTGTCGCCGTAGCTCATCACGCAGGTCGGCGAGGCGTTGATGCCGAGCTTGTGTTCGAGGCTGACGCACCGCAGGTCGTTCTTCGGCCCGAGCGACCCATCATCGTTCACATGATACTTGGGCACCGCGAACAGGCTGATCCCGCGCGAACCTTCCGGCGCGCCCGGCAGGCGTGCCAGCACCAAGTGGATGATGTTCTCGGCCAGATCATGCTCGCCCCAAGTGATGTAGATCTTCTGGCCGGTGACCCGGTACTTGCCCGCGTGTGCGCCGTTTTCGATGGGCTCGGCGGTCGACCGCAGCGCGCCGACATCGCTCCCGGCGGCGGGTTCGGTGAGGTTCATCGTCCCCGACCACGCGCCGCTGACTAGCTTGGGGAGGTACTTTGCCTGCTGATCCTTGCTCCCATGATGCTCGATCGCCTCGATCGCCCCCACCGAGAGCATCGGCAGCAGGGAGAAGGCCATGTTCGCCGCGCCGAGGTTCTCCAGCACGTTACAGGCGAGCGTGAAGGGCAGGCCCTGACCGCCATGCGCCGCCGGGCTGGCGATGGCGTTCCACCCCTGCTCGACATAGGCGCGGTAGGCGGTGTCGAAGCCGTTTGGCAGGCGCACCACGCCGTTCTCGAGCTTCGCGCCCTCCAGATCACCCTTGCGGTTCAAAGGCGCAAATTCGCCCGCTGCGAACTGCCCGACACCTTCGACGATGGCCTCGACCAGATCGGGCTCGGCATGGGCAAAGCGCTCGGTCTGCGCGAGTTCCTCGATCCCCGCATTGACGCGGATGGCGAGAAGCTGGTCGGCGGTCGGCGGGGTGAAGGGGGTCACTGTGAACGGGTCCTCGAAAAGGGGGAAAGCCCTCGCACACTTGGCAGGGCGGGCAAACGAATATAGCGCCGGAGCATGAGCGGCAAGAACGTTACGAAAGTGGTGCTGGCGGACGCTGCGGGGATCGCCATAGCGGTGCGAATCCTCGAATCGGGCGGGCTGGTCGCTGTGCCGACCGAGACGGTCTACGGCCTTGCGGCAAGGGCTGACAGCGCCGAGGCCGTGGCGAGGATCTATGCCGCCAAGGGCCGCCCGGATTTCAACCCGCTGATCGTGCATATTGCCGGGCTGGAGCAGGCGGAGCGCTATGGCGAGTTCTCGCCCGAGGCCCGCGCGCTGGCCGAGGCCCATTGGCCCGGACCGCTCACGCTGGTGCTGCCACGGCGCCATGACGCCGCCCTTGCGCCTGCGGTCACCGCCAGATTGCCCACCGTGGCGCTAAGGGCCCCAAGCCACCCGGCGATGCGCGCGCTGCTCGAAGCGGCACGTTTCCCGCTCGCTGCGCCCTCGGCCAATCGTTCGGGCTTCATCAGCCCGACCTGCGCCGCCCACGTGCTCGCCTCGCTCGACGGGCGGATCGATCTGGTGCTCGACGGAGGGGCGACCACTGCGGGGTTGGAATCGACCATCGTCGCGGTGCGCGCCGACGGGAGCGTCGAAGAATTGCGGCCCGGGCCGCTCGCAATTGGCGCGGCGGCAAGTGGGAAGCATTTCGAAGCGCGCAGCCAAGCCCGCATAGAAGCTCCGGGCCAGCTCGCCAGCCATTACGCGCCGGGCAAGCCGGTGCGGCTCGATGCGACTGAGGCCGAGGCGGACGAGTTCCTGATCGGGTTCGGCGCGATCATGGGCGATTGCACGCTTTCGGCCAGCGGTAACGTCACCCAAGCCGCCGCGCGGCTCTATGCCTGCCTTCACGAAGCCGCGCTCGCGGCCCAGCCGCGCATCGCGGTCGCTCCGGTGCCCGACCAAGGCGTGGGCCGCGCCATCAACGACCGGCTACGGCGGGCTGCAGCCTAGATCATCGCTCCGGCTCGCCGCTGACTAGCGCCTTAGTTTCGGCACGGATCGCTTGGGCTTTTTCGCAAGCCTCGTCATCACCGTCGGCGCAACGTTCCATTTGCTTGTCGTAGTCGCGGTCGAGCTTGCCGCGCCGTTCCTCGCGCTTGCGGAGCTCTCGGCCGCGCTGCTCGTCGGCTTCGGACTGGCTGGTGGTCGCGGCATCCACGCTCGCGCTGACCGCTCTCACCGGCAGGGTTACGATCCCGACAGCTGCCTTAGCGAGGCAGCCTTGCAGGGCAAGTGCGGCCAGAGCGAGGGTTAGAAGTCGGGGGGTTTGCATGCCCCCCAATGTCGCGCGCAGCTTGCGGTAAGGCAAACGCTATTCTGCGGGCTTGCCCTGGGGTGCGGGGATTGCGGCGCTCGCACCGCTCGTCCCGCTGCTAACCGGCATGCAGGTCAGCGTGCCCGATCCCATCGCGTTGACGGTGCACTTGGCGCTGCCCGTCACCGTTACATCGCCTGCGCCGCCGATATTGGCCTCCACCGTTCCGTCCGATGCGAAGGCCACATCCCCGCGCCCGCCGATGGTCACTTCGGCCTGATCGGCCTTCAGCCCAGGCATGACGATGTCGCCGCTACCGCCGATCAGGATTTTGAGTTCCTTTGCCGTGCCTGCGCCTTTGACCGTGCCGCTGCCGCCGATGTTGATGCCGAGCGTCTGACCATTGAACTGGCCGAATTCCACTGTGCCGCTGCCGCCGATATTAATGTCGGCTTCGCTGGCGAGGGCGGGGGCTCTCACCGTGCCGCTGCCGCCAACGATTATTTCGCTCGGCGCGGACATGGTGATGCGGATCGTGGCTTTGCTGTTGCCGCCCCAGCCATCCTCGCGGGTAATCACGATCGATTCCTTGTCGCGTACGAAGCGCAGGCTTTCGGTGTCTGCCCCCTCGATCGTGATCGCGAAGGTATCCCCTTGGGTGAGTACGACATTGTCGCCCGAGGCAAGGAAGACCTTTGCGGGCGGAGCGCCGGCGATCTCGATTTCGGAAAGGGGCACGCCCTTTTGCCCGTTGATCTTGACATCGGCGCCGTCACAGCCGCCCAGCGTGGCGACAAGGGCGAGGAGTGCGGCAGGGGCGATGGATTTCGAAATGGGTCTGGTCATGCAATGTCTCTCCCGTCAGCGCGATGGCGTGTTGCATATGTAATACACCAAGCGTCCGGCTGCAAGCCTGAGCCCAAGCAAAAAGGGCCGCCCCTGCGGACGGCCCTTTCTTGTTAGTACCCCCCGGCGAGAGCCTCAGGCTTCCTCGGCCGTGCCGTAATACTGCGGCGCGTGTTCGCGCAGCACGTCGAGGATCTTGCCGAGCGCGGCCGGCTCGTCGGTTTCCTCCATCGCCGCGAGTTCGCGGGCGAGGCGGCTGGACGCAGCTTCGAAGATCTGGCGCTCCGAATAGGACTGCTCGGGCTGGTCTTCCGGCCGGAACAAGTCGCGGGTCACTTCGGCGATCGACACGAGGTCGCCCGAATTGATTTTCGCTTCGTATTCCTGAGCGCGGCGTGACCACATGGTGCGCTTCACCTTGGGCTTGCCCTTGAGCGTTTCCATGGCCTGCCTGAGCGTCTTGTCAGACGACAGCTTGCGCATCCCGATGGCTTCAACCTTGCCCACCGGCACGCGCAGGGTCATGCGCTCTTTCTCGAAACGCAGGACGTAGAGTTCGAGCTGCATTCCAGCGATTTCCTCGCTCTGGAGTTCGATCACCCGGCCCACGCCGTGCTTGGGGTAGACGACATAATCGCCGACGGTGAATGCGTTCGCGGTGCTTGCCATGCAAGTTCCTTTTAATCGGCCGATCCAGCAACGTAGGAGAGAGACAACCTGCCCGACGGCGCCACCCACCCCCCCCACGAGGCGAGCGCCGGGTGCGGCACGTCCGGTTTGGGGGTTGCTGGTGTCGGGCCTTTCTGGTTTTCAACGCCTGCGCGGGCTATGGCCAACGCGGTTGACTCATCATATAGCACGTCTGCAACAAAATTGCGAGTCGCTCATTGCGCGCGTCTGCGGAGCTTTGCATATCCGCAAGTTTGCAACAAAATCAGTCGCCGTCGCCGGGATCGGCGGTGAAGTACTTCTCGAACTTGCCTTTTTCACCCTTGAATGCGTCCGCGTCTTCGGGCGGAGCCTTCTGGCTGGTGATGTTAGGCCACGTGGCCGAATATTGCGTGTTCAGTTCGAGCCACTTTTCGAGACCGTCCTCGGTATCGGGAAGGATCGCTTCGGCTGGGCATTCGGGTTCGCAGACGCCGCAATCGATGCATTCGCTGGGATTGATCACCAGCATGTTCTCGCCTTCGTAAAAACAGTCGACCGGGCACACTTCCACGCAATCGGTGTACTTGCACTTTATGCAGTCTTCAGTGACGACGTAAGTCATTGAGGCTCTTTCGCGAAAGGTCTTCGGGATCGTCGGGCAGATGGCCCGCTTCGAGAGGGGGGTTTGCTATGGCGTTTTGCCCCTGACGGTCAAGCCTGTCTTCGTCAACCTCACGATAGTGCGAACGCGCCTCCTCGGGCGACCCGCGGCGCGAGGGGAGCGCCGCCAAGGCGATCACCCGGATGGTCCCGCCGACTGCGAGTGTCAGCACATCGCCGACTTTCGCGATGTCGGAACCGCGCAGGACGTGCTGACGGTTGCGGCGGACCGCATGCCCCGCGACCAGTGCCTGCGCGGCGGAGCGGGTGCGGGCGAAGCGGAGAAAGACGAGCAGCCGGTCAATCCGGATCGAGCCTGCCGCGCCGACCTCTCCGCTCGTAACACTCATCCCTTGAGCAGGTCCGCCAGCTTGTCGAAAGCACCGCCAGCACGCGCCGGGCCGGTGTCTACCGGCGGTCTAGCCGAGGGCTTGGTCGCCGTCTGCAAGGGTCTAGCAAGCCTCTGACCGCCCTCACGCGGGGGTCTGGACTGGCCCTGTTTCGCCTCGACCTGCCGCTCATCGCCCTTTGCGCTCTTGTCGGGGTGCCCCCTGTTTGGGCTGGCCTTGCCGCGCGGCGGTCCTGCCTTTGGGCCACGTTCCTTGCGGTTGTCGGTCCGAGCATCACGCCGCTCGTCCTTCTCCCCTGCACGGCGCGGGCGCCAGTGCCAGCGGTCGGGGGCGGGCGGGCCGAAGGCGCCTTCCACCAGCGTGCGAGCGCGGTCGCAGCGGAATCCGGCGCTGCCGAGCAGCCGGCGGGCGTTTTCCACCTCGAGCCCGACCGACACCGCCAGCGACAGGTCGAGCCGGAAGGCGAGGTTCCGCTCCTTGGGATGCGCGGCGGTGACCACCGCTCGCGCTTCGAAGGCGGCGCGCAGGATCTTTTCGGCGAGGTCGACGCGGATCGCCTGCGTGCCGGCATAGCGATAGCCCGCTGGCAGGCGTCCCTTGGCCCAGCTTCCCTCGCTGAGCGCTGGCAGCATCGCTTCCTGCACCGGGCGCAGGTCGAGGCCGAGCGCGTGCAGCAGGCGGCGCGGCGCCGGCTTGAGCAGCGGCGCATCGAAGATGTCGAGCGCGCCGAAGGTCACTCCCAGCTTCCTCAGATAGGGGCGCATCTCCTTGGGCAAGTTTTCGAGCCCCGCATCCTCGCGGCTGATCACGCCGCGCGCTTCGATGAGCGTGATAACCAGCGCGCGCGCCTGCGAGCCTGCTTCGGGGTCGCGCGCGGCTTCGGCGAGCTTGCGCAGCGGGGCGAGCGGTTCGAGCGCCTTGTCCAGCCAAGCGGCAAGCCCTGCTTCCAGCTTCACCCTGGCCGCTTCGGGCAGCAGCGCGAGATCGCGGGTAAGCCCAAGCCGGGGCGTGCCGAAATTGCCCGCACCGGGATGGCCGGGGAAGGCAATATCGGCGAGCGCGCGTCCTTGTCCCTGGCCTGACCAGCGGATCGCACCGCCGGAAATCTCCAGCTCGGCAATCCCCTGCGTCAGCAGCCAGTCGGCGCGGTCGGACAATAGCGCGGGCAGCGCCTTCTCGCCTGCCGCAAGCAGCATCCGGCGGTCGGCGACGCCTGCCGAAGGGTCGACATGGAAGCGGAATCCTTCCAGGCGCCCGATGCTTTCGCCCTCAACAGTGACGTGACCATCGGATTCGAGCGTGACAGGCAAAGCGCCCGCGTCCTGCCCCAGCGATTTTATCAAGAGCGTCGTCCTCCGGTTGACGAAGCGTTCGGTCAGCCGCGCGTGCAGCGCATCCGAAAGCTTCGCCTCGACCGCGCGTGCGCGTGCGGCCATTTCGTCTCGCGCCAGCACCCAATCGGGCCGCTGGCAGATGTAAGCCCAGCTGCGAATCGCTGCGATCCGCCCTTGCAGCGTGTCGATGTCGCCCTGCATCCGGTCAAGCTCGGCGATGCGTGCCGCGACGAAATCCGCGCCGAGATAACCGCCGCTCAAGTCGTCCCACAGCCGCGCGACGAAGCGGGCGTGCTGTTCGACCCCCAAAGAGCGGAAGTCGGGGAGCGAACAGGCCTCCCAGAACCGCCGCACGCTGCCCGCCCCGCGCACCGAATCGGCAATCGGGTCGGAGGCGAGGCGGCGCAGCACCGCCATGTCGATGGCTTCTGGCGCGGCTTTCAAGACCGCGTGATCGGGCCGCGCTTCGAGATCGGCGATCAGCATGTCGAGCCGGTCAAAGCGCGGATCGGCCTCGCGCCAGAACAGGTGGGTGAGAGGCGCAAACTTGTGCTCCTCGATCGCGTAGACTTCCTCGTCGGTGAAGGCGAGCGGTTCGCCCTGCTGAACGGCGCTCATCCCAGATAGCGTGCCAAAGGTCCCGTCGCGCTGGTGCCGCCCGGCGCGGCCCGCAATCTGCGCCATTTCCGACGGAGTGAGCCGGCGTTTACGGTTGCCGTCGAACTTGGACAGCGCGGCAAAGGCGACGTGATCGAGATCGAGGTTGAGCCCCATGCCGATCGCGTCAGTAGCGACAATGTAGTCGACCTCGCCCGCCTGGAACATCGCGACCTGTTTGTTGCGCGTCTCGGGCGAGAGCGCGCCCATCACCACCGCTGCACCGCCCCGGAAGCGCCGAAGCGCCTCGGCCATCGCGTAGACCTGTTCGACCGAGAAGGCGACCACGGCCGAGCGGCGGGGCAGGCGCGACAGCTTGCAGATCCCGGCATGGGAGAGCGTGGAAAAGCGCGGGCGGCTGGTGATCTCGGCCTTGGGGATCAGCGCCTTGACCATCGGTTCGAGCGTGGCTGAGCCGAGGATCATAGTCTCCTCGCGTCCACGGGCGTGGAGCAGCCGGTCGGTGAAGATGTGCCCACGCTCCGGATCGGCGCCCAATTGCGCTTCGTCGATGGCAAGGAAAGCGACCCCGCCGGCGGTGCGCGGCATGGCCTCGGCGGTGCACAGGAAATACCGGGCGTCTGGCGGCTCGATCCGCTCCTCGCCGGTGATCAGCGCCACCTGCTTGTCGCCCTTGATCGCGCGCACCCGGTCATAGACCTCGCGCGCCAGCAGGCGCAGCGGGAAGCCCATCATGCCGCTCGAATGCCCGCACATCCGCTCGATCGCCAAGTGGGTCTTGCCCGTGTTCGTCGGGCCGAGCACGGCGCGCACGCGCATATCGCTGGCCGGGCCGGATCTTGGGCGGGAAGATGAGGGCAAGGTCACGGCACGCATGGTTCTGTCAGGCTTGCAGCGAGGGGGCAAGGCCGCGTGGGCAGAGCAGCCCGCCCTACGCACATCATCTTACCGCACGGGGGGTGCGGCTGATCGCTGGTTAAACGTGGGATTTACTTTGTTCTGGCATCAAAATGCGACATGGGGACCCTGGGTTAGCGGCCGGAACGCCTCCCAAGGCACCACTTCGGGGCAGCAATGTTGGATCACCAAGGCAAAGAAAGGGACGGGGTCGAACCGGACGGCGTGCCGTCTTCGGGCCGCGAACTGGTGCTTTTGCATCCGGGGAACATCCCGCCCGAGCCCCTCGATCCCGAATTTGCACGCGGTCTTGCGCCCTATCTGCGCAATTCCCGGAAGCTTGCTCAGCCGACGCGCGCCGAGGAAGCGAAACGCCGCGTCGCCGCACGGGCGAGCGGGCTGGGGACACGCTATGATGTGTGGCGCCTGGCTGCCTCACGCTGGTTTGCGCAGATCGACCTTGCACCCGACCTTGCCGAGGAAATCGGCAGCCGCCGCTGGATGCGCGGGCTCGGTACGATGGTTGGGCTCGGCGCAGTGGCGCTGGCCTTGTGGCCTGATATGACCCCGCTCGAGGCGCGGCCCGCCATGCCGCAGGGCGACGAGGTCCAGAGCGAGATGCGCAGCCAGATGATCCTGCCGCTGGCGCTCGGCGCGGATAGCGGCCGGCGCATGGGTCCGACCCAGGCCGTGATCCCGCTGAAGAGCGCGCCCGAGCGCCCGCAGATCCAGATGGTGGTGACCCTCGCACCGGGCGACAGCTTTGCTTCGATGCTGCGCCGCGCGGGCGTGGCAGGTGACGACATCGACCGCGCCGCCGCGCTCGTTGGACAGGCACTGGCAGTCGGCGATATCGCATCGGGGACGCAGATGGACCTGATTCTCGGCCGACGCCCCGCGCCCGGCGCGCCGCGTCCGCTCGACAGCCTCGCGTTCCGCGCGCGCTTCGACCTCGCGCTCGAACTGACGCGGCCGGGCGTGGGCGACATCATGGATGATGGCACGCCGGTGATCCCTTCCGGGCCGCTGGCGCTCAACCGCAACATCATCCGCGTCGACGAGACCCCGCTGCGGGTGCGCGGGATGGTCGGCAGCAGCCTCTACCGCTCGATGCGCGCCGCCGGCGTCCCGGCGAGCGCGGTGCAGGACTACCTCAAGACGCTCGACGCGCAGATCGACATGGAGCGTGAGGTCCGCCCGACTGACGAGTTCGACGTCATTATCTCCTACCGTCGCGCCGCGACCGGCGAACGGCAGGCGGGGCAACTGCTCTATGCCGGGGTCGACCGCGTGGGAAGCTCGCGCACCCAGCTGATGCGCTGGGGCAGCGGCGGGCGGTTCTTCGAAGCATCGGGCGTGGGCGAACAGCGCCGCGGCTTGCTCGCGCCGGTACCGGGAGCGCTGACCTCGGGCTACGGGATGCGCAGGCACCCGATCCTCGGGTATATGCGGATGCACGCCGGGATCGACTTTAAGGCCCAATACGGCACGCCGATCGTCGCGGTGAGCGATGCCAAGGTGAGCAGCGCGGGCCGCGCGGGTGGCTGCGGGATCGCGGTGCGGCTTGAGCACGGCGGCGGATTGACGACGCGCTATTGTCACATGAGCCGCATGGCTGTCGCACCCGGCATGACCGTGCGGCGCGGGCAGGTGATCGGCTATGTCGGCTCGACCGGCTTGTCGACCGGCCCGCATCTCCACTACGAAATGTATCGCGGCGGGGCGATGGTGAACCCGGAGAGCGTCCAGTTCGTCACTCGCTCCGAGCTGTCGGGGACCGAACTCATCGACTTCCGCCGCCAGCTCATCAAGCTTAAGGGCGTCGAGGTGGGCGCAGCGCTCATGGACCTCGCCCCGGCATCGGGCGAGCTGAAGGAGCCTGTGCGCGAGATCGAGAAGATCGACATGACGGTGCGTAAGGCTGGGCCCAAGGCTGCGCCAAAGACTGGGCCAAAGACTGGGCCAAAGACTGGGCCAAAGACTGGGCCAAA
>JBBRUU010000044.1:0-18731 GCA_038247515.1 Sphingomonadales bacterium
CGATCAGCTGGCACGTGCTGGAACTGCTGAAAAAGCGCAAAAGCGTGCCGGCGCTGGTCGACCGCGTCACCTTCAACGCAATCACCAAGCAAGCCGTAACCGAAGCGATGGCGAAACCGCGTGAGCTCGATCAGCCATTGATCGATGCTTATCTGGCCCGCCGTGCGCTCGATTACCTGTTCGGGTTCACCTTGTCGCCGTTGCTGTGGCGCAAGCTGCCCGGTGCCAAAAGCGCGGGCCGCGTGCAGTCGGTGGCGCTGCGCCTGATCGTTCAGCGCGAGCGCGAGATCGAGGCGTTTCGTGCCGAGGAATACTGGAGCGTTGTCGCCCGGATGCAGCACGACGGCACCGAGTTCGACGCGCGGCTTGTGAAGTTCAGGGGCGAAAAGCTGGCGAAGCTGAGCCTCGGGGCTGAGGGCATCGCGATGGAGGCCAAGGCCGCGGTCGAAGGCGGGCGCTTTACCGTCGAGGACGTCGAAACCAAGCCGCTGAAGCGCAATCCCGCGCCGCCGTTCACCACCTCGACCCTGCAGCAGGAAGCCGCGCGCAAGCTGGGTTACTCGGCGCAGCACACCATGCGCCTTGCACAGAGCCTGTATGAGGCGGGCGCGATCACCTATATGCGGACCGACGGCGTGCAGATGGATATGAGCGCGATTTTGGCCGCGCGCGATGCGATTGCGGCGCGCTTCAGCGAGGATTACCGTCCCGAAAAGCCGCGCTTTTACAGCACTAAGGCCAAGAATGCCCAGGAAGCGCACGAAGCGATCCGGCCGACCGATTTCACCCGCGAACGGGCAGGCGCTGGCGATGAGGGCAAGCTTTATGACCTCATCTTCAAGCGCGCGATGGCAAGCCAGATGGCGACCGCGCAGCTTGAACGCACCACCGTCACCATGCGCGATGCGACCGGTAGCCACGAGCTGCGCGCCACCGGTCAGGTGATCCGTTTCCCCGGCTTCCTTGCGGTGTATCAGGAAGGCTTTGACGATAGCCCCAATGCGGACGGGGATGACGAGAGCGGCCTGCTCCCGGTGATGAAATCGGGCGATTGCCCCGCTAAACGCGCGGTCGATGCCACCCAGCACTTCACCCAGCCGCCGCCGCGCTTTTCGGAAGCGTCGCTGGTTAAACGGCTGGAGGAGCTCGGCATCGGGCGGCCGTCCACTTACGCCTCGACCATCCAGACCGTGCGTGACCGGGCCTATGTGCGAATGGAAAAGAACCGCTTCTTCGCCGAGGAATCCGGGCGGCTTCTAACCGCTTTCCTCGAACGCTTCTTCCCGACCTATGTCGCCTATGATTTCACCGCCGGGATGGAGGACGAGCTCGACGTCGTTTCCGACGGGCGCGAGGATTACAAGGCGGTGCTCGCGCGGTTCTGGAAGGACTTCAAGCCCAAGGCCGACGAGGTCATGGAGAAGCTGCCCTCCTAAGTGACCGAGGCATTGGACGAATATCTGTCCGACTTCCTCTTCCCCCCACGCGAAGACGGCACCGATCCGCGCGCCTGCCCGCTCTGCGCCAGCGAGGGCCGCGAGAATGGCCGCCTCAGTTTGCGCGGCGGCAAGTTCGGCGCGTTCATCGCCTGCGTGAACTACCCCGAGTGCAAATTCACCCGCCGCTTTGCTCAGCCGGGCGGAGAGGGCGAGGGCGGGGCCGAGGATGGCATCATGGGCCAGCATCCCGAGACCGGCGAGGACATCCACCGCAAGACCGGACGCTTTGGCCCCTATGTGCAGATGGGCGAGGACAAGGAGGTCAAGCGCGCGAGCATCCCCAAGGACCTCGACGATTTCGACCTCGACTGGGCGGTGAAGCTGCTCGACCTGCCGCGCATCGTCGGCGCGCATCCCGACACAGGGTTGGAGATCGAAGCGAATATCGGTCGTTACGGTCCGTACCTGAGGCATGACGGCAAGTATGGCAAGCTCACCAATACCCGTGAGGTCTTCGAGGTGGGCATGAACCGTGCGGTCGATCTGTTGGCGCAGGCCGCCAATCGCGGCGGGGCGACGCGCACCGCCTCGGAACCGATTGCCACCCTGGGCGCGCACCCGGTGAGCGGCGGCGAGATCAAGGTCATGCCGGGCCGCTACGGCCCCTATGTGACCGACGGCACCACCAATGCCACGATCCCGCGCGACGACAAGCCCGAGGACGTGACGATCGAACAGGCCATCGAACTGATCGACGCGCGCATCGCCAAGGGTCCGGCCAAGGGCAAGGCCAAGAAGAAGGCCGCACCCAAGAAAGCCGCACCCAAGACGGCTGCTGCCAAAAAGGCTGCGCCCAAAAAAGCTGCGCCCAAAAAAGCTGCGCCCAAAAAAGCTCCGGCCAAGAAAAAGGCTGCCCCCAAACAGGCCGCTGCGACATAATGAGCATCGGGGCGGCGCAAACCGTCGCCCCGACCGCACCGCGTTTGTAAATAATAAAGCATTGGCGCCCTATCACCGTGACCGGAAAAAGGGCTCCCCCGTGATAGAAATCGAAATCCAGAACGAGACCCACCAGACCCAGAACCGGATCCGCTTTGCCGCGGTACCGCGCATCGGCGAAGGTATCCGCCTGCGCGAGCCGGACGGGATGTGGGCGAGCTACGACGTGCTCGACGTGTGGTACCAGAAGGCCGAGTTCGGCGATGTCTGGATGCCCTACCTGCACATCCGCATGACCCCGGGCGAAGGGGTCGGCACCCTGGATGAAGATCCCTATTCGGATGACTTTGCGGCGAAGGCCTATGAAACCGGCTATGCCGCCATGAATGGGGGGCACTAAACGTGCAGAATCTGATCAAACGCCACACCGGCCCCAACCGTCATGCTGCGGGCGATGGCAAGACGCTGGCGGAAAAGCTCGCCCAAAACGAAAGGGCGCACGAACAGGCGCAAGAACAGGCGCACGAACAGGCGCACGACCAGGCGCTTGGGGCGAAGCTCGCCGCGGCAGCGGGCGACGATGCTGAGCCAGTCGCGGCCGAATGCGCTGCAGAACCCGCCGCCCCGGCGCCGCAGCCTGTTGCGGGCACGCCGCCTGCCGCTGCCGCCCCGGCACCCAGGCCCGTGCCGTCTGCCGCTTTGTCAGCCGAGCCCGACGACACCGCCGCAATCGTCGCCGCCGCCAAGGCGATACGCGATCGCTATCAGGGCCGCGCGGCGCCTGCTGCCATCACCCGCACCTGCCTGATCGTCGACGACAGCCGGGTGATCCGCAAGGTCTCCAGCAAGATCGCGCTGAGCCTCGGCTACATCCCTGTCGAAGCGCAGGACGGCAACGAGGCGCTCGCCCGCTGCAAGCAATCGATGCCCGATCTGGTGCTGACCGACTGGAATATGCCCGAAATGGACGGCATCGAATTCGTCACGCGGCTGCGCGCCATCCCCACGCCCAAGGAGCCGGTGGTGGTGTTCTGCACCTCGAATGGCGAGGCCAAGGACATCCACGACGGCATCGCTGCAGGCGCGGATGATTACATCGTCAAGCCGTTCGATGAAGCGGCATTGCGGACGAAGCTGGAGAAGCTGGCGCGCGGGTGATTTTGCTCAGGTCAGACCCTGCGGCGACGGACCAGATTGAGGACCAGCAGCAGCAGGACCGAGCCCAGCAGCGAGACCGCAATCGCGCTGAGGCTGAGATCGCCGCTCATGATGTTGCCCCCGCCGATCAGCGGGTTGAGCAGGAAACCGGCAATCAGCGCGCCGACAATTCCGACGACGACATTCATCAAGATACCGCCGCCGCCGCCTACCATCATGCTGGCGACCCAGCCGATCAAGCCGCCGACGACCAAAAGAATTATCAGGTTCATTGCATTTCTCCCACGATTGTCTTGGTTCTACCGCAGAACAGTGCGGCTTGTTCCATGGCGGAGCGCATTGCGTTGTGGCGAGCGGTGGGGAGGGCGGCGAAGCTGGAGAAGCTGGGGCGGGGCTAGGAGCCCTCGGCCCCAGAGCCAATATCCTCATATTGCGCTACTTGGCTGCGGGCTTCGCGGCCTGCTCTTCCTCGTATTGCGCTTGCCGGGCGTGTGCGCCGATGTAAAGCTAGGCGAAGTTTGAACAGACAGAACCCGGTCTTAACAGACTCTAGATCGGAACTCGGCCGTCATGCGTATTACCGCCATTATCGTAAACTATCGAACGCCAGACCTCGTGATCCGGTCCCTCGAGGCCTTGGCACGCGAGCGGGTCACGATCGCAAATCTCACGGCATTGGTCGTGGACAACGCGTCGGGAGACAACTCAATTGCGGTCTTATCCGAAGCCATAAATCAGCCGCCACTTTCGGATTGGGTACGCTTTCTGCCGCTGCCTGTGAATGGCGGGTTTGGCTGGGGTAACAATCAGGCGATGCTGCATATCTTGCAAAGCGGCGCGCTGCCCGACGCGTTCTTTCTGCTAAATCCAGATACGGTCATTGAGCGCGGTGCCCTTCACGAACTTGCCCGCACTCTTAATCGGCACCAGTATGCGGGAGCTGTGGGCAGCCAACTATTGGACACAGATGGGTCATTGTCCGCGTCGGCCTTCCGCTTCCCCACTGAAGCTCACGAGTTTATTCGAGGCCTAGGTATCGAGAGGGCTGGACGGCTCCTTTAGGATTGAACCTGATGTTGTGCCTTATGGCGTTCGCGGACCGGTTGATTGGGTTACCGGTGCAAGTTTCCTGATCAGAACACGGGCACTAGAGCAATGCGGCATGTTCGACACCGGTTTCTTTCTTTATTATGAGGAGGTGGAGCTGATGCACCGTTTGGCCAAGCATGGCTGGAAGACATATCACTGTCCAGAAAGCCGGGTGGTTCACATGGCGGGCGCTTCCACGGGTGTTGTTGGCGGCAAAGCCGTGTCAAAACGCGCGCCGCCCGACTATTTGTTCCATTCCCGGAACCGCTATTTTGCTCTGACCCAAGGGAAGGACCGTGCCCTTCTAGCCAATCTTGCCTGGTTGGCCGGTTATGCAATTTCTAGTCTACTAGCACCAATTAGGAAGAAGCCGGATCGCAGCCAAACTCGAGCGGAACGAAAAGCTTTGCTGAGAATTGGGCTGCGTGCACGTCGCCAAGACGCAGTGCCTGCGGTCGGCCGCACCGATGAGATTGCTGGGGACTTGCCTTCATGGATGAATTGCTGACAATCCCGATTGGGACGATCTGTGGGAGCAGTGGTTCGCTCTGGGCGCAGCTGAAGGTTAGCCAAGCCCCGTGTCAAGCACGGGCGACGAGGTTTTTGGCGTAAGAACCCCACCCCTACGTTGCCCCGGACTTGATCCGGGGCTTGGCGTTTCTTTCTTCCTCTTCGCCAGCCCCCAAAAGGTAGCCAAGCCCCGTGGCAAGCACGGGGCGACGAATGCGGTAAAGCATCAAGCTAACGCACCCAATCCAGCCCGATCTCTTCGAAAATCTCCTTGTTCACGGCACAGCTCTCAATCGGCATTGGATGGAAAATCGGGAAAGTACTTCTTAGCGACAGCAGGCGATCGCTCCCAGTGCGGCACATCTTGATCAATTTCGTCATATGACAGCGTGATGCTTACCTCACCATAGTCCAGCCAATATTCCATTGCTGTCCATTTTTTGCCCGCAGGCAAATTTTCGAGATAAAGCTGCAACTTGAAGAGCGAGGTAGCGACCGAATTGTCTGCAGGAAGTGAGCGCGTATGCCTTCCATCCGTATCCAAGTACAGGATGGAGCAGTCCAAACCATCCTCACCATTGACGACATAGACAAGTATCTTCGTTTCGACAGTTCCGATCTGTTCGACTATGGCGACACCTATGTCGTTGTAGATCTCGGCTTGGACGTCGTAATCCATTCTCGCTCCTTTCAGGCCAGTCATCCTTGTGGAGCTCTCCAACGCGCCTTGATTGCAAGGAAAAGGTTCGCGCTTTGCAATGAAAGGGTCCCTAACGCACCCAATCCAGCCCGATCTCCTCGAAGATCTCCTTGTCCTCGGCCCAATTCTCCGACTGCTTGACGTGGAGATACAGATGCACCGGCACGCCTAACACCTGCGACAATTCCGCCCGCGCCGCTGCGCCGATCTGCTTGATGCGCGCGCCGCCCTTGCCGAGCACGATGGCGCGCTGCGTTTCGCGGGCGACCACGATCTGCTGGTGGATTTCGATGCTGCCATCAGCGCGCACCTCGTAGCTTTCGGGCCGCACCGCGCTGTCGTAGGGCAGCTCCTCATGGAGCTGCTGGTACAGCTGTTCGCGGGTGATTTCGGCGGCGAGCAGGCGTTCCGATGCATCGGAGACCTGGTCTTCGGGGTACATCCATTCAGCCTCGGGCATCAGCCCTGCAAGGTGATCCTTGAGCTCGCCCACGCCTTCGCCGGTCAGCGCCGAGACGAAGTATATCTCGGCAAAATCGACCTTGCCGGCCAGGTCCTGCGCAAGCGCCAGGAGCGGTTCTTTCTTGGCGCGGTCGGTTTTGTTGAGGACGAGGATCTTGCGTTCCGGGCGGTTTGCGAGCGCCTCCAGCAGGGGCTCAAGCTCGTGGCGGCGCTGCTTGATCGGATCGACCATCAGCAGCACGGCGTCGGCGCTTTGGGCGCCTTCCCATGCGGCGCTGACCATCGCGCGGTCCAGACGGCGGCGCGGGGCGAAGATGCCGGGGGTGTCGACCAGGACCATCTGCACCGGGGTGCCGTTCAGCTCGTGCAGCGCAATGCCGAGCATCCGGGCGCGCGTGGTCTGCGGCTTGGCCGAGGTGATCGCGACCTTCTGCCCGACGAGCTGGTTCACGAGGGTTGATTTGCCGGCATTGGGCGCGCCGATCACAGCGACGACACCGCACTTGGTTGGGCCGCGGTCAGTAGCAGACGGGGTGGGGGAGCCTGGAGGAGTGGTTTCAGTCATGCCGGCTCTCTATCTGTTCGCGGCGGAATTGTCGAAGGCTGGGTGGCGGCAGATGCGGCTTAGCGCGCTCCAGACCCCCTCCAGACGCGTTTAGACCCCCGTTAGACCCCTGTTCGGCCCCCTCCAGACGGGCTCTAAACAGGCAGGATCCGCAATGTTTCACGTGAAACATTGCGTGAACAAATGTCAGCCGAACTGTTCGAGGAAGGCCTTGGCCGCGAGCTTTTCGGCTTCGCTCTTGTTGGTCGCGCTGGCTTCGGCCGAACCGACATTGCGGACCGTCACCCGGACGGTGAAGCGCGCCGCATGGTCGGGGCCGCTGCGGTCGGTCACCTCGTAAAGCGGCGTCACCCGGCGGTTGCCCGCGGCCCATTCCTGCAGCGCGCTTTTGGGGTGCTTGGATTTGCCCTCGTCGCCATCGAGCTCGTCGGCCCACAGGCGGTAGATCAGGTCCTGCGCGGCGCCAAAGCCATGCTGGATGAAGCAGGCGCCGATCAGCGCCTCCATCACATCGCCGAGGATCTTGTCGCTGTCCTTCCCGCCGTCGTCACGCGCCTGCTTGCCGAGGCGGATGTGGGCAGGAAGGCCGGTATTACGGGCGATCCGCGCGCAGGTCGCCCCGCTGACCAGCGCGTTAAGTCGTTGGGAAAGCTTGCCTTCGGGCGCGTCGCCGGCGCGGAACAGCCAGGCTGCCACCGATAATCCCAGCACGCGGTCGCCGAGGAATTCGAGCCGCTGGTAATCCGCCGCTTCCGCGCCCGATCCGTTGAAGCTGCCGTGGGTCAGCGCCTCGAGCCACAGGGGCTCCTCGCCGATGTGGAAGCCCTGTTCGTCCAGCCAGGCGCGGGCGGCGGGATCTAGGCCGGCGGTCATAGCAGGTCCCCGATCCGCTCCCACCGCGCGGCCGCAAACCACGAGATGGGGTTGGTCCACGCCGCGCTGCCATCGGTTGACCACACGATTACAGCGGCGCGCCCGACCAGCAGGTCCTGCGAGACCATGCCGACCCCCTCGCCCGCCGATGCCTCAAAGCGGCTGTCGAGCGAGCTGTCGCGGTTGTCGCCCATCACGAACAGGCGGCCAGAGGGCACGACAGTTTCCGCATAGGTGTCGGCGGGGGAGGGGCCGAAGTCGAGCACCTCGTAGGTCTTGCCGCCGGGCAGCGTCTCGCGGAACCGGCCGTAGCGGCACGCCGCGCCGCCGTCGCGGGTCTCCGCCAGATCGCCGCCCCAAACGCAGCCGGTGTTGGGCGAGAGCGGAACCACTGCATCGCCGATCCGGGTGCGCGGCAGGCGCGCACCGTCCAGCACCACCTCTCCGCCCAGCACCGCGACACGGTCGCCCGGCAGGCCGATCACCCGCTTGATGTAGTCGCGCCCGTCGACCGGGTGTTTGACGATGACGATGTCGCCGCGCTCAGGCGTCGCCGCCAGCAGGTGCCCGCCGGGCAGCGGCAGGTCGGCGGGAAGCGAATGGCGCGAGAAGCCGTAAGGCCACTTGGCAGCGAGCAGGTAATCACCGTTCATCAGCCGCGGCAACATGCTTTCCGAAGGGATCGAGAAGGGCGCAAAGACGAAGGTGCGGAACAATAGAACTGCCACCAGCAGCTTGACCAGAAACCACACGAACCCGCCCCAGGATTCGCGCGGCGTGTCTCCGGGCGTGTCGTCCGTGCGAGCGTCAGCAGCGGCGGGCGGCGCATCTCCGAGCGATTGGGTCTTAACATCCATCGCCCTAGCCCTTAGTCGCAGCCGCACACTTGCGCAAAGGGGAAGGGTGATGATCGACAGCAACACGGCACGGGGCAGCGATGCAGTCGCGGCGGCCTGGGCGATGCTGCGTGCGGTTCCCCATCCGACCCTCGCCCAGCTGTTTGCGGGCCAGACGGACCGGGTAGAGGCCATGACCCGGCGGATCGACTGGCCGGTGGAACCCGGCAGCGACGCCGAGACCGGCATGCTGATCGATTTTGCAAAGACCCACCTTTCGGACGAAGTGCTGACGGCTTTCGAGGCGCTTGCCGATGCAGCGGGCTTCACCGAGGCGCGCAGCAGCCTGTTCGGCGGCGGCATCGTCAACCCCACCGAAGGCCGCGCTGCCACCCACGGCGCGCTGCGCGGCAGCGGCACGCCCGCGCAGGTCGAGGAGGCCGAGGCTTTGCTCGCCAGAATGGGTATGCTGGTCGAGGCGATCCACGGCGTTAACGGGGAGGGGGGCGCGCTGGGCGAAGTCAAGCACTGCATCGCGATCGGCATCGGCGGCTCGGCACTGGGCCCGGCGCTGGCGATCGACGCGCTGACCCGCGACCTTGCGCTGGTCGATGTCCACGTTGTTTCGAACATCGACGGGCTGGCGCTGGAACAGGCCTTCGCTGCTTGCGATCCCGCCACCACGCTGATCGCGCTCGCATCCAA
Organism: Sphingomonadales bacterium; assembly: GCA_038247515.1. Classification (GTDB taxonomy): domain Bacteria; phylum Pseudomonadota; class Alphaproteobacteria; order Sphingomonadales; family Sphingomonadaceae; genus Erythrobacter. The sequence continues at coordinate 9,277 of JBBRUU010000044.1, forward strand.
GACCTTCACCACTACCGAGACCATGACTAACGCAGATAGCGCGCTGAAATGGCTCGCCCAGAACGGTGTCGAAGATCCGGGCGGGCAGGTGATCGCGCTCACCGCCGCGCCCGAAAAGGCGGTCGAATGGGGCGTGGACGAGACCCGCATCCTGCCCTTTCCCGAAAGCGTCGGCGGGCGCTATTCGTTGTTCTCCTCGATCGGCTTCCCGCTCGCGCTGGCGATCGGCATGAGCGAATTTCGTGCGATGTTGGCGGGCGCCAAGGCAGTCGACGACCACTTCCGTGCGCAAGAGGGCCGCGCCAACGCCCCGCTGCTCGCCGCCTTCGCCGACCAGTATTACACACGGCTGAGGGGCTGCCAGACCCGCGCGGTGTTCGCCTATGACGAGCGGCTCGCGCTGCTCCCCGACTATCTCCAGCAGCTCGAAATGGAATCGAACGGCAAGAGCGTCACCGCCGATGGCCGTCCCGTCGATGGTCCGACCGCGCCTGTGACTTGGGGCGGGGTGGGCACCGACGCGCAGCACGCGGTGTTCCAGCTGCTCCACCAGGGCACGCACCTGATCCCGGTCGACTTCATCGCGAGCATCGAGCCGGGCGATAGTCTTGACCCCGCGCATCACCGCATCCTGCTGATGAACTGCCTTGCGCAAGGCGCGGCGCTGATGGCGGGTAAGGCGTCGAGCGATCCGGCACGCGCCTATCCCGGCGACCGGCCATCCACCACCTTCCTTGTCGAGGATTGCGATGCGGCAGCGTTCGGCGCGCTGATCGCCTTCCATGAACAGCGCACCTTCGCCAATGCGGTGCTGATGGAGATCAACCCGTTCGACCAGTTCGGGGTCGAGCTGGGCAAAGCGATCGCGCGGCAGATCGAGAGCGGGGAGGGCGAGTTCGACCCCTCGACCCGGGCGCTGATGGCGGCGGCGGGGCTGGGGTGAGCGACTACTGGCACCCGCCCATAGAAGGCTACCTTCGTAACCCTCCGAATAATTTAGGGCGGAGCGCATATGCCGTTGAGGTAAACCCATGGGCGCGACGCGGAGAGATCGAAGCGGCGCTTCTATTTCGCGGCTCAATCGTCTCGGCGTTCGGCTACATCGATACTCGATTGAGCGAAATAGCTATTCGCACGTCGGTAATGCCCGAGTACGTTGGGATGAGGGAAAAGCTCCCTTTCACATTCGGAAAGCGGGTCAGCTATTTGCGTGAGATTTTTGCGCGCGCTCCATTAGATAAGTACCAGCCTTACGCGAGCCAGTTCCTTCGTCGGCTCGAAGAGAATTATGAGCTGCGTAATCTTGTCGCGCATGCCCGCATGCAAGTTTTGCCTGATTGGGGGGTAACCTTCATCCACTTCGAGCGCGGCACTGGTAACCAACTTCTCGAAGTGAAGAAGCGCATACTTGTTACTGAGCTTGAGAGAGTCGCTTGGCGGTTGTGTCGTTTGAGCCGTCTCGCGCAATTGCTCCTCGAAAGGGTGGAACGCGACGAGATTCTACCACCCATCGTCGCCGTGAGTTGACTTTCCCCGCATTTACGTCCATCCGGCACCCATCGAAGCGCGCTAGCCTTGCGTGAAGCGGCGGAAATCTGACATCATCCGCCCCGGCCGCGCCTCGGTCCTACCCAAGACTTCCCTTTTCACGCGGGCGGTTTCAACCCCCGCGCCGCGCGTGGCGTGCCCGTAAACGTTTGGCGTTTGGGCAGCCTAGCGCGCGTCGCAGACTATTTGCGAGTTTTTTCCATATGACGACTTTTGCTGACCTCGGGCTGTCGCAGCCCGTGCTCCAGGCCCTTGACCTCAAGGGCTATACCGTTCCCACTCCGATCCAGGAACAGGCTATCCCGCCCGTGCTCAAGGGCCGCGACCTGCTCGGCATCGCCCAGACCGGCACCGGCAAGACCGCTGCCTTCATGCTCCCCAGCATCGACCGCCTGCGCGAAGCCGACAAGCAGATCCCGTTCAAATCGTGCCGCATGCTGGTGCTGGCCCCGACCCGCGAACTTGCGGTGCAGATCTCCGACAGCGCCAAGGATTACGGCTCGCTCGCCGGACTGAAGGTGCAATGCATCGTCGGCGGCACTTCGGTAAGCAAGGACCGCAACAAGCTGCACCGCGGGGCCGACATCCTTGTCGCCACCCCGGGGCGTCTGCTCGACCTGATCGAGCAGAAGGCGCTGAACCTTGCCGGCATCGAAATTCTGGTCCTCGACGAGGCCGACCAGATGCTCGACCTCGGCTTCATCCACGCGCTGCGCAAGATCCGCGAGCTTGCTCCCAAGGATCGCCAGACGCTGTTCTTCAGCGCGACCATGCCCAAGGCGATCAAGGAGCTGGTGAGCGGCTTCTGCAACAACCCGGTGCAGGTCTCCGTCACCCCGGAAAGCACCACGGCAGAACGGATCGACCAGTATCTTTTCATGGTCCAGCAGGACGAGAAGATCAGCCTGCTCGAAATGATCCTCAAGGGCCGTCATGTGGTTCCCGGTGCGGTTGAACGCGTGCTGATCTTCGCCCGTACCAAGCATGGCGCGGACCGGGTTGTGAAGAGGCTCGAACAGGCGGGCATTCCGGCCAACGCGATCCACGGCAACAAGTCGCAGCCGCAGCGCCAGCGCGCGCTTGAGGATTTCCGCAAGGCCCGCGTGCCGGTGCTGATCGCGACCGATGTGGCCGCGCGCGGGATCGACATTCCCGGCGTCAGCCACGTGATCAATTACGAGCTGCCCAACGTGCCCGAGCAATATGTCCACCGCATTGGGCGGACTGCGCGCGCGGGCAAGAGCGGGATCGCGATCGCCTTCTGTGCCGAGGACGAACGCGCGTACCTCAAGGATATCCGCAAGCTTACGGGCGCCGAGTTCGGGCGTCTGGCGCTCCCCGACAACTTCCGCGCGGTGGTCGAGGGCGAAGGCCCGGAAAAGCCCGCCGTCCGCACGCCCATGAAGCGCGTGCAGCCGCGCGCGCTCGGCCAGCGCAAGCCGCAAGGTGATCGCCGGCCAGAGGGCGGTGAGCGTCGGCCGCAGCAGGGCGAACAGCGCCGTGCTGAAGGCGATCGCAAGCCGCAGGGCGAACGTCGTCCCGCCGAAGCAATTGGGGGTGATCGCCGTACCTTTGGTGCCAAGCCCGGCGGCAATGGCGGCAATGGCGGCAACAGCGGCGGACAGCGTAGCTCCGGCAGCGGCGGGCGTCCCGCTGGTAATGGCGGCGGCGGCGGCGGAAACCGCGGCCGCGGTCGTCCCGGCGGCGGCGGTGGTGGTCGTCCGCGGTCTGCCAGCGCCTGATCTGACCCTGTAAAAATAGATCCTGTAACCAAGTCGGCCGCCGGGCGAACCTCAGAACTGTGGGGCGCGTCTGGCGGTTGGCATTGGCCAGCCCTTGGGCCATAGCGCGCTTCCACCGACCGCAGGAACCGCGCCATGGACAAGCAATTTGACTATGATCTCTTCACTATCGGCGCCGGCTCGGGCGGGGTGCGCGCCAGCCGTATCGCCGCAGGCCACGGCGCGCGCGTGGCGATCGCCGAGGAATACCGCATCGGCGGCACCTGCGTGATCCGCGGCTGCGTGCCCAAGAAGATGCTCGTTTACGGCGCGCATTTCGCCGAAGACCTTGTCGATGCACAGCATTTTGGCTGGACGATCGAAGGCAAAAGCTTCGACTGGGTGAAGCTGCGCGATAACGTGCAGGCCGACGTCTCGCGGCTCGAAGGGCTGTATGGTGAGACGCTCGCCAACCACAATGTCACCGTCTTTTCCGAACGCGCGACCATCACCGGCGAACATGAAGTCACACTGGCGAGCGGCAAGGTCATCACCGCTGGGCACATCCTGATCGCCACCGGCGCGCGCCCGCTGGTCCCTGATTTTCCGGGCAATGAACACGTCATCACCTCAAACGAGGCGTTTCATTTGGACGCCATCCCGCGCCGCATGCTGATCGTAGGCGGGGGCTATATCGCCAATGAATTTGCCGGGATCTTCAATGAATTCGGCGGAAAGGTGACGGTCGCCAACCGCTCCGACACGATCCTGCGCAGCTACGACGCGGCGCTGCGCGACCGGCTGCTGCAAATCTCGATAGTCAAAGGCATCGAGTTTCTGTTCATGACCGAGTTCGAATATGTCGAGAAACAGGATGACGGCACCTTGCTGGTCAAGCTGACCGGGCACGATGCGCGTGAGTTCGACGCGGTTATGGTCGCCACTGGACGCGCGCCGAATGTCGAAGGGCTGGGGCTGGAAACCGTCGGGGTCACAGTGGGCCGCAAGGGCGAGATCGTTGTCGACGCCTTTAGCTGCACCAATGTCGATTACGTCTATGCCGTAGGCGATGTCACCGACCGGGTGCAGCTTACCCCCGTGGCGATCCGCGAGGGGCAGGCCTTCGCCGACAGCGTGTTCGGCCCGGGCGAGCCCTATGCGGTCGATCACGCCTGCGTGCCTAGCGCAGTGTTCAGCCACCCGCCGATTGCAGCGGTGGGCATGACCGAGAGCGAGGCGCGCAACACGCTCGGCAACATCAAGGTCTTCCAGTCGGACTTCCGCCCGATGAAGAACGTCGTGGCAGGGCGCAACGAACGCAGCCTCTACAAGATGATCGTCGACGCCGCGAACGACCGGATCGTCGGCATCCACATGATCGGCCCCGAAGCGCCCGAGATCATGCAGGCGGCCGCGATCGCGGTGAAGGCCAAGCTGACCAAGGCCGATTTTGACGCGACGATCGCGATCCACCCGACGATGGCCGAGGAGCTGGTGCTCTTCAAATAGGTCGCGTTGTAAAACCTATCTGCTAGGGCCAACGTCTAATCGCGCAGCATAAGGGGTGGGGAGGCATGGCAGGCACGGTGTTGGTCACGGGGGCGAGCGGCTACATTGCGGGGGAGCTGATCCGCCAGTTGCTCGGTAAGGGCTGGACGGTCCACGGCACGGTGCGCAATGTCGCCAAGAGCGAGGCGGGCCTTCGCGCGCGGCTCGGCAATCCATCGCCCGAAGCTTTCCGCCTGTTCGAAGCCGAATTGATGTCTGACACCGGCTGGGCCGAGGCGGTGGCGGGCTGCACCCATGTCGCCCACGTCGCCCATGTCGCCGCGCCGATCCCTGCGCAGGCCCCCAAGCACGAGGACGACCTGATCATCCCCGCCCGCGAAGGCACGCTGCGCGCGCTGCGGTTCGCGCGTGATGCGAGCGTCACCCGTTTCGTCCAGACCTCTTCGACCGCCGCGGTGGTCTACGGCGTCGACCGCGGCGACTACACTTTTGACGAGAGCCGCTGGACGGACATCAACCATCCCGACGCCTATCCTTACGTGAAGTCCAAGACCCTAGCAGAACGCGCCGCGCGCGAATGGGTGGCGGCAGAAGGCTGCGGGCTCGAATTCGTCTCGGTCAATCCCGGCCTGGTGCTCGGCCCTGTAGATAGCGGGGACTTTTCCGCTTCGGTCGAGCTGGTGCAGCAATTGCTCTCGGGCGCGATGCCGATGGCGCCGAACCTCGGCTTCCCGATCGTCGATGTACGCGACATTGCCGCACTGCATGTGCTGGCGCTCGAGACGCCGGGGCTGGCGGGCGAACGCTTCCTTGGGGCGGGAAAATTCCTCACCGCGCTGGAGATCGCGGGCGTGCTGCGCGCGCGGCTCGGCGACAAGGCGCGCAAGGCCCCGACCCTTTCGATGCCTGACTGGCTCGTTAGCGTGCTCGCGCTGTTCAACGCAGAGGTTCGCGGCGTGAAGACCGAGATCGGCAAAGTACGCCACGTCGATGCCAGCCATGCGCAAGCGCGGCTCGGCTGGACGATGCGCCCTGTCGAGGACACGATCGCAGACTGCGGGACAAGCTTGATAGCGCACGGCCTGATAGCGCACGGGGTGGTGAAAGCCTGATGGATGTGAACGGCAAGACAGTGCTGCTGACCGGCGGAACCGCGGGTATCGGGCGCGAGATCGCTCGGCAGTTGAAGGCAAAGGGCGCGGGCGTGATCCTTACCGGGCGCGACCCTGAACGGCTTGCGGCGATGGAGGCGGAAGGCTTCGAGGTGCTTGCCGCCGACCTCTCGACCCCCGCGGGCGTCGATGCGCTGGTGGCGGCGCTGGGTGAGAAGAGCATCGACGTGCTCATCAACAACGCCGGGCTGGGCGTGCCGCACGACGTCCGCAATACCATGCCCGATGCCGATGCGGCCGATGACTGCCTTTATGCCAACCTTTCCGCACCGATCCGGCTGATCACCGCGCTGCTCCCGCGCCTGCGCGCCCGGACTGCTGCTGCGCCACAAGCCGCGATCGTCAACGTCACCAGCGGCCTTGCCATTGCGCCCAACACCGCAAGCTCGGTCTATTGCGCGAGCAAGGCGGGCCTGCGCAGCTACACCATGGCCTTGCGTGCGCAGCTCAAGGGCGAGCCCTTCCAGGTAATCGAGGCCCTGCCGCCGGTGGTCGATACCCAGATGACCGCCGACCGCAAGACGGGCAAGATGCCCCCGCAGGAATGCGCGCGGCAGATCGTTGCAGCGCTGGAGAGCGGTCAGCCGGAAGCCAATGTCGGCATGGTGAAGGTGCTGCGCGCGGTCTATTCCCTGTCGCCCGCCTTGGCACGCAGCGTCATGCGGCGCTTTTGAACTAGGCTCCGAGCCGCGCCGGAGCAAAGCTTGCAAAGCTCAGCCCTGCATCCGCGCAATCGGCGGGGAAGGGCAGGCCAAGTGCTGCGGCTGCGGCGATGCGCGAGAGCGCGGGCGCGGTCTGGAACCCCGCGCCGCCTTGCCCTGCGCACCAGATGAAGCCTGCCGAACTTGCCGCAGGGCCGACCACCGGCAGCTCGCCGGGCGCAAAGCTTCGCAGGCCCGCCCATGAATGGCTGACCCGCCGGATCGCGAGCGTCGTCGCTTGCTCCACGCGGTCGGCGGCGACGGCGATGTCGAGTTCTTCGGCAGCCGCGTCGCAGGGGCTAGCCGGGGTCTGATCCATCGACGAGGCTAGCAATTGCCCGCGTCCTTCGGGGAGCAGGTAGAAGCCCTCACCGACGGTCTTGGTGAAAGGCCACGCGCGGACGTCCTCGCCCTCAGGCGCGGCAAAGGAGATCACCGTGCGGCGGCGCGGCTGGAGGCCCACGGGGCTAACGCCTGCCATGCGCGCGATGACGTCCGCCCATGCTCCGGCGGCGTTGACGAGGATCGGGGCGGCAAAGTTCCCGGCGGAAGTCTCGACCCGCCAGCCGGAGTCTTCGCGGGCAATCGCGCTCGCCTGTGCGCCTGTGACCAGCGTCCCGCCCGCAGCGCGCAAGGCGGCGGCATGGGCTTGCAGCATCGCATTGGTATCAAGCTTCAGCGATCCGTGATCGACCAGCGCAAGCTGGCAGGCCTCCGGTTTCAACACCGGCATAAGCGCGCGCGCCTCATCCGGCCCGATCCGCGAAAAGTCGCAGCCGAACTGCCGGTGCACCTCCTCCAACGCACCCAGCGCAGCGATCTCGCCGCTGCTGGCAATATGCAGCGCCGGGTGCAGGCTGCCATGCGCAGCAAGCTCCGCCATGCTCAGCGCCGTCAGCTTCCTCACCACCGTTTCGCCCAAGCCGAAATGCGCAAAAGCGACGCTGCGGCCCGAGGCATGGTAGCCCGGCGCGCTCTCGCCCTCGAGCACCACCACCCGCGCGTGCGGCGCCATCTGCGCCGCCACGCTCAGCCCCGCGATCCCCCCGCCGATCACCACCACGTCTGCCGTCTGCATCTGCGCCCTCCTGTTCACCGCCACTTTTGCCACGTTGACGCTTGGCGGCGGCTAAGGCAACGCTTCTGCACAAAGCCCAATTGAGAGGATCCTGCGTGTCAGCGAATATCGCCGTATTGGAACGCCGCCGCGAAGCTGCCCGCATGGGCGGCGGTCAAAAGCGCATTGATGCTCAGCACGCCAAGGGCAAGCTGACCGCGCGCGAACGCCTCGACGTGCTGCTCGACGAAGACAGCTTCGAGGAGGTCGATGCCTATGTCGAACACGACTGCGTCGACTTCGGTATGGAGAGCCAGAAGATCCCCGGCGACGGGGTGGTGACCGGCAGCGGGACGATCAACGGGCGGTTGGTGTTCGTGTTCAGCCAAGATTTCACCGTGTTCGGCGGCTCGCTGTCCAAACGGCACGCCGAGAAGATCTGCAAGGTCATGGACACGGCGATGAAGGTCGGCGCGCCGGTCATCGGCCTCAACGATTCGGGCGGCGCGCGCATTCAGGAGGGCGTCGCCAGCCTCGGCGGCTATGCCGAAGTGTTCCAGCGCAACGTGCTGGCATCGGGCGTCGTCCCGCAGATCAGCCTCATCATGGGGCCGTGCGCGGGCGGGGCGGTGTATTCGCCAGCGATGACCGATTTCATCTTCATGGTGAAAGACAGCTCCTACATGTTCGTCACCGGCCCCGAGGTGGTGAAGACTGTCACCAATGAAGTCGTGACGCAGGAGGAATTGGGCGGAGCGATCACCCACACCACCAAGACCTCGGTCGCTGACTTGGCCTATGAGAACGATGTCGAGGCGCTGCTGGCGACCCGGCGGTTCTTCGACTTCCTGCCGCTGTCAAACCGCGACGAGGCCCCGATCCTGCCCACCAGCGATGCGTGGGACCGGCTCGACATGAGCCTCGACACGCTGATCCCCGATAACGCCAACCAGCCCTATGACATGCACGAAGTCATCGCCAAGGTGCTCGACGAAGGCGATTTCTTCGAGATCCAGCCAATGCACGCAGGCAACATCCTGTGCGGGTTTGGCCGGGTGGAAGGCCGCAGCGTGGGCGTGGTGGCGAACCAGCCGACGGTGCTGGCAGGCTGCCTCGACATCAATTCCTCGAAGAAAGCCGCGCGGTTCGTGCGGTTCTGCGATGCGTTCGAGATTCCGATCCTGACGTTCGTGGACGTCCCCGGCTTTCTGCCCGGCACCGCGCAGGAATTGGGCGGGATCATCAAGCACGGCGCAAAGCTATTGTTCGCCTATGCCGAAGCGACCGTGCCCAAAATCACCGTCATAACCCGCAAGGCATACGGCGGAGCGTATGACGTGATGGCGAGCAAGCATCTGCGCGGCGACCTCAACTACGCCTGGCCCACCGCGGAAATCGCAGTGATGGGCGCAAAGGGCGCGGTGGAGATCATCTTCCGCTCGGATCGCGGTGACGCGGCCAAGATCGCGGAAAAGACCAAGGAATACGAAGATCGCTTCGCCAACCCCTTCGTGGCGGCGCAGCGCGGCTATATCGACGAGGTGATCCACCCGCATTCCACACGGCGGCGGATTGCGCTGGGGCTACGCAAGCTGCGGACGAAGCAGCTGGAGAACCCGTGGAAGAAGCATGACAATATTCCGCTTTGAGGAGAATTAGGTATGGCAAAATCAGCGTTCGTCAAAGATTTCTCTGTTGAACAGGAGTTGAAGAACAACGGGATTGAAATCGGCATTTGGGACGGCGA
>JBBRUU010000045.1:0-18626 GCA_038247515.1 Sphingomonadales bacterium
GCCCAGCCGCGTGCGGGTGTAGGCGAGCAGCAACCCGCCGACCGTCTGCGGCACCACCACCAGCACACCGAGTGGATCTGTCAGCGGCTCGTAATTGCCGAGATGGATGAGGCCGAACAGCAGCGTCGAACTCCACACCAGTACGACAAAGTGCCGCGTGAACCACGCAGGCACCACAGTGTCGCGCTGGGCGGTGCTCCCCCAGTGGATCAATCCGGCAAACGCCAGAGCCGCTGCGGCGACAGCCACCATCGTGGCGAATTGGGCAGGCACGATCAGGCTCGCCGCAAAGAGGCCGAACGCGGCAAAGCCATAGACGGCAAAGCGCAAGGCCGCGACCTGGCCGCGCATCCAGCCTCGGAACAGTGCTTCCTCGGCCACCGGGGCCAGTAGCAGGCCCGTAAAGACGTCAGTGGCAGGCGATACGGGGGTCTCGATGAGTTGGGGCAGAATGGAACCGTCCGCGTCAAATACTTCCGCAAGGGCGACAAGTAGCCCATAGAGCGCCATGTCCAGTGCAAGGACCACCGCCAGCGCCAGCACCAATCCCCGCCCCCACACAATCGGCTGCGCGGCATAGGTCGGGCGTACCGCGAAACGCGCCACGTCGGCCAGCCGTTCGCGCCAGCCCATGTCGCCTGCCACGCGCGCCCTTGCATCGCCCGCGCCTGGCGGAGTATGGCCCGCGCTCAAATCTCCAACATTCCGGTGAAGTTCGTCCAATGGCAGGCCATTCCAAGTTCAAGAACATCATGCACCGCAAGGGTGCGCAGGACAAGAAACGCGCGGCGAGTTTCTCCAAGCTTTCCCGCGAGATCACTGTGGCGGCCAAGATGGGCATGCCCGATCCCGACATGAACCCGCGCCTGCGCCTCGCGGTCAACGCCGCGCGCGCGCAGTCGATGCCGAAGGACAACATCCAGCGCGCCATCGACAAGGCGAGCATGGCGGGCGGCGAGGATTACGCCGAGATCCGCTACGAAGGATACGGCCCGGGCGGCGTCGCACTGATCGTCGAGGCGCTGACCGACAACCGCAACCGCACCGTCACCAATGTGCGCACCGCGTTTAGCAAGAACGGCGGCAACCTCGGCTCGGAAGGCTCGGTGAGCCACGGCTTTGAACGGCGCGGGCTAATCGAGTACTCGGCCAGCGCCGGTGACGAGGAAAAGGTGCTCGAAGCCGCGATCGAGGCGGGCGCAGATGATGTTGAAAGCTCGGAAGACGGCCACACCATCTGGACCGCCGCCGACGCGCTCCACGGCGTTTCGGGCGAGCTTGAAAAGGTGCTCGGCCCGGCCGACAACGTAAAGCTGGCGTGGAAGCCGGTGCTCAGCGTCGAGGTCGACGAAGCAACTGCGGGCACTCTGATGAAGCTGATCGACGCGCTCGACGATGACGACGATGTGCAGACCGTCTGGGGCAATTACGAGATCCCCGACGAGGTGATGGAAAAGCTGGGTTAATGTGGACCTTTGCTGCGAAGGCGCTGCTGGCTGGCGTCATCATCGCGGCAATTGCCGAAATCGGCCGCAGATTGCCTGCGATGGCGGCGCTGATCGCGTCGTTGCCGCTGGTCTCGATCCTCGGCATGATTTTTCTGTGGCACGCGCGGCCCGATGCCGAGAATATGGCGGTTCATGCTGAGGCGACCTTCTGGTTCGTGCTGCCGAGCCTGCCGATGTTCCTGCTCATCCCGGCCCTGCTGCGGCAGGGATTCGCCTTTTGGGCAGCCTTGGCGGCTGGCTGTGTGCTGACGATCGTTCTGTACCTGCTGTTGGTACAATTCGGGCCGCGCCTCGGCATCCGGCTCTGAAGCGTGCTGATCCTCGGCCTTGACCCCTCGCTGACCTCCACCGGCTGGGGCGTGATCCGGGCGGAGGGCGCACGGATCGGCCATGTCGCAAATGGCCAGATCAAGACCGACGCGAGCACACCGATGGCCGAACGGCTCGCGGCGCTCCACGCAGGGATCGCCGCGGTGATCGCCGAGCACCGCCCGGATCGTGCAGCGGCGGAAGAGATCTTCGTTAACAAGAACGCCCAATCGACCCTCAAGCTCGCGCAGGCGCGCGGCTGCGTGCTGGCGGCGTGCGGGGCGGCGGGGCTGGCGGTGAACGAACACGCTGCGCGGCGGGTGAAGCAGGCTGTCACCGGCACCGGGACAGCAGAAAAGGCGCAACTCGCGGCGATGGTGAAAGTGCTGCTCCCCGGCGTGCAGATCGCGGGAAGCGACGCGGCCGACGCGCTCGCGGTGGCGATTGCCGACGCGCATCTGGGAACAAAACCCTGACCCGTTCGCCCTGAGCAGGAGTTGCTGTATAACACCTCCCTGCCGGTATCCCGGCGATTCTAACCGGATGGCCGCCATTTGCGGAAGCTGAGCGGACAGGTAATGTCTTGCAACCGGGCAAGCTCTGGGAGGCGGCGACGTGATGACAGATGGTAGGACTGCAACGCCAAGGCTGGATTGGCGAGAATGTTTCCGCCTTGCCTGCTGGGCCGTCCCCTTAGCGCCAGCGGGCATAGTCCTGCATGAATTGGGCCACTTCCTTGTGGGCCTGAGCCTCGGTTTCCCGGTGCGTTTGAATGTCGGAAGCGTGTCAGGCGGTCCGGTGATCGGGTCTGCACCGGATCAGGCTGTCGCATTACAAGCCTCTTCGGGGCCACTCGTTACTGTCGTTTTGATGGTCATCGCCGCGTGGGGGCTGGCACGCTCGGCCGCATCTGGCTGGGCATTCGCACTGGCAATAACCGCGCCGCTTCGGTTCATTGTCGGCGGAGTCTACCTTTTCTGGGTAGTCAAGGCCTGGTCCGAAGATACAGCCTTCCAAGGCACGCCCAACTTCGATGAGTATAACGCAGCGCTTGCGATAGGCGTTTCGCCAACTTGGCTCGTGGCAATCCAGATGGTTGGACTGATCATCTTTTGGATTTGGGCCGTCGTCCAATCCGGTTTCGGCGGGCGCGTTGCAAGGGTTGCATCCGTGCTCGTTGGCGCGATCATGGGAATAGCGATGTGGATGGCAGTGATCGGGCCGGCCATGCTCGCATAAACCGGGGCAGTTCCAACGTGCATCAGGTACCGCGCACTTGACCACACCCCTTCGGGATTGCGAGGAGCGCGAGCCACGAAGCACTCCGGCATCTGGCTATGGATTACCGAGCAGCCCGAACGGCTGATCGCAATAACGAGACAGGCATGACCATCCACCTTTACGGCATCCCCGGCTGCGATACGGTCAAGAAGGCGCGAACCTGGCTGGAGGCTGGGGGCTGCGACTACACCTTCCACGACTACAAGAAGGAAGGCGCCGACCCAGCGCGGGTAGCGGGATGGATCGCGGCGGCCGGTCTAGATGTGGTAGTGAACCGCAAGGGCACAACCTTCCGCGCGCTGTCCGGCGAGGACAAAGCGAAAGCCGCGAGCGCCGACACCGCGCCTGCCTTGCTCGCCGCCAATCCTTCGGTAATCAAGCGGCCCATCCTTGAGCACTCGGGCGGCCTGCTGATCGGCTTCAAGGCGGAGGAGTGGGCCGCCGCGCTCGGCTGACCCCCCACGCAATGAACACGCTCGAGATCATTGCCGTTGCGCTCGGCCTTGCCAATGTCGGACTGTTGGTGCGCCGGTCGATCTGGAACTTCCCGTTCGGGCTGGCGATGGTGGCCTGCTACTTCGTGATCTTCCGCGAGGCACGGCTCTACGGGGAGGCATGGCTGCAGGTGTTCTTCTTTGCCGCGCAAGGCTGGGGCTGGTGGCTGTGGGCGCGCGCCGGGGGCCTGGCCAAGATGGTGAGCGTCGGCTGGATGGGCTGGCCCGCCCGCGCCGCCGCGCTGGTGCTGGTGGCGGGATCGAGCCTCGCGATAGGCTGGGCGATGGCGCGCTGGACCGATGCCGCCCTGCCCTATGCCGACGCCGCCATCGCAGGCGCAAGCGTGGTTGCGCAGGTGCTGCTGGCGATGCGGCGGGTGGAGAACTGGGCGGCGTGGATCGCGATCGATGTGCTTTCGATCGGCGTCTATATCCACCGCGCGCTTTACCTCACTGCCGGGCTTTATATCGTGTTTCTGGTGCTGGCTGCCGCTGGCCTTGCCCAATGGGCCAAGGCCGCGCGCGAGGGTGAAGGCGTCGAAGCGTGATGGGCGCAGAGTGACTAAGCGCGGCTTCCTGCTCGGCAAGTTCATGCCCCCGCACGCCGGGCACATGGCGTTGATTTGCGCCGCGCGGGCGCTAGTGGACGAGCTGACCGTGCTGGTGTGCTGGCTGCCCGACGACCCCATTCCGGGCGAGACGCGGCTGGCATGGATGCGTGATCTGCTCCCCGATTGCCGGGTAGTGGGCCACGGCGCGCCGGTCCCGCAGGCGCCCGAGGACAGCGCTGACTTCTGGCCGATCTGGCGCGCCATCGTCGCAGACGCTCATCCCGAGCCCATCGACACCCTCTTTGCGGGCGAGGACTACGGGGCGCAGCTGGCGCGGCAGGTGGGGGGGATGTTCGTGCCGCTGGGAGGCCGGGTGCTGGGGCTGGCGGGCGATCCGCTTGCCGGACTTTCCGCCAGCGCGGTGAGGGCCGATCCGGCGGCGCATTGGTTCTACCTCCCCATGCCCGTGCAGGCGCATTACCGCCGCACGATCTGCCTCCACGGCGCAGAAAGCACCGGCAAGACCACCCTTGCCGCGCTGCTCTCCGAAGAGACCGGCGCGCTCACCGTCGGCGAATATGGCCGCAGCCATTGCGAGGTGCACAAAGGCCCGCTGTCGCTTGGCGACCTGCTCCTGATCGGCCGCGCGCAGCAGGCGATGATCGCCGCCGCCGCCGGGTGGGCCGGGCCGCTGCTCCTCGCCGACACCGATGCGCTGATGACCGCGGCTTGGGTAGCGATGCTGCTCGGCGAGCGCCCCGCAGAACTGATGGCCGCGCCGAAAGCCGACCTCTATCTGCTGCTGGAACCCGATCTGCCGTGGGTCGACGACGGCACGCGCTTCTTCAGTGATCCGGCCGACCGTCACAGGTTTGCAAGGATCGTGGAGCAGGTGCTGGTGGACGCCGACGTGCCTTTCGTGCGGATCGCCGGGCAAGGGCCCGACCGGCTGGCAGCGGCGCGCGCCGCGATTGGAGCGATGAAATGATCAAAGCCGGACTTCTCCTTACCGCCCTGCTGGCCGCCGCGCCTGCCGCAGCGCAGAACGGCGAAATGCTGATCATCGCCCACCGCGGTGCCAGCGCAGAGCGCCCCGAGCACACGCTTGCAGCCTACGAGCGCGCGATCGACGACGGCGCGGACTATATCGAGCCCGATCTGGTCGCCACCAAGGACCTCGTCCTTGTCGCACGCCACGAAAACGAGCTGTCGGGCACCACCGATGTCGCGACCCGCGAGGAGTTCGAGGACCGCCGCCGCGACAAGACCATCGACGGCCAGAAGGTTGCCGGCTGGTTTGCCGAGGACTTCACCCTCGCCGAACTGCGCACCCTGCGCGCCAAGGAACGCATCCCTGCGCTGCGTCCGGCGAACGCCCGCTATGACGGGCTCTACCAAGTGCCGACCTTTGCCGAGATCGTGAAACTGGTGCGTGCCAAGGAGGCGGAAACCGGTCGGCGGATCGGGCTCTACCCCGAATTGAAGCACCCCGAATTCCTGCTCCAGGACGCCGGGATCGACATGGTCGATCTGCTGCTGCGCGACTTCCGGCAGCTCGGCATTACCGCGGCGGACCCGGTGTTCGTCCAGAACTTCGAGATCGCGCCCTTGCAGCGCCTGAAGCAGCGTGGCGGCGGGTTCGAGCTGGTGCAGCTGGTCGAGCCCATCAGCGGCCCGGCGGACGAGCCGTCGATCCGCTATGCCGACATGGTGACGCCCACCGGCCTTGCCGAGATTGCCAAATATGCCGACGCGGTGGGCGCGCATATCGCGATGATCCTGAACCCGGACGGCACACCGACCTCGCTGGTCGCGGATGCCAAGGCGGCGGGATTGGACGTGCATGCCTGGACAGTGCGGCCGGAAAACGAGTTCCTGCCCCCGATGCTGCGGACCGGCGATGATCCCAAGGGACGCGGCTGCGGCGATGTGAAGCTTGCAGCGGACCTTCAGGCGGCAGGGGTTGCAGGGGTGTTCAGCGACGGGCCGCTCAAGGGGCGCAGCTGCCCTTGAGCGTCATCCCGGCGCAAGCTGGGACCTCGGGTCTCACGCGCCACGCTTGCCGCTCTACGCCCCAGCTTGCGCCGCAGTGACGAAGTTATGCCCGCCGCGCGCTCAGGATGTAGTTGAGCGACATATCGCCGGACAGATGCAGCCCCTTGCCCGGCCGCCACGCAATGCCGCGCTTGGCCGTCACCGTCAGCCCCGCCTGGGCCAACAGGCCCTCGAGTTCATCGGGCGTGACGAAGTCCTCCCAGTGGTGCGTGCCCTTGGGGATATAGCCCACCGCCTCGGCCGCGCCGACCAGCAGGACGCGCGAGGTGGCCGTGCGGTTGGGGGTGGACATCACCAGCAAGCCGCCCCCGTTTTGATTGGCAGGCGCCAGCCGCGCCGCGACATCGCGCAGGAAAGCGGGCTTGTCGGCGACGTGCTCGATCACCTCCACGCAGGTGACAAGGTCGAAAGTGCCGATATCCAGCCCCGCGACCTCGCCCGCCATGTAGCGGATGTCGAGGCCGACAGCTTCCGCATGCGCGCTTGCCGCCGCGACATTCTCCGCTGCCGCATCGACGCCCGTCACCGCCGCGCCCAGCCGCGCCAGAGGCTCGCATACCAGCCCCGCGCCGCAGCCGATATCGAGCGCCGACTTGCCCGCCAGCGGCCGCGCTGACGCGGCGGCACCCGCCCAATGCGCGTCGATCGCCTCCCGGATGAACGCCATGCGCACCGGGTTTACCTGATGCAGGCTCGCCATCGGACCCTTGGGGTTCCACCAGTCGCGCGCCAGCTTGGCGAAGAAATCAGCCTCTTCGGGGCGGATAGTTACATTCGGGTTGTTGGCCGAGACGTTTGCGTTTCCCATGATCGCCCCTTAACAGCGCCCGCGAACACTCACCAGCGGGAGCTGACCCCTTTGGCTCGTATCGTGATGAAATTCGGCGGCACGTCGATGGCCGGGACGGAGCGTATCCGCCGGGTCGCGAATATCGTGCGCGCGCAGGCTGCGCCCAAGCCTGATGGAACCCGCGATCAGGTCGCCGTGGTGGTGAGCGCCATGGCGGGCGAGACCGATCGGCTGGTCACCTTCTGCCGCGAGGCCAATCCGCTTTACGATCCGGCTGAATACGATGTGGTCGTCGCCAGCGGCGAACAGGTCACCAGCGGGCTGCTCGCGCTCACGCTTCAGGCGCTGGGGTGCAAGTCGCGCAGCTGGCTCGGCTGGCAATTGCCGATCAACACCATCGAAGCCCATGCCAAGGCGCGCATCGACGCAATCGATGCCGACGCGTTGATCGCTTCATTGGAAGCAGGCGAGATTGCGGTGATTCCGGGCTTTCAGGGCGTCTCCGAAGATGGCCGCATCACCACGCTGGGCCGCGGTGGATCGGACACGTCGGCGGTGGCGGTGGCAGCGGCGATCAAGGCGGACCGCTGCGACATCTACACCGATGTCGACGGCGTCTACACCACCGACCCGCGCATCGTCGCCAAGGCGAAAAAACAGAAGGCGGTGACCTACGAGGAAATGCTCGAACTCGCCTCCGTCGGCGCCAAGGTGCTCCAGACCCGCTCGGTCGGGCTGGCGATGAAGGAAAAGGTGCGGGTGCAGGTGCTATCGAGCTTCATCGGCGAAGGCGCCCCGCCTGCCGACGATCTGCCGGGGACGATGATCGTCTCCGAACAGGAAATGGACGAATTGGTGGAGAACGGCCTGATGGAACGCCAGCTTGTGACCGGCATCGCGCATGACAAGAACGAGGCCAAGGTGATCCTCACCCGCGTGCCCGACCGTCCCGGCGCAGTCGCTAACATCTTCGAGCCGCTCGCTGCGGCCAGCATCAATGTCGACATGATTATCCAGAACGTCGGGCGCGACAAGGGCGAGACCGACGTGACCTTCACCGTACCGCAATCCGATCTCGCCCGCGCGCAGGCGCTGCTGGAGGATCGCCGCGGCGAAATCGGCTTCAACCGCATCATCACCGACAGCAAGATCGCCAAGATCAGCGTCGTCGGGGTCGGGATGAAGAGCCACGCCGGCGTTGCCAGCTCGATGTTCCGGGCGCTGTCGGATCGCGGCATCAACATCCAGGCCATCTCGACCTCCGAGATCAAGATCAGCGTGATGATCGACGAGGACGAAACCGAGCTCGCGGTGCGCGTCCTTCACACAGCTTACGGGCTCGATGCAGTTAGCTGAAAAGCAGTTCGTTTCACCGGAATTAACCATCTAAAGTTACTGCGCTTTAATAATTTTGGCTGGACTGTGCGCCTCCTCCTCCCGAGGACGAAAGGCGCTTCTCCATGCCCATCAGGGCCCATCTCGACCCCCGGTCCGCCGACGTCAGTGCCAATGACATCAAGCGCTCGGCTGCCCGCCGCGCGCTGCGCCTCGAGACGAGCGGCTTTGTCGCGGGTTCGGGCGACGCCAATGTTATCATTCACAATATCTCCTCCGCCGGCCTGCTGATCGAGACAGAATTCGACCTTGCAGAAGGCGACGAACTGGCCATCGAACTGCCCGAAGCAGGTGCGGTCAGCGCTAGCGTGGTCTGGCGCAGCGAGCACCTGTTCGGCTGCGCATTCGACGAAGAACTCAGCCCCGCAGCGCTTGCCGCTGCGCAACTTCAGGGGTTTGCGCCCGGCGCGCCGACCCAGCCGCTTGCGTCCGCGCTGCGCTCATCACCCGTGCTACGCAGTCCGACCGAAACGCTGGGCACGCGGCTCAACCGACTGCGGCGCGAGGCAGGGCTTACCCTTGCCGACGTTGCCGCCACGCTCGGGGTGAGCAAGCCGACCGTCTGGGCGTGGGAAAAAGGCAAGGCCCGCCCGCTGCCCGAACGCTTGGGCCCAATCGCCGCCGCGCTCGGCGTGGACCCCGCCCTGCTCGCCCCCGGCCCCGCGGTACCGCGCGAAATCGACGCGGTGATCGCCGAGTGCCGCCAGCGCATCGCCGAGGCCTGCGGCACCGATCCGCAAGCCGTGCGGATCATGATCGAGATCTGATCCATACGGGTTATCGCCAATACAAGCTGATACCTAGGGCTGCAAATACGTATTGGATTGACTGCCGAATCTGTAAAATATGGTAAACGAGGTCTGAAGATGATTCGTTTTTTAGTCTGATCAACTTACTGATCTAACTAATAATCAATTTGTCTTCACGAATACAGGGGAAGTCGTTTCTTAAAATCACGTTTCGTTAGTTACCATGCAACCTGACTATGAGCGGGCTGGCGTTTATATCGCTAACCTGCTGGGGCACTGTCGGTATGAAAATCGCTTTGAGTGACGTCGAAGGCCATGTGCTGCATGGCCTGCTGGAGGAGAACTCCGGCGATATCGTGATCCGGATCGATCCCCGCGGGTTTATCATCCACGCATCTGCAAACATCGCCGAGCTGGGGCAGGACTTCTCCGCCGCGTTGTTGCTACCGCACATCACCGATCTAGCGATGCGCGATCACGCCGCCTTCCTTGGCGAATATGTCGTTGCGGCACTGTTGGGCGAAGCACAGGGCGGGTGGGCCGAGTTCCCGGTGATCGCCTGCGCCGAGCCCGACAGCTGCCGCCATCTCTATTGCCAGCGCTGGTATTCGCTGAGCCTCAGGCCGATGCGCTGCGCCGACGGCACGCTTGACGGCGCGCTGTGCCTGATGCGCTCGGTCCAGCAGGTGCGCAGCCTCGAAGGCGAACTGCACGCCCGCGCGGTCACCGATCCGCTCACCGGCCTAGCCAACCGCGCGGCCTTCTGCGCCAGCCTGAGGCGACACCTCGCGCAGGGCGGCGGGCAGATGGTCGCGGTCTTCGCGGTCGACGCAATGCGCGCGCTGCTGCTGCGCTATGGCCAGCGCACCGCCGACGAAGTGCTGTGGGGATTTGCCAAGTTCCTCGAGACGATGGCGCTGCCGGGCCATGAGCTTGCACAGTTGGACGGCGAGCGTTTTGCGGTGCTGATCCCCGAAATGACCTCGCGCGCCGCGCGCGAATGGGCCGAAGACGTGGCGACAACCTTCGCCGGCCTCGGCGCGTCGGCTTCGGCCAAGGCGCCGCACCTAACCGTGAGCGCAGGCTTGGCGCGGGTCGAATGCACCGTCGACTGGACCCTGCGCGAGGCGGAGCTGGGCCTTGTGCTGGCGCGGGCGGGCGGCGGTCGCCGAGTAGCGGTCGCGGTGTATCGGCGGGCGGCGTGAGGCCACTCTAGACTAAACCATCGGGCCAGCTAAACCCTCGCCCCATGAGCCACATTGCCACCATCCTGCTGCTCGGTTCGGGCGAGTTGGGCCGCGAGTTCGTGATTGCCGCCAAGCGCCTCGGCGCGCGGGTGATCGCCTGCGACAGCTACGACGACGCGCCCGCGATGCAGGTTGCCGATGCGCGCGAGGTGTTTTCGATGCTCGACGGCGCGGCGCTGCGGGGGGTGGCTAAGAAGCACCGGCCCGACCTGATCGTCCCCGAAATCGAGGCGATCCGCACCGAAATGCTGGCTGAACTGGAAGCGGAGGGGTTGCGCGTTGTCCCTTCGGCCCGTGCGGCGCAGCTGACCATGAACCGCGACGCGATCCGCGATCTGGCGGCAGGCGAGCTGGGCCTCACCACCTCGCGATACAGCTATGCGGAAAGCTTTGCCGAGGCCGACGCCGTGGCAGCCCGCATCGGCTATCCGCTGGTGATGAAGCCGGTCATGTCATCCTCGGGCACGGGCCAGAGCAAGGTCGACGGGCCGGAAGCGCTCGAAGCCGCCTGGGACTATGCCGTCGCCAACATGCGCGGCGACCGGGCGCGGGTGATCGCCGAGCAGTTCATCGCCTTCGACTACGAGATCACCCTGCTGACCGTGCGGCATAAGGACGGAATCAGCTTCTGCCCTCCAATCGGCCACCGGCAGGAGCGCGGCGATTACCGCGAAAGCTGGCAGCCCGCAGCGATGTCCGGCCCGGCCCTCGCCAAGGCGCAAGAGATGGCAGCCAAGGTCGTCATGGCGCTGCAAGGCGGCGGGCGCGGCTGGGGGCTTTACGGGGTAGAGTTCTTCGTTACCAAAGGAAAAGACGGCGCAGAGGAGGTGATCTTCTCCGAGCTGTCCCCCCGCCCCCACGACACCGGGATGGTGACGCTGGTCAGCCAGGACCTCACCGAGTTCGATCTCCACGCCCGCGCGATCCTCGGCCTGCCGGTGCCTGCCAAGATCGCCGCGCGCCCTGCCGCATCGGCGGTGATCCTCGCCGACCGCGACAGCAACGACTTTGCCTTCGAAGGGCTGGCCGAGGCGCTCGCTCTCTCGCCCGATGTGGACGTGCGGATCTTTGGCAAGCCAGGCACCCGCCCCTACCGCCGCATGGGCGTCGCGCTGGCCCGCGCCGCTGACGCGCCCGCCGCCGTGGAACTCGCGAAAGCGGCCGCCGCCAAAGTGCGCATCATCTACCGCTGACGTACGAAAGGGCGGCGCCGTCGTCCGGCACCGCCCCTCATGCACGCGCCGCAGCCGTTCAGAAGCTGGCGAGCAGGTAGATCTTGTCCGCCAGCACCGCCACGCGGCGGGCGTTGGCAGCGTCGAGCGCGAGTGCGACCTGCGCCTGATAGCTGGTGCGCGCTTCGGCAAGGCATACTTGCCGCGCCGTGATCTGCCTCAGTTCGCGCGCTGGTGCATTGCCGCACACCTTGCGCGCGGCACGGTCGAGCCGGGTATCGAGCGCTTCGCGCCCGGCATCACTGGTGAGGTCGAGGTCGCCATAGGGCACTGCCACGCGGACCGGCTCGTCAAGGGCCATGGCCAGGGCAGGGGCAGGGGCAGGCGCGGCGCAAGCGAGCACCGCGGCGGTGAGGACAAAACGCATGATCATGGCAGGGTTCCTTTTCAGCTGTGTCCGCCGAAATCGTGCCAGCCGGAGGAGAGGATGGGGAGCCCGGCTGACGGCTCGCCACTGGCACCGCAAGATTACGCCTTGCAGTCGATTGAAAGAAAATTTCGTGATTACGTAATCATAGTTCGGTCACACGGCAGTCCCGCAATCGCCACCATTGCAACGCCACTGTCTTGCGCGCCCGCTTGCGGTGAGCCGCGCTTGGCCCTAATCGCGCAGCCCATGGAAACCTACCCCAACACCGCCGCCCGCATGCAGCGCGGCACCGACTTCCTCGGCTGCGAAGCCGCCATCATGTGCGGCGCAATGAGCTGGGTGTCCGAACGCAACCTCGTCGCCGCGATCAGCAACGCGGGTGGGTTCGGCGTGATCGCCTGCGGGGCAATGACGCCTGAACTGCTCGACACCGAGATCGCCGCAACCAAGTTGCTCACGGCCAAGCCCTTCGGCGTCAACCTCATCACCATGCACCCCGCGCTGTTCGATCTGATCGCGGTGTGCCGCAAGCACGGCGTCACCCACGTGGTGCTGGCGGGCGGCATCCCGCCCAAGGGCAGCGTCGAGGCGCTTAAGGCGGATGAGAGCGGCATCAAGGTGATTTGCTTCGCCCCGACGGTTGCGCTTGCCAAGAAATTGCTGCGTTCCGGCGCGGACGCATTGGTGATCGAGGGCATGGAGGCAGGCGGCCACATCGGCCCGGTTTCCACCAGCGTGCTGGCGCAGGAGATCCTGCCCGCACTTGCCGCCGATCACCTGATCTTCGTTGCCGGCGGCATCGGCCGGGGCGAAGCGATCGCCAGCTACCTCAAGATGGGCGCAGCCGGTGTGCAGCTCGGCACGCGCTTTGCCTGCGCGACCGAGAGCATCGCCCACCCCAATTTCAAGAAGGCGTTCTTCCGCGCCAACGCCCGCGATGCGACCGCATCCGTGCAGGTCGACCCGCGCCTCCCGGTAATCCCGGTGCGCGCATTGAAGAACAAGGGTACCGAGGAGTTCACCGCCAAGCAGCGCGAAGTCGCCGCCCTGCTCGATGCAGGCACGGTCGACATGCTTGAAGCGCAATTGCAGATCGAGCACTTCTGGGCGGGCGCCCTGCGCCGTGCGGTGATCGCCGGCGATGTCGAGAACGGCAGCGTGATGGCCGGGCAGTCGGTCGGCATGGTGACCAAGGAGGAACCCGCCGCAGACATCATCGCCGAACTGATGCACCAGTGCGAGGCGGCGCTCGCCAAGGTAACGGGCTGAGCGATTTTCGCAGGTGCGCGGGCGCGGCGCGCGGCGCATTGTGCGCGCGATGATCGTCCAGCGCCTCGACCATGTTAACATCATCACCGACCGCCTTGCCGAGACCGCGCAGTTCTATGCCGAGCTGCTAGATCTGGAGGAGCGCGACGGCCCGCCGCCGCTAAGCCCTGCGCAAGTGCGCTGGATGTACGACGCGGGCGGGCAGGCGATCCTGCACTTGAACGCGGTGGACTGCCCGCGCGCCTATGACCGCGCAGCCTCGCCGGGAAGCGAGACCGGAGCGATCCACCACGTCGCGCTGCGCTGCGGCGAGTTCGACGAAGTGAAAGCGCGGCTCGAAGCGCGGGGCGCGGATTACAAGATCAACGATCTGTCCTCGATTGGCCTCAGGCAGATCTTCACCGCCGATCCGAACAACGTGCTGCTGGAGCTCAATTTCTTCGCCGGTTAGGCGCTGCCTTCCAGCAACTTGCGCCACACTTCGGGGGCGCCCTCCTCCTCCAGCGGGTTCCACACCTCCGCCATTCTCGCGCGGGCCTCGGGCTCCGGCACACCGGCCGCACGGTCGAGCAGATAGAAGAACGCCGTCACCCGCCAGTTCATGATGCAATGGACATGGACTGGCCCGGGGTGCGCGGTAAGCGCCTCGGCGAGCGCGGCGAGATGCGCAGGCGTAGGTGCGTCAAAGGGCACGGGGATATGCGTATAGGCGATCCCCACCGCCGCCATCAGCGCGGCCTCGTCAGCCAGCGCCTCGGGGTGGCTGCCGAGCGCAAGGTTCACCACGTGGCGCACGCCGATCGCCGCGAAACGCTCCGGATCGTGCGGCTCAAGCTTGCCCGAGGTGGTGATACCGTCCGCCCGCCGCTGCCAGTTGCGGATGTCGGCGGGGTCGCCTGCCATGCTCAGCCTTTGGGCGTTGCCGGCAGATCAATCGCCTGCGCCCCGGTGCCGATCGCATAGAGGCGCACGCCTGTGTCGGTGGGCACGGCCTGGAGCTTGTTGGCGGCGCGGGCGATAGGCGCGCGTTCCCACGTTTTCCCGCCGTCCTTGGTGGCAAAGCCGCCCGCCATCGTGCCGACAAAGCCGACCTCCGCGCTGACGAAGCCAACGCCGAACTGGCGCGCGGTCTTGTCCTGCGCCATCTCGATCTTGCGCCATGTCTTGCCGCGATCATCGGTGCGGATCACAAGCTGGGTGGCTCGCTCGGGATCGTAGGACTGGACGGCGGCGTAGCCGGTTTCGCCGCCAGCCAGCAAGCTCGCCTTCCAGATCAGCTCGTAGCGGCGGCCCGAGCGGTAGACCTCGCGCCGCGTCTTGCCTCCGTCCTTAGTGCGCAGCACCAGCCCTTCGGCCTGCGCGGGATCGGCATTTGTGGCGGCAAAGACGATGCCTGTGTTCTCGTCGAAGAACCCCACGTCGAGGATCATGCCCGCGTGCGCGCTGATGTCCACGCTCCACGTCTTGCCGCCATCGCGGTTACGGTAGAGCGGCGTCGTGTCGGTGACGCCGGGATAATAGTCGGTGCCAATATTGCCGATGAAGCCGTTGTCCAGGGCAACAAAGCCGACGGCGCGCACGAAGGTGCCGGGGCGGCTGGCGACCTTCTCCCACGTTGCGCCGCCGTCAATCGTGCAGAACAGGTCGCCTGCGCCGGTGCCGGACCAGCCGTGATCGGGAGCAACGAAGCTGACGGAATTGCGCTTGCCGCGGTACACGTGGGTGGTGAAGGTCCGCCACTCGCCCGCTGTGCTGGCTGGGGCAGCTGGCGCGGCAGCGGGCGCGGGCGCGGGCGCGGGCGCGGTCTCCTGCGCCACCAGCGGCGCGGCAAGCGCAAGTGCGAGCGAGGCGAATGCGCCAGCGTAACGGGCCTTCATGGTGAGCGACCCTTTCTACGTTGTCAGCGCCGCGCGACTTTCTTTGCGGATGCCTCCAGCACCTTGTCCTCGTTCGCGCGCTTGATGACATAGGCGCGGATCGCTTCGATCTCGGCTTTCGACAAAGAGCCCTTGAAGCTGGCCATACCGCTATCCTTGAGGATGCCGCCTTCGACCACTGCGTTCCACGCCTGCGCGCTTTCCAGCGATCCGGCACGGCGCAGGTCGGGGAGCACGGTCGATCCGACCGCGCCCGGCGCATGGCACACCGCGCAGTAGCGGCCGTACTTGGCCTGCCCCAGCGCGATCAGCTCGGGCTTGGCCACGCTGGGCGGCGGATCGAGCGGGAGTTCGGCGAGCGCAGAAGGAGCCGGCAGCTTGGCGGTGCCGCCAATCTTGAACACCAAGAGCCGCGACACATTGCGCACCGGGGCCTTGCGCTTGATCAGATCTCCGTCGACCGACAGCGCATAGGCCCCGCCCCAACCGGCCAGCACCGCGACATATTGCTCGCCATTGACGGTGTAGGTGACGGGCGGCGCAACCACGCCGGTCTGCGCGGCAAAGCTCCACAGCTTCTTGCCGTTGGCAGCGTCATAGGCGTTGAACTCGCTGCCCGCGGTGCCCTGGAACACAAGGCCCCCGCCGGTCGCCAGCAAGCCGCCGTTCCACGGACCGGGATGCTCGACCGTCCAACGCGCTTTCTGCGCCACCGGGTCCCATGCCACCAGCATCCCCCGCAAGGTGCCAGCGACCTGCTTGCGGAAGCCCCCGTCGGGCGGCAGATCGCCCGCGCCCAGGTTGAAGCCGACGTTGAACCCGCGCGCCTTGTCGGGCTTCCAGTTGGCCTCGGGCGCATACATCATCCCCGCCTCGAAAGCCGGGATGTAGACGAGCTTCTCCTTCGGGCTGAAGGCCATCGGGTGCCAGTTGTGTCCGCCCAGCGCGCCTGGCATCACCAGTGCAGGCTTGCCGGTCTGGTCGACGCGGGTCTCGGGGTTCTCGATCGGGCGGCCGGTCTTGGGGTCGATCCCGGTCGCCCAGTTGACCGAGATATAGGGCTTGGCACTGATGAACTTCCCCGTCTCGCGGTCGATCACGTAGAAGAAGCCATTTTTAGGTGCCTGCATCAGCACCTTACGAACCTTGCCCTCGATTTCCATGTCGGCGAGCATGATGTGCTGGGTGGCGGTGAAGTCCCACGTCTCGCCCGGCGTCGTCTGGTAGTGCCAGACATATTCTCCGGTCTTGGGCCGGATCGCGACGATGCTGGAGAGGTAGAGGTTGTCGCCCTCGCCCTTGCCATCCTTGCCAGGTGAACGATAGGCGCGGTTCCACGGGCTCCCGTTGCCGACGCCAATGTAGAGCAGGTCGAGATCGGGATCGTAGGCCATCGAATCCCACACCGTCCCGCCGCCGCCGATCGCGTCGTTGTCGCGCAGCACGTCCATGTTCCAGGTTTCCGCCGCCTTCTTGAGGTAGGCGGGCGCATCAGCCCCCTCGTCACCCTCGGGCACGGTATAGAACTTCCACAGCTCCTCGCCGGTGTCGGCAGAATAGGCCGCGACAAAGCCGCGCACGCCGAACTCCGCCCCGCCATTGCCGATGATCACCTTGCCATCGATCACCCGCGGCGCGCCGGTGATGGTGTAGCTTTGGTCCTGATCGACGGTGACCTTCTCCCAAGCCACGCCGCCGGTATTGCGGTCGAGCGCAACCAGCCGGCCATCGAGCGTGCCGAGGAACAGCTTGTCGCCCCATGCGGCAAGACCCCGGTTCACCACATCGCAGCACGCCTTGACCGCCGTCTCGCCGGGAACCTTGGGATCATACTCCCACAGCTTTGCGCCGGTCGCCGCGTCGAAAGCCTTCACCTTGCTCCATGCGGTGGTGAGGTAAAGCCTGCCATCCATCACCAGCGGGGTAGCCTCCTGCCCGCGCCCGGTGTCCATGTCGGCGGACCACGCGAGGCCAAGCTTGCCGACCGTGTCGCGGTTGACCGCGGTAAGCGGCGAGTAGCGCTGTTCGGAATAGGTGCGCCCGTGGCTGATCCAGTTCGCGCTGTCCCCGTCCGCGCCGACCAGCATGGCGGTGGTGATGCCGCCAATGCCCTTGGCACCGCCCGTGCCGCCCGTGCCCTCACCGAAAATCTCGCTGCAGTTCGCCAGCGCGCCGGCTGACAGCAACAAGACCGCGCTCGCGGCCCACCGGTTGATGTGCATGGATCCCATCCTCCCTGTTTCTCTTTACCCGTATGTTGCCGCGCTTGGCGGGGCTTGTCCATTGCCACTTGTCGATCGCGTGGCGGCGGGCCACAACCGCACGCGGTTGGGACTGACAGGAGACAATTTCGATGTGCGATGAAAGCAAGCTTGCTCAGTGGGCCAAGCAGACCATTAGCCGCCGCCAGTTCGGCGCGCTTGGCGGCGCAGCGGCGCTCGCGGCTTGTGCCCCGGCCGAAACCGAGCCCACGACGCAAGCGTCCGCGCGCAAAGGCCTCAAAGAACGCGGCGTCAATTTCGCCACCGCTGACGGGCGGCTGGATGGCTTTCTGGTGCAACCTGTCAAAGGCAGCCACGCTGCCGTGATCCTGTGGCCCGACATCGCCGGGATCCGCGAAGCCAAGCGCAACATTGCCCGCAATCTTGCGAGCGCAGGCTATGTCGTGCTGGTCGCAAACCCCTATTACCGCGACGTCACCGGTGAGCAGTTCGCCGATTTCGCCGGTTTCATCGCGGGCGGCGGCTTTGGCAAGGTCGGCCCGTGGCGCGCCAAGCTGACCGCAGACGCGATCATGCGCGATACCAAGTCGATCACCGACTGGCTCGACCGGCAGGAAGGCGTAAGTCAGGCGCGCGGGATCGGCACGCAGGGCTATTGCATGGGCGGGCCCTTCACGATGTGGAGCGCGGCCGCCAGTCCCCGCATCAAGGCCGCGGCAAGCTTCCACGGCGGCGGTCTGGTGCGCCCCGGCGACCCGATGAGCCCGCACGCGCTATTCCCCAGGATGGAGGCAGGCCTGCTGGTGGCGATCGCGCGGGACGACGACGCCAAGGCGCCGAACGACAAGACCGCGCTGCGCAAAGCCGCGACGGCAGCCCAGCGCCCCGCCAAGATCGACGTTTACGCAGGCGATCACGGCTGGATGGTCCCCGACAGCCCCGCCTACAACACCGCCGCCGCCGGTCAGGGCGAGGCGGATCTGTTGGCGCTCTACAAAGAGGCTTTGGGGTAGAGCTTCCAGCCCTGTCTCCCGAACCTCCCGTCACCCCAGCGCAAGCTGCGATGACGATGGGGTTGACGTAAGCACCCCTCCCACTGCGGGGCAAGTCCGCTTACGGGCAAGGCGCGTTGGTTAGTGAACGACCGCAAGTGGGGGGAGTCCTGCCGCTACCTTAATTCAACCTGGGCTAGTTTTACGTCGCCGGGTTCATGATGCTATTCGAACATATCGCCCGAGTCCGGGAACGCAAGTAGCAGGTCGCCGCAGCAATTCGAA
>JBBRUU010000046.1:0-18554 GCA_038247515.1 Sphingomonadales bacterium
TGCGCGAAGGCACGATCTTGCCACGCTCGGACATGAAGCCCTGCAGCAGGCGCACGTCCTTGTAATCGATCTTCGGGGCGTCCTTGGCCGCGAACGGGCAGGACTTGCGGCGGCGGAAAAACGGGCGTGCCATCAGTCGCGGTCCTCACGTGCATCGCGGCGCTTACGCTCGCGGTCGTTCTTGCGCATCATTACAGACGGACCTTCCTCGTGTTCTTCCACGCGGATGGTGATGTAACGGATGATGTCTTCGTTGATGCGGGTCTGGCGCTCGAGCTCGGCAACGACCGCGCCGGGGGCGTCGATGTTGAGCAGCACGAAGTGCGCCTTGCGGTTGCGCTCGATCTTGTAGGCGAGCGACTTGAGGCCCCAGCTTTCGGTCTTGGTGACCTTGCCGTTGCCGGCTTCGACGATTTCGGTGGCTTGCGCCGCCAGTGCGTCGACCTGAGCCTGGCTCAGGTCCTGACGCGCAAGAAAGACGTGCTCGTAGAGCGACATCTTGCGTCCTTTCACTCTATGCCGATCGCTGGCTGATCCGCACCAGACGTGCAGGGCCCCTCCGGCTTTCTTCGATCAATCGCAAAGGCGGTTCCCATGCGAAGGGGCGGCCCTTACAGGATGCCTGCGCAATTGCAAGTCTTGTCCCGCGGGAACCGGAGCGGCAAGCGCCATGTTTGACGCTTTTATGATTCGCAAAAGGGGGAATTGCCCGTGCCTTCAGGACTGGTCGCACTGCTCGACGATATTTCGGTGATTGCCAAGGCGGCGGCGGCTTCGATCGACGATATTGGCGTGGCGGCAAGCCGCGCAGGCGTGAAGACGGCTGGCGTGGTCATCGACGACGCGGCGGTCACGCCAAGTTATGTCACCGGCCTTTCCCCTGCACGCGAATTGCCGATCATCTGGAAGATAACCAAGGGCAGCCTCAAGAACAAAATCCTGTTCCTGCTGCCCGGCGCGCTGATCCTGTCCGAATTCCTGCCTTCCGCCATCATCTGGCTGTTGATGCTCGGCGGCGCCTTCCTGTGTTACGAAGGCGCGGAAAAGGTGATGGAGAAGCTGGGCGCGGGCAAGCATGGTGCCACGCTCGATGACGAAATCACCGATCCCGTCGCTTTCGAGAACGAGCGCGTTGGCGGGGCGATCCGCACCGACTTCATCTTGTCGGCCGAGATCATGGCGATCGCGCTCAACGAAGTCGCGGACGAGACGCTGGTGATGCGCGGACTTGTGCTGGCGGTGGTGGCGATCGCGGTGACGGTAGCGGTTTACGGCGCGGTCGGCTTCATCGTGAAGATCGATGATATCGGGCTCTACCTCACCAAGCAGGCCAGCAATGCCAAGCAGGCCTTCGGGCGGTTTCTGCTGCGCTTTGTGCCCAAGCTTTTGACCGCGCTCTCGATCATCGGGACGCTGGCGATGCTGTGGGTCGGCGGCGGGATTATCGTTCATGGCACGCATGAGGTCGGCTTTAACGCCATCTACGATATTGTTCACGGCGCCGAATATGCGGTCAAGGGCGCGACCGGCGGGGCTGGCGGCGTGCTGGGCTGGCTGACCTATGCCGCGCTTTCGGCAGTGGTCGGCGTGGTGCTGGGCGGGATAATCGCGCTGGTCCTGCACAAAGTGCTGGGTGTCGGCGCGAGCGAGGGGCACTAAGCCGCTCCCATGACCAAGCCGATCCTTTATACCTGCGCCCGGTCGCGCGGCCTGCGCGCGACCTGGGCTGCCGAGGAAGCGGGGGCCGATATCGACCTCCGGATCCTCCCGTTTCCGCCGCGCTACCTCGCGCCCGAATACCTTGCGGTCAACCCGCTGGGGACGGTGCCGATGCTGGCCGACGGCGACAGCCGCATGACCGAGAGCTGCGCGATTGCGCACTACCTCGCCAGCAAGGACGGGCCGAGCGAGCTGGTCATCGCCCCCGGTGAGCGCGATTACGCCGAATATTGCGACTTCACCTACCACGCCGACGCGACGATCACCTTCCCGCAGACGGTCTACATGCGCTTCGTCCTGTTCGAGAAGGACAAGGGGCTCGGGGAGGCGGGCCACGCCTATGCCAAGTGGTATTGGAAGCGCCTCGTCAAGATCGAACAGCGCCTCGCGGGCCGCGAATTCCTGTGCAGCGACCGGTTCACCGTCGCCGACATCTGTGTGGGTTACGCGCTGATCCTGTCGCAAAGCGTGGGGCTGGATGAAGGCGTGCCCGAGAGCCTGAAGGCCTACCGCGAGCGGCTTACGTCGCGCCCGGGCTACCAGCGAGCGTTCGAGCGCGAGGAGGCAGGGCGGCTGGCGCTTGAGGCGGCGGCAGGCTGAGCGGCGGCTTCCGCTTCGAAAGACGGCAGGCTTTGCGTGCCAGACTATGTTCAGGCCTACCCCAACTGGACCTGGTTTCGTCCAGACCGTTTGGCTTCATAAAGGGCAAGATCCGCCCTTTTCAGCAGATCGTCCACGTCGCTGCCCGGCTCGAATACAGTCACCCCGATGCTGGCGCTGCATGACAGCCCGTCATATTCGGGAAATGCCATCGCCGCGATATCTGCTCTGAGACGCTCGGCAACGGCCAGTCCGGCCTGCTCAGCAGCGTTGATGATGCACATAGCAAACTCCTCGCCCCCCAGCCGTCCTGCCAGGTCGTGTTTGCGCATGACTGCGTTGATGACCTGAGCGGTCTTACGCAACACCATGTCACCGACATCATGGCCATAGGTGTCGTTGACCTTCTTGAAATGATCAAGATCAAGCATGATGACTGAAATCGAAGCCGGATGCCGCGTTGCCCGGTCGATTTCCGCTTCGACCCGGTCTGTCCACGCCTTGCGAGACAGGAGATTGGTGAGACTGTCGGTATAGGCGATCGTGCGCAGTTCGAGCTCTCCAAGAAC
Organism: Sphingomonadales bacterium; assembly: GCA_038247515.1. Classification (GTDB taxonomy): domain Bacteria; phylum Pseudomonadota; class Alphaproteobacteria; order Sphingomonadales; family Sphingomonadaceae; genus Erythrobacter. The sequence continues at coordinate 2,889 of JBBRUU010000046.1, forward strand.
GAGATTGGCGAAGTTCTGGAGAATGATGATCTCGTGGTCAGAGAAGGTTTTGGGTTCCTGATAAATAACGCAGAGTGATCCGACGATGTAACCGTCGGGCAGCTTGAGCGGAATGCCTAGGTAAGCGCGAATGAACGGTTCGCACAGCACAAGCGGATTGCTGGCGAATCTCGAATCATGGGTTGCGTCTTCGACGATGAACGGCTTTTCTTCCCTGATCGCGTGGTCGCAAAACGCAATGTCCCGTGGTGTTTGGTCGACGCTAAAGCCGCGAAAGGCCTTGAACCACTGACGGTCGTTGTCGATCAGTGACACAGCGCAGATTGGCGCGTTCAAAGTCGTCTTCACAAGATCGGCGATACGTTCGAAAGGCGCCTCAACCTTCGAGCCCGCCACCTCCAACCGGTCAAGCGCGCGCTGGCGGCCGGGTTCGTCGAATTTGGCTTTGCCGAGCCGGTTCAGTTCGTAAACAGCGTTCACGATTGCTGGCCTTCCGTTTCTGATTTGAGCTTGATGGAGAAACTCTCCGATGCCTTTTGGATGATGTTCACGACTTCATCCTCGCCCCGGCCAGCAGCCAGAAGGGCACCGGCAAGGCCGAGCAACGTCTGGCGATGTCGCTCGACGATCTCTCTGACCCGAGCAGGCACGTGGGCGTGACTTTGATCGCCGACAACTTGCTCAACGAGGTCATTTGCGATGGTCATGATGCGATGTTCTCTATCCGAAGCGCACCGAACCTAACTCGTAACCAGTTTTCGCCTTACAAAGCCGCTGTGCGTAGTCTCACCTAAAGGGGTCGGTTGTTGCACGGCAACTTTTGCGATCTTGCCGACGAAGCGCGGACATCTGCGCCCCGTTGCCATTCGCTGCTGGCGCGCGCTACTGCCGCGGACTACTGGGGCGCACTTTCTTGCGAAACAATGCCTCGTCCGGCGGGCTACTCTCGTCGTTGTCGCGGCAACGCGGCCATTTTACGCGAACGGAACCCCACAAACGTGCGCCTTCAGATCAATGTGCAGCTGGATTACGGCCTTTCGCGTGCCTGCGACCTGCTGCTGCAGATCGAGGCTGCCGCGATCCCCGAGCAGCGCATCGAAGAAGCGCATCTGGGCCTCTCGCCCTGCGAGCATTTCGCGCGCGTTCCGGCGCAGGATCACGTTGGCGAGCGCATCTGGCTGCGCACCGACAGCCGGTTCCTCGTCGATTACCGCGCCGTCGTCAGCATTGAACGGATCGTCCGGGATGTGGCTACGCTGCCAGCGCTCCCGCCGCACCGGCTGCCGGGCGAGACGGTGCAGTACCTGCTTCCCTCGCGCTATTGCCCATCGCACCAGTTCACCGATTTCGTCGAGAACAAGTTCGGCACGCTGCCTGGCGGCGCGAAGCTGATCGCCATGCACGACTGGGTCGCAACGCACCTGTCGTACGTCCCGGGCTCCAGCCATTCCGAAACAAACGCGGCCGACACGTTCCATTCGGGCCAAGGCGTATGCCGCGACTATGCCCACCTGCTGATCACGCTGGCGCGCGCGGGCGAGATCCCGGCGCGCTTTGCGGCCGTTTATGCGCCGGGCGTGACCCCGCCTGATTTCCACGCTGTGGCCGAAGTGTTCCTCGGCGGCGAATGGCACCTCGTCGATGCGACCGGCATGGCCAAGGAGGCGGAAATGGCCAAGATCGGCATCGGGCGCGACAGCGGCGACGTCGCCTTCCTAACCGCCTTCGGACCACTGATGCTGAACAGCCAGAGCGTGGCCGTGACGGTGCTGGCCGACTGAGTTTCAGGCCGCATCAAAGGCGCGCGATTTGAGCTCGGGAGGGTAAGCTGTTACGCTTTTTCTGCGGACTCGGCCCGTCCGGGGGGGGCAAGCATGGTCGCAGCGACGGATAGCAAGGAACGGATCGAGATACTCGACGCGAGGCGCGGGCTCGCGCTGTTCGGCATCCTGCTTGCCAACATCCTCTACTGGTCGGGCTGGGTCTTCATGACCACCGAGCAGCAGCAGGCCTTTGCAGGCGCCGATGCCACCGCCTGGCAATACCGGTTCCATCACCTGCTGATCGACGGCAAGTTCTACACTGTCTTCTGGCTTCTGTTCGGGCTTCTCGCTTCTGTTCGGGGCTGGCTTTGCGCTCCAGATCGGGCGGCTGAGCGCGCGCGGGGCCGATGGAATGCGCATCTACCGCCGCCGTGTGCTGGTGCTGCTGGCCATCGGGCTCACCCATTCGCTGCTAATCTGGGACGGCGACATCCTGACCCTCTATGCCTTGCTCGGGCTGCTGCTACCGCTCTTTTACAGATGGAACGAGCGGCGGTTGCTGATCGCTGCCGCCTTGCTCATCTTCGTGGTGCCGTTCCTCGGTATCTGGCTGTTCGCGAAGCTGGGCTGGGCGCCGCAGCAATATCTCTTTGCCTTGGCCGATGCGATTGTCCGGAGCTTGGGCGTGGACCCTGCGCCCGACAAGGTGCTTGAGTGGTTCCGGCGGGACGATTGGCGTGGCTGGGCCGCCTGGCAAGGCAGCGGAACGATCTACTCGTGGGCGCTGCGTATCGAAAGCTGGCGGATCCCCAAGGTCCTCGGGATCATGCTGATCGGACTGAAGGTCGGGCGCAGACTGGTGACGGGCGGAATCCTCGATAACCGCCGCCTGCTGCGCCGCGTGTTCTGGGCGGGGCTGGCGATCGGCCTGCCGGGCAGCCTTGCCTATGCGCTGATCCCCCGCAGCGGACAAGGCAGCTGGCCGTCCCTGATTGGCACCGTGCCGTTGGCGCTGGCCTATGCGGCAGGCTTCGTGCTCGTCTGGCCGCGCGCGCACAGAGTGCAGCGCCACCTCGCGCCGGTCGGGCGTATGGCGCTGACCAATTACCTGACCCATTCGCTAATCGGGCTGATCTTCTTCTACGGCATCGGGTTCGGCCTGGCCGGGGAATTTCAGCCGCTCCAGTTCTACGCCATCGCCGTCATGATCTTCGCCGCACAGATGGTGTTCTCCCGCTGGTGGCTTGATAACCACGAACAGGGGCCGATGGAGGCCCTGTGGAGACGTGCCACTCATGCCGGATTAGCGAGGCCTCGGGCCGCCTGATCGGGCGTTATTGGCCTTGTGGACAATTCGCGCCTGAGCAGCTTACCGATCGGATCGCGGGGCAGCAGCGCAACAAACCCGTTCGTTCTTGCCAGCATCGGCCCTGGTAGCGATCAGTGCGTATGCTCAGGGGCGCCATAAAGGATAAGCTCGACGCGTTCAGAACCGTCCACGTACGCGTCATGACCGGCAGGTATCTCGAAAAAATCACCCGTCTTGATACGGGTCTCGAGCCCGCTCGCGATCATGCGAACAACCAAAGTGCCGCTGATGCAATAACCGGTGTGATGCATCGGACAGGCGTCGGGAAAGCCAAGGAGCGGCTTTTCGTCCTTTTCCCAAGTCCACCCCGGCTCGAAGATTGCGTGCATACCGGTCGTGCCTGTGTTGGTCTGGATGATTGAGATGCCTCCTGCATCCTTCATATCCATCCGATCGTGCGGCGTTTCGAAGCGGTAGGTCTGAATTTCTGCTGACATAGTAAATCGTCCCCCTGCACAATTGTAGTTCGAGAATGCTTCAGCGAGCGAAGGATGACAACAGCTTTGTATCTGCGTCAGGATCGCTGGCCGGAGGGCGCAAACGGCCACGGCGCGGGATCAGCTCGCGGAACAAGCTTCACGCCGCTTGCTCGGGCAAGACGGGCCGTGCCGACAGCTCTCGCCTCAGCAGTTTGCCGATCGGATCGCGAGGCAGCTGGTCGACAAACTCGATATAGCGCGGGCGCTTGTAGCCGGCGATCTGCCCCTTGAAGCGCGCGGTAATCTCCTCGCGGGTGAGGCTGTGGCCGGGTTTCAGCACCACGAAGGCCTTGACCGCCTCGCCCCATTGCTTGTCTGGCACACCGCAGCAGCCGATATCCGCGACTTCGGGCATGGCGGCAAAGACGGCGTCGACCTCGGCTGGATAGACGTTCTCGCCGCCGGTCTTGATGAGCTCCTTGGCGCGGCCCAGAAGGTAGCCGCGCCCGCGCTCGTCCATCGTGCCAAGATCGCCGGTGCGCAGCCAGCCGTGCCCCAGCGCCGCCTCGCTCGCCTCAGGATTGCGCCAGTAGCCGAGCATCACCGAAGGGCCGCGCAGGCACAGCTCGCCTTCCTCGCCAGGGGGCAAGTGGCGGCCTTCGGCGTCCAACACGGCCATCGTCACGTGCGGGAGCGTCCAGCCGATCGAGCGCGGCGCCTCGAGCATGTCGGCGTAACCGATGAAGGTCGCAAAGCCGCAGATCTCGGTCTGGCCGTAGCCGCCGACGACGCGCGCGTCCCACTCGCTTTCAATGAATTCATATATCTGCGGGCGGCCCATCCCGGCGCCGCCTGTATAATTGGTGAGCGGCATCACGCCGCCGCGGATCGGCTCCATCGCAGCCCAAGGAAAGCAGATCGTAGGAAAGGCGCTGGTGGTGGTGCAGCCTTCGCGGTGGAGAAGTTCAAGGATCGCGGCATTGTCGTTATCGCGCCCGGCAAAGACGCTGGTGCCGCCGCAAGCGAGCATCGCGGCGACCTGCTGCATTCCGACGACATGGAACATCGGGTTGACCGACAGCAGGCGTTCGGTGTGCGAAAACCCGCGATGCTGCGCAAAGCCGAGCGCGCTGGCCGCGACCGCGCTCCCTGCTTGCAGGCAGCCCTTGGGCCGGCCCGTCGTGCCGCTGGTGTACATCATGTAGAGCGGGCGTTCGGGCACCAAGCCGAGGCCGAGATCGTAGGTATGTTGGATCGGCCCAAGAGTGGTTCCGACAACGGTTTCGAAAAAGCCGTCGCCCGCGTGCGTTTCATCAACGTGGCACACCTCGCCCGCCTCAGCCTCTGACAAAAGGCTGGAAAAGCGTTGGTTTACAAAGGTCATTGCGGGCTGCGCATTGCCGCATATCCACGCGATTTCGGCAGGTGCCAGCCGCCAGTTGAGCAGCACCGCGATCGCCCCGATCCGCCCGCAAGCGAGCAGCGTGGTGAGGTAGGGCGCACCGTCCGTCAGCAGCAGCGCGATCCGGTCGCCGGGCGCAATCCCGCGTGCCAGCATCCACCGGGCGAGGTTGGCGACCCTCGCGTCGAGCTCGGCCCAGGTCAGACGCTGGGTGCCGTCGACTGCGGCGAGCCGGTGGGCATGGCGCGCGGCTGAGTTTGCCAGCAGCGTGTCGAGGGATAAATCGCGGGGGTTCATGGGCCAGCAGGTTAACCGCGCATCGCCCCTTCAGCCATCAGCGATTTTGCGAAGGCGGTGCATCGAGATTGCGCCCGCCCAGATCGGTTCCGCAACGCGTGCAAATGCGGTTGGGCCAAGGCACCACGAAGACCCCGCGGAAGAAGGCGTTCTTGCCGCAGCTCTCGCAGTTGAAGCGCAGCATCGGGGCGTTGGCGATGATCAGCATCATGATCGCGGCAGCAAAGGCAAGGCTCGAATGCCCGTAGGAGCGGTCCACCGCCACCACCAGCAACACGGCCAGCGTCAGCACCCCGAGCATCCGCCAAGCATGACGCGCGGCGCGGGCGTAGAGGCTTAGGGCAGGTCGGCGAGGATCGATTGCGCGAACTCCGTGAGGGTGTCGTCGCGCGCGCCCATCACCGCGACGCGGTCGCCTGGCTGGGAGAGGGCGAGGATGCGTGTCCCGCATATTTCGCGGTCCGCGATGTACTCTGCGCGCCCTCCGGCGGCCTCGATCAGGCTGACGGTCCGCTCGCTACCCACGCTCCGGTCGACAGTGCCGCCAAAATAGACCGGGTCGCACATGATCGTGATGTCATCCGGCCCCAGTTCGCGTGCAAAAGTGCGGGCCAGCTCCTCGCCCATCTGGCGCAAGGGGCCGTATCCGTGCGGCTGGAAGAAGGCGATGACCCGGCCTGGGGTCGCTTTCAATGTGCGCAAGGTCGCGGCGCATTTCTCCGGGTTGTGGCCGAAGTCATCGATGACAGTCACGCCCGAAGGCGAGGTGCCGATCACATCGAAACGCCGTGCCAGTCCTGCAAAGCTGCGCAGCGCGAGGGCGGCATTCGCGACGCCGATCCCCGCCGCACTCGCCGCAGCGATCGCTGCCAGCGCATTGGAGAGATTGTGCAGCCCCGGCATGGGCACGCTCAGCGGAAAGGCTTCGCGCCGCCGGTTGTCGATCAGCACAGCTTCAATGCCGCGATCAGTCTGCACGATGGTGCCCGGATCGATCGTCAGGTCCGCATCGTGCGTCCGGAGCCCGAAGGTCACCGCCGAACGCGCCCGGCCTGCAAGGTACCCTGCTTCAGCGTTATCGAGGTTAATCACGGCCGTGCCTGACGCGGCTAGGTAGTTACCGAAAAGTACCCGCAACTCCTCGATGCTCTTGTGGTCGAGGCTGACATTGAGCAGCACGCCCACGCTGGGGCGGTAGAGCGCGATCGAACCGTCGCTTTCGTCGACCTCGCTGACGAACAGCCTAGCCGAACCGATCCGGGCGCTTGCAAAAGGGTTTGCTGGCGAGACGAAGTTGTTCATCACCGCGCCGTTCATGACCGTGGGATCGTGGCCTGCTTCGTTGAGGATCCATGCGATCATCCCGGTGACGGTCGATTTGCCCGAGGTCCCGCCGACCGCGACCGAAAAGTCGGCGGCATTGAACAGCTGCGAGAGCAGCTCGGCGCGGCTCAGCCGCTCGCACCCGAGTTCCCGCGCGCGAGTGACCTCGGGGACGGTATCCTCGATCGCGGCCGATGCGACCAGCACCTGATCGGGGGACGCCACGCCGCTGCCGTCCTGCGGGAACAGTGCAAATCCGCTCTGTTCGAGCCACGCGAACTTTTCGGGGCTGCGCCCTTGGTCGCGGCTGCGGTCGGAACCTGCCACCGAATGGCCGAGCCCGTGCGCGATCTGTGCAAGCGGCAGCATCCCGGATCCGCCGATGCCGCAAAAGAACAGGGGCCGCCCTGAAAGCGGCCTAGCCTCGACGCCGTTATCCATATGCCGCTTGGTTATTGGCTTGCGCCGCCCCTGACAAGCGCCATAGGCTAGGCTGCATGACGAATATCGCGATCTGTGCTCCTGCCACGCCGATCACCCGCGAACACCAAGCGGCGCTCGAGGCTCTGGTCGCGGCGGAGTTTCCCGCGCACCGCGTCACCTTCCACGACCAATGCTTCGAGCGCGAGGGACACTTTGCGGGCAACGACTTGCGGCGGCTCACCGCGCTGCTCGAATGCGCCAACGATCCCGCCTTCGACGTCGTGTGGTTCGCCAAGGGCGGCTACGGCTCCAACCGCATCGCCCAAGCCGCTGTGGCGCAGATGAACCGCAGCGCGCGGGCCAAGACCTATGTCGGCTTTTCGGATGCCGGCTACCTGCTCGCCGCGCTTTACCGTGCAGGGATAGGCCAGTGCGTCCACGGCTCGATGCCGGTCAGCGCGCGCTCGGAAGGTGGACGCGAGGCGATCCGGCGAGTGCTCCGCTGGCTCGAAGGCGACACCAGCGGGCTCGAACCTAGCCTCGACGGGGTAACGCCTGCTGCGGCCTTCAACCTCATCACGCTGGCGATGACGATCGGCACGCCGATGATGCCCGACCTCACCGGCCATGTGCTGATGGTCGAGGAAGTGTCGGAGCATCTCTACTCCATAGACCGCTTGTTCTTCCACCTTGCCGGAACGCTCCCGCGGCTTGCCGGATTGCGGCTCGGCTTCGTGACCGATGTGCCCGAGAATCACGTCCCGTTCGGGCAGGACGAGGAGCAGATCGCCCGCTTCTGGTGCGACCGCGCGGGCATCCCCTATCTTGGCCGCGCCCAGATCGGACACACGACTGCCAACAGGGTTGTGCCCTTCGGCCTTGCCAGCCCGCCCGCGCGGACGTAGCGGCGCGCGCACCAAACAGAACAGGGGCACGCGAATGCGCGCATTTCTTTTTCCGGGGCAGGGTAGCCAGAAGGTCGGCATGGGCGCGGAGCTCGCCGAGGCCAGCGCGGCGGCCCGCGATGTCTTCGGCGAGGTCGACGAGGCCTTGAAGCAGAACCTTTCCGCGCTGATGTTCGCAGGGCCCGAGGACCGGCTCACCCTCACCGAGAACGCGCAACCTGCGATCATGGCCAACGCCATCGCCACCTTGGTGGTGCTCGAGCGTGATTTCGGGGTGAAGCTCCTCGAGAAGGCCAGCTGCGTTGCGGGCCACTCGCTCGGCGAATACACGGCGCTCGCGGCGATCGGCGCCTTCAGCCTTGCTGACACCGCACGCCTCCTCAAGCTGCGTGGCTGGGCGATGCAGGCAGCGGTGCCTGTGGGCGAGGGCACGATGGCGGTACTGCTCGGCGCAGACATCGATCAGGCCAAGGCGCTTGCCGATGCCGCAGCGCAGGGCGAGGTGTGCGAGGTCGCCAACGACAACGACCCCTCGCAGGTCGTGCTCTCCGGCCACACCGCCGCGATCGAGCGTGCGGTGGCGCTCGTCAAGGAACACGGGATCAAGCGCGGCATGATGCTCAATGTCAGCGCCCCGTTCCACTCCTCACTGATGGCGCCTGCCGCGACCCGCATGGCCGAGGCGTTGGCGCAAACCCCGCCCGCCCCGCTGGCGCTGCCGTTGTATGCCAACGTCACCGCCGCTCCGGTCACCGACGCAGATGAAGAACGCAAGCTGCTGGTCGAGCAGGTGACGGGCCGCGTGCGCTGGCGCGAAAGCGTGCTTGCCATGCGGGCCGATGGCGTGGAACACTTCGTGGAACTGGGCGGCAAGGTGGTCGGGCCGATGGTGGGCAGGATCGACCGCGAGGCACAGGTGACCAGCCTTGTGACCATGCAGGATCTCGAGGCCTTCGCGAAGGAAATCGCATGATGTTTTCACTCAACGGGATGAACGCGCTGGTCACCGGCGCATCGGGTGGCATTGGCTCGTCCATTGCCCATGCGCTTGCCTCGCAGGGCGCAAGGCTTGCGCTATCGGGCTCCAATTCTGCCAAGCTGCGGGCTTTCCGTGATGAATTGAACGAAACCTACCCGCACCACGACCACGACGGCCATGTCGAGATCACCTGCGATCTCGGCAATCAGACGCAGGTCGAGGAGTTGATCCCGGCGATGCTCCATACGCTCGGTACGATCGACATTCTCGTCAACAATGCCGGCATCACCCGCGACAATCTGGGCATGCGGATGAAGGACGAGGAGTGGGATCAGGTGATCCGCATCAACCTCGAAGCCAGCTTCCGCCTCATGCGCGCTGCCGCCAAGCCGATGATGAAAGCGCGCTTCGGCCGGATCATCAACATCACCAGTGTTGTCGGCGCGACCGGTAATCCGGGGCAAATGAACTACTGCGCGGCCAAGGCAGGTCTCACCGGCATGACCAAGGCCTTCGCGCAGGAAATCGCGAGCCGCGGGATCACCGCCAATTGCGTCGCACCCGGCTTTATCCGCACCGCCATGACCTCCGCGCTCGACGAGAAACATCAGGCCGCCATCAATGGCCGCATCCCCATGGGCCGGATGGGCGAGGGCGCCGAAATCGGTGCCGCGGTCGCCTTTCTCGCCAGCCGCGAGGCTGCGTACGTCACGGGCGAGACGCTGCACGTGAACGGCGGGATGGCGATGTTCTGATTTGGGCTCTGATTGGGGCTCCGAGCAGGGCACAGAGCAAGGCGGACGGCCTCTCCCCTCCCTTATCCCCAGCGGAGTCGCTCCTCGCAAAGACGCCAACTTGCCCGTTCCCGCGCCTGCGCTAAGGTTTTGCAGCAATTCTTGGCGTTTGAGGGCGATTCCTTGCGTCCCTTCGCCGCAGACAGGAATGATAGGGATAAGCGATGAAGGCCACGATCGAACGCGCGACGCTGCTGCGGTGCCTTTCCCATGTGCAATCCGTGGTGGAACGCCGCAACACCATTCCGATCCTCTCCAACGTGTTGATCGAGGCGCATGAGGATGGCTCGGTGCGCGTAATGGCGACCGACCTCGATCTTCAGGTGGTCGAGACTATGGCAGCGGCAAAGGTCGATCAGCCAGGCGCGATCACGGTTTCAGCCCACTTGTTGTTCGAAATTGCGCGGAAGCTCGCCGAAGGCAGTCAAGTCAGTCTCGTCACCAACGAAAACCGGCTTGAGGTAAAGTCCCAGCGGTCAAACTTCAAGCTGCCGACCCTGCCGCGTGACGACTTCCCGGTGATCGTCGAAGGCGACCTGCCGACGAGCTTCGAGCTGCCGGCCCGGATGCTCGCCGAGCTGATCGACCGTACTCGGTTCGCGATTTCGACTGAGGAAACCCGTTACTACCTCAACGGCATCTTCCTCCACGTCACTGACGAGGACGAGCCGCTGCTCAAGGCCGCGGCGACCGATGGCCACCGCCTCGCGCGCTACACCCTGCCGCGCCCGGAAGGCGCCGCGGGGATGCCCGACGTGATCGTGCCGAGGAAGGCCGTGGGCGAACTGCGCAAGCTTCTTGATGAGGCCCTCGACAGCAATGTGATGATCGACCTTTCGGCCAGCAAGATCCGCTTCGCGCTGGGCGGTGAGGGCGGGGTGGTGCTGACCAGCAAGCTGATCGATGGCACCTTCCCCGATTACAGCCGCGTGATCCCGACCGCGAACGACAAGCTGCTCAAGGTCGATCCCAAGCTGTTTTACTCGGGCGTCGACCGCGTCGCGACCATCGCCACAGAGAAGACCCGCGCGGTCAAGATCGGGCTCGACAATGACCGTGTAACCCTCTCGGTCACCTCGCCCGACAACGGCACGGCCTCCGAGGAGATCGCTGCCGAGTATCGTTCGGAAGGCCTCGAGATCGGCTTTAATGCCAATTACCTCAAGGATATTCTCGGCCAGATCGATAGCGACACCGTGGAACTCCACCTCGCCGATGCCGGCGCGCCGACCCTGATCCGCGAGAACGAGAGCTCGCGCGCGCTTTATGTGCTGATGCCGATGCGGGTGTGATGTTGTTCCGTCCGATCGCCCTTGTCGCCGCGATGCCGCTCGCCACTCCCGCTTCAGCGCAGCAGGCCACGCCGCAGGAAAACCTCGATTGCGCAGTCTGGGCTGCCGTTAAGATCGGTGTGGCGCAGGACAATAAGGCCAATTAGGCGCTCTCCATTGCCCTTGGCTGGTTCATCGGACAATACGAAGAGCGGACGGGTGAGGTGATCGGTACGCCCTTGGCTTTGCGAGCCAAGGAATTGGACGGTGCTGCTGTAGATCGTTTGACCGATACCTGTCTCGGTCGCTGTAGAGCCTTCGGCGACAGGCTCATAAATCTGAGTCAGTAACTACTTAAATTGGCTGAGTGAGCTGAACCACATTGGCGCTGTGCGTTGGTGCTGACTGCTTGCACAGGTCCTCGAAGGAGAGGCGGCGCCCATGATTATGACCCAAGTCCACGTCCGCAAGACCGCGCTCACTGAGGCGGTGGTGGCCGAACTTCCGCTCGCCCCGCTTGGCGAGGGGGCGGTACGGCTCCAGATCGAGAGCTTCTCGGTCACCGCTAACAACGTCACCTATGCGGTGGTCGGTGACGGTTTCAAGTATTGGGACTTCTTCCCCGCGCCCGAGAGCTTCGGCATCGTTCCGATGTGGGGCCATGCCCGGGTGATCGAGAGCCGCCACCCCGACATCGCGGTTGGCGAGCGCGTCTATGGCTACTTGCCGATGGCGAGCCACCTCGATGTGCTACCTGGGCGCGTGAGCGCGGGAGGCTTTTCCGACACCGCGGCGCACCGCCAGCCGATGAGCCCGGTCTACAACAGCTACACACGGCTCGCCGCCGATCCCGAGCATGATCCGGCGCGGGAGGCCGAGCGGATGATTTTCGGGCCGCTGTTCCGCACCGGTTTCCTGATCGAGTATTTCCTGCGCGGCGAAGGATGGTTTGGCGCTGAGCAGCTGGTCGTCACCAGCGCCTCCTCCAAAACCGCGATGGGCCTTGCCTGCGTCGCGCGGCAGACCTCGCCGCAAGTGAAGCGCATCGGGTTGACCTCGACGGGCAATGTCGGATTTGTCGAGGCGAGCGGGCTTTATGACGAGGTCGTCGCCTATGACGATCTCGACCGCCTCGCCGTAGTGCGCAGCGTGAGTGTCGATTTCGCCGGAAATGCCGATCTGCTCGCCCGCATCCACCGCCATTTCGACGCGGCGCTCGCCCATTCCATGCTGGTTGGCGCGACCCACATCGAGGCGCGTTCCGTGTTCGGCAAGAGCGAGCCGCTTCCCGGCCCGAAGCCCGCCTTGTTCTTCGCCCCCGACCATGCGGTGGCATTCTTCAAGACGCATGGGGCGAAAGACGGCGGCAAGCTGGTCGCCGCAGCGTGGCGCGAATTCCTCGAGGCTGCCGAACGCACGATCGCGATCGAGCGCCACCACGGCCTTGAGGCGGCGCGCGGCGTGTTCACCGCGATGGTGGCGGGGCAGATCGACCCCGCGAAGGGTATCGTGATCGAGCCCTGAGCCCGGCCTTGGCGGCCTACTCCGCCGCCTCGGCCAGTTCCACTCGCTGCGGCCCGCGGATCAGCCCGCCGGGTGTTGCGCCGGTCCATGCGCCCTCGCGGAAGGTGACGAGGCCGCTCTTGATCGTCGCCACGTAGCCGTCCGCCTTCTGCAGCAGGCGCTTGCCGCCTGCGGGCAGGTCGAAGGCGAGCCACGGCTTGCCCAGCGTCAGCCGGTCCATATCGATGATGTTGAGGTCGGCAAGGTAGCCCGGCGCGATCACTCCGCGATCCTCAAGCCCGTAAAGCACCGCCGTGTTGCGGCACTGGCGCTTGATCGCCTGCTCGAGGCTGATTCGAGCGCCTCGCCTGCGGCCCTTGACCCAGTGTTCGAGCATGAAGGTCGGCGAGGCGGCGTCGCAGATCGTCCCGCAATGCGCGCCGCCATCGGAAAGCGAGTTGACCGTGTCGTCGGCGTGCTGGAGCGGGTGCAGGAAATCGAGATTGCCGTCTGCGTAGTTGAGTATGGGGAGGTAGATGAAGCCCCCACATTCTCCATTGGCGCTATCGTCCCGGCACAGCAGGTCATAGGCGTATTCCTGAGGGGAAACGCCCGCCACCGCGGCGCGCGCGTTGATGCTTGCTTCGGGACCGGGCTCGTAGTCGAAATCGGGGTCCATCTCGTATTGCATCGCCCAGCCCTGGCTGATCACCATCACCACGCCGCCGATGTCCTTGGGCGCGTTGGTGTAGTCATTGGGCTCGGCCAGCAACTGGGCCTTGAAGGCGGGATCGCGCAGCTTGGTCTTCTGCGCATCCCAAGGCAGGTCCTTGATCGCCATCCAGCTCGGGCGGAAGGCGAAGGGGTTGACCGTTCCCTGCCATGCCATGACGATCCCGTTGCCGCGCAGCGCGATCTGGGCGACGATCTGCGCGCCATTGTCGTTCTCGGCGCGCATCGCGGCGATCTGCTCGCCCAAGGTCATTTCCTTGGCGATCGACTGGAGGGCGGCGAAAGTGACGGGGATGCCGGCCTCGCGGCTCAATTGTCCCATCCAGCCGAATTCGTTCCACTCGCGCTTGAGGTCGCTGGCGATCTCGAACACCGCGTGACCGCCTGCAATCCGGGCGCGGCCCATCGCGCGGCCGATCGCGATCAGCTCTTCTGCCGTGGCGGTTGTGCCGGGGACGAGTTCGCCGTCCACCGACTTGTGGAGCACCGTGCGCGAGGTCGAGAAGCCGAGCGCCCCGGCGCGCACGCCTTCCTCGACGATCGCGCTCATCGCGGCGATGTCCTCAGCGGTCGGCACGGCGCCCGGCTGTTCGCGCTCGCCCAGCACATAGGCGCGTACCGCGCCGTGGGGGACGTGGGTGCCGATATCGACAGTGCGGGGAAGCTTTTCGAGCGCGTCGAGATATTCGGGAAAGGTCTCCCAATCCCAGGTGATCCCTTCGGCAAGCGCGGTGCCGGGAATGTCCTCGACCCCTTCCATCAGGCTGATCAGCCATTCGTGCCGGTCGGGGCGGGCAGGGGCAAAGCCGACCCCGCAATTGCCCATCACCACCGTCGTCACCCCGTGCCAGCTTGATGGGGCCATTTCCTGATCCCAGGTGGCCTGCCCATCGTAATGGGTGTGAATGTCGACGAAGCCGGGGGCGACGACCTTTCCGGACGCGTCGATTTCCTCGGCAGCGGAGCCCTCGATCCGGCCGACGGCAGAGATCAGTCCATTTGTGATTGCCACGTCGCCGGTGAAGGCGGGGGCGCCGGTTCCATCGACGATCGTGCCGCCGCGGATGATAAGGTCGTAATGCGCCATGGTCTCTCTCCCTTGGGCGGGAGGATGTCGCAAACCATGCGGCCTTACAAGAGGGGGTCACGCAAGTTAATGAAACATGTCCCGGCCCCTTAGGGTGTCAAAGCCTGAAACGGCCCTGACTGACCACGCCTTGTGAGGACTGTTGGGAACGTTGGATTCCCGACCGATCAATTCCGACCTTTACTCAAGACTGCCTAAACCACACAAATCCAGCGGTTTCTCCAATTCATCGCGTTAATGAATCATGGCAGGGGCACAGTCAAGGGCACAATCTGTGGCACAGTCTGAGCCACCAAATGACGATCACCAGATCGATCTAGGGGCTTAAAGAATCAAGGAGCACTGCAAAGCTTCATGACGGCTTGTATGGAATCCGCCCACCGCTCATGGATCCGCTGCTTTAACGGAGCGGATCAGAACCGAGCCGAGTTGCATGTATAAAGCTGAAGGTCTGGTGTAGCTTGATTGAGACCGAAGTTACCGCCGACGTCGATTTGAAGGTCGTTTGTCAACAAATGGCTGATCGCCGCATCAGCCGGGTATTGCCGAACCGTGTCTGAGGGTTCCCAGTTTTGCGCGGTCCACAGTTCGACCGCCATGGTCGTGCGCGGGGCGAGCGGATAGGCGAGGTTGAAGGGGCCCTAAAATTCGACGTGTCGATCCTTGGGATCGAGGCTGTTGGCGAGCAGCGCGAATTGCGGCACCAGTGTCAGCGTTACGGAACCGAGTGAGACCTGCGCCGATGTCACCACGCCGCCTTCCCATTCGCCATTGGCTGTCCCGCGCTCGGCGGTCGCCACTTTGGACGAAGGGGACGACGGCGTCCTGCACACGGTTTGCTGGGCCGGTCAGGTGCTGCTTGAAGCGCACGGTCAGATCGCCGACGCCGCTCTGCGTGAGGGTCTGCCCGGCGACGCGACTGCGCACCTCGACCTGCGGGGAGAGATTGAACTGGATGTCGCTGTTGTCGGTCAGCCCGAACTTCACCGGCGGGTTGGAGTAAAATAGCGCTTCGGTGCGCTGCCCGCCGGTGTCGGACCGGGTCCAGCAGATCGCATCGCTTTCCACCTGGATCATGCCCTTAGAGTCTGACTCATTAGTCTTCAATTTTCGCTTAAGTCCTTACGATTTTTCGAGTTATCATCTGGATTGAGGCCAGGAAGAGCCATGCAGTGGCGCTTTCGATGGTTCGTTCGAAGTCTTTTGCCAAGCGTCTGTTGCGGTTCAGCCATGCAAAAGTTCTTTCGACAACCCAGCGTCGTGGCAGGAGGACAAAGCCTTTTGCGGCGTCAGAGCGTTTGATGATATCAAGGCTCCACGTGCCGATTTTGGCCAGCGCGTCCTTGAGCTTGTCCCCGGCATAACCGCCGTCGGCAAAGACATGTCGCAGGAACGGGAA
>JBBRUU010000047.1:0-18551 GCA_038247515.1 Sphingomonadales bacterium
CATCCACTACGACGCGCCCTATGCCAGCAAGGTCGAGGGCTATCGCGGCCTCGTCGTCCACGGCCCGCTGACGGCGAGCCTGCTGCTGCAACTTGCCGCGAGCGAACTGGGCGAGAACCGCCTGCGCAGCTTCGCCTTCCGCGGCCTTTCCCCGGCCATTGCGGGCGAGCCGCTGCATCTGGTGTTTAGGAAGAGCGAGGCCGGGTATGACCTTGCCGCCTTCGCTGACGATGGCCGGCAGGTCACGGCGGCTTCGGCGAAAACCTGATTTTTCGTCATCGCGAGGGAGGTCGAACCTGTTCGACCTGACGAAGCAATCCATGACCAAACCTTCCGGAAGCAGGGATCAGGTCATGGATCGCGGTGTCGCTGCGCTCCTCGGGATGATCAATCGGGAAACGGATTGATCGGCTTCAGCACCCCGTACTTCTCCTTGACCGGCTTCTTGCCGAGCTCGGGGAAGTCGATCGGCTCGCAATCCTCGTGAGTATCGGGGATGCGGCTCAAAAGATCGCGGATCAACGTCAGCCGCCCGCGCCGCTGGTCGTTGAAATCGACGAGCGTCCATGGCGCGTGCTTCGTATGTGTCGCCTTCAGCATTGCCTCACGCGCCTTGGTGTAGTCGCCGTACTTCTCCCGCGCCGCAAGATCGATAGGGGAAAGCTTCCAGCGCTTCAGGGGATCATCCAGCCGCTCGCGCAGCCGTGCCTCCTGCTCGGCCTGATCGGCGCCGAGCCAGTATTTGAACAGCAATATGCCATCGTCCACCAGCAGCTTTTCAAAAGCGGGTGCCGCTTCCAGAAAGGCATCCACTTGGCCTTGCGACGCATAGCCCATCACCTTCTCGACCCCGGCGCGGTTGTACCAAGAGCGGTCGAACAGCACGATCTCGCCCGCGCTTGGCAGGTGGGGCACGTAGCGCTGAAAATACCACTGGGCCATTTCCGCCTCGGTCGGCTTGGTCAGCGCTGCCGTGCGGCACTGGCGCGGGTTAAGCGCGTGGCGCACCGCGCCGATCGCACCGCCCTTGCCCGCCGTGTCGCGCCCCTCGAACAGCACCACGACCCGCGCACCGCTCGCCTTCACCCAGCGTGCCATGCTGACCAGTTCGAGCGTCAGCGGCTCGAGCGCCGCATCGTATTCCTTGCGCTTCATCCCCATGTGCCGTTTGTCCCCGTTTCAGGGCCGATTTGTCCTTGGCCCGCAAAGGTAGTATCATCTGCAACGACATGGCCACTCTCGCAGACCCTCAGCCCGACTTTGCTATCCTGCCAGACATGGCAGCGGATGTCTTTACCGCGCCGCTCGCGCGGCCTGCTCACGTGGGTGCAGACTGGCTGGAGCCCAATCAGACCGATTACACGGCTGACGATCACGGCGTGTGGGACGATCTGTTCGCCCGCCAGATGCAGGTGCTCCCCGGCAGGGCGTGTAGCGCATTCATGGCGGGGCTAGACAAGCTCGACCTGTCGCGCGGCGGTATTCCGGAGTTCGGCAAGCTGTCACAGGAGCTGGCCCAGCTTACCGGGTGGAGCGTTGTGCCGGTGCCGATGCTGATCCCCGATCACGTGTTCTTCTGGCATCTTGCCAACCGGCGCTTCCCGGCTGGCAACTTCATCCGCACGCACGCGACTTTCGATTACATCGAGGAGCCCGACGTCTTCCATGACGTGTTCGGCCACGTGCCGATGCTCACTGACCCCACCTATGCCGACTACATGCAGGAATATGGCCGCGCCGGATGGAAGGCGATGCGCTATAACCGGCTCAAGGCCCTGGGCGCGCTGTACTGGTACACGGTCGAATTCGGGCTGATCGAGGAGGCGGGCGAGGTCCGCGCCTATGGTGCCGGTATCCTGTCAGGCCCGACCGAGGCGCGCTTTGCGGTCGAGGCGCAGAGCCCCAACCGCATCATGCTCAACGTCGATCGCGTGATGCGCACCGATTACATGATCAGCGATCTGCAACCGACCTATTTCGTTATCGAGAGCTTTGGCGACCTGTTCCGCCAGACGGTGGAGCGCGATTTCGACCGGCTTTACCGCAGCCTCCCCACAGGCTTCACCTATGCCAATTCGGCGGTGATCGATGTCGACAATGTGCTGAACCGGGGTAGCCAGGAATACCATCTGCGCGGCGGGCGCGGGAGCGCGGCCCAACCCGTCTAGGCGCCGGTCTAAGCTTGCGCCTTGTTGCGGGTCAGCGCGTGATACAGCACGAGCAAGATGGCCGTGGCACTCAGCGCGATGCCGAGGCTGGCGAGGGACAGGCTGCCGATCATTGTGCCTTCATTGGCAATCTCGCCTGCGACGACTGACACAGCCATGCCTATCCCGACCTGACGCAGGATGTCGCCCGGCGCCTCGGTCCGCGCGATTATCGAGGCCAGCCAGCCCAGAGAAGCCCCCATCACGATCAGCACCAGCAACGCCATTTTGTCCGCAATCTCCGCAAAGGCACCGAACCCGTTCAAATGGGGCCGGTCCCATCTCAAATGAGCGGGGCCGCAAGCGGTTCCTGCAATTGCGAGTTTATCGCAAGGTGAGCCAAGCGAGGCCCGCGGCGCCGACCACGATGCGGTACCACGCAAAGGGCGCAAATCCGACGCGGGTGATGATGGTGACAAACAGCTTCACCACCACCAGCGCGACCACGAAACCCACTGCCGAACCGATCCCGATCAGCGTGAAATCATGGGCGGTGAGGTTCCCGCCCTGCTTGGCGAGCTGGTACACCGTCGCACCGCTGAGCGTGGGCACGGCGAGGAAGAAGCTGAACTCGGCCGCAGTCTTGCGGTCCACCCCGAAGGCCATTGCCCCGAGGATCGTCGCACCCGAGCGGCTGACGCCGGGGATCATCGCCAGGCACTGGGCGAGGCCAATGAGGATCGCGGTGCGCAGAGGCACGCCCGACACGCCCGCGCCGGTGGCGGGCGGCTTGGCCCAGCGCTCGATGACAAGGATCGCAAAGCCGCCGATGATCAGCGTCCAGCACACCAGCACCGCATTGCCGAGCATCGTCTCGATCACGTCGCCGAAGGCAAGGCCAAGGACAACGGCGGGGAAGAACGCCACGAGCAGGTTGCGCACGAAGGCGATCGCGCCCTTCTCGAACCCGAAGAGCCCCTTCGCCACGTCCCAGAAGGTGCGCCAGTAGAGCACCACGATGGCGAGGATCGCGGCGGGCTGGATGGCGATGTTAAACACCTCCCAGTCGCGCTGGTCGAAGCCCAGCAGTTCGGTGGCGAGGATCAGGTGCCCGGTCGAGGAGACGGGCAGGAACTCGGTCAGCCCTTCGAGGATGCCGAGGAGAATGGCGGCGACGTAATCGTTCATGGCCGGCACGCTTCGACGAGCGGGTGCAGGGTGTCAAACCGAAAAGGCCCGCTCGTTTGTGGGGAGCGGGCCTTCAAGTGGCTTACCAGATGCGCACGCGCTCTTCGGGCGGCAGATACATGGCATCGCCCGGCTTGACGTTGAAAGCCTTGTACCATTCGTCGAGGTTCCGCACGACGCCGTTGACCCGGTATTCCTCGGGGCTGTGGCTGTCGGTGCGCAGGCGGTTGCGGTTGCTGTCCTCGCGCTGCGTCGAGCGCCACACCTGTGCCCAGGCGAGGAAGAAGCGCTGGTCGCCGGTCAGGCCGTCGATCACCGGGCCTTCCTTACCCTTGGTGGCCAGCTTGTAGGCGCGGTAGGCCATCGAAAGCCCGCCGACATCGCCGATGTTCTCGCCCAGCGTGAGGCGGCCGTTGACGCAGGTCTTGCCGTCATCGAGCGGGCAGAAGGCGTTGTACTGCGCCACCAGCCGGTTGCCGAGCGTGTCGAAGGCGGCGCGGTCGGTGTCGGTCCACCAGTTACGCAGCGCGCCGGTGGCGTCCGATTTGGAGCCCTGATCGTCGAAGCCGTGGCCCATCTCATGGCCGATGACCCCGCCGATTGCGCCGTAGTTCACGGCGATATCGTTGGCCACCGAGAAGAAGGGCTGCTGGAGGATGCCCGCGGGGAAGACGATCTCGTTCTTCACCGGGCTGTAATAGGCGTTCACCGTCTGCGGCAGCATGCCCCATTCAGTGCGGTCGATCGGCTCGCCGAGCTTCTTGATGTTGTCGGCGAGCTGCCACTTGGCGGCGGCCATGCGGTTGGCAACGGCGTCGCCCGGGGTGATCGCGAGGCCTTCATAGATCTCGAGATTGGGGCGGTAGCCGATCTTGGGGTCGAAGCTCGCCAGCTTGGCATGGGCCTGGGCCTTGGTCGCATCGCCCATCCAGGTGATCTCGTTGATCGACTGGCCGAGCGCGACACGCAGGTTTGCCACCAGCGCGTCCATCGCCACTTTGCTTTCGGGTGGGAAGTAGCGGGCGACATAGGCCTTGCCGATCAGCTCGCCGATCAGCCCCTCGGATTCGCGGATCGCGCGCTTCCAGCGCGGACGCTGCTCGGGGGTGCCGGTCAGCGTCTTGCCGTAGAAAGCGAATTGCGCATCGTCGATCCGCTTGGGCATAACCGCGGCATTGCCCGACAGGAACTCCTTGACCATCCACGCCTGCAGCACTTCGACCGGGGTGTCGGAGACCAGCGTGAACATCCCCGGAAGGCCGGTGCCGATCTTGCCGAGAGTTGCGGCGTCGAGCTTGTACTGCGCAATCTCGTCCGCCGTCGGCGGCATCAAGCTGACGACGAAGCCTGGGCTCTTGTCGATGCCAATCTTGGCGAGCATCGCGGCGACCGGGACCTTGCCGCTGATCGCGGTCAGCTCGTCGGCGGTCAGCAGGTTGTACGTGAGGTCGCGGTTGCGACTCACAGCCCGGTCCCATTGCACGGTGCGGGCATTGGCGTCTTCGAAGGCATAGACCTTCTGGGCCATTGCCGCCGCGTCGCTAAAGCCTGCCTCACCGAGCAGGAACGCAAGGTATTCCTTATACTTGGTCTGGATCGCGACGCCCTTTTCGGTGGTGTCGAGATAGTAGTCGCGGTCGGGCAGGCCGATGCCGCGGAAGCCGACGCTCGCAATGTGGCGGTCGGGCTGCTTGGAATCGATGGTGACGCCCGCGCCGATCGGGCTGGAGAAGCCCGGCTCGGCCCACAGCATGGCGAGGTCGCCAAGCGTCTTGGCGCCCTTGATCCGGTCGAGGTAGGGCTGCGCCGGGGCGAGGCCGGCCTTCTCGATCGCGGCGGTATCAAGATAAGTGCGGTAGCTGTCGATAATGCGGCGCTCGTCGCCGGACAGCGTGGCCGGGTCCTTGACCGCCAGTTCGTCGATCAGCGCCTTGACGTCCGCGACGCTCTTTTCGCCGAGCAGCACGAAGGCACCGATCCGGCTGAAATCGCCCGGCAGCGGGTTGGCGTCGATCCAGCGCTTGTTGGCATAGGCGTTGAAGTCGTCGCCCGGCTTGATGTCGGCGGCGAGGCCTTTGGGGTCGAAGCCCCACTTGCCGAAGTCGATGGTCGGCAGGGCGGCGGCAGGCGCGCCAGCGGGAGCGCCTTGGGCAAGCGTCTCGAGCCCATCCTCGTGCGCGGGCACGCTTTCGGTGAGATCTTGGGCGAGCGCGGGGGCCGCCAGCGCGAGCAAACTCGCCCCGAGGAGGGCGGCGGTCTTGTGGATCATGTGGACGTGTCCCTTTGGTGCTGAAACAAATTTGCCGAACGTCATAATAACGTCGCAGCGCGCAAAGGGTTGCGCTTCGTCCGGTCGGCGTGGCTCTTCGTCGATTAGAAGCGCGAAATTGGCGCCGATTATGCGGCCGCGTCGGCGAATTGCAGCCGCGCGAGACGCGCATAGAGCCCGCCCGCCTTGCTCAGCACATCATGCGTGCCCTGTTCGACGATCTGGCCATCGTCGAGCACCACGATCCGGTCGGCAGCGCGTACGGTGGCAAGGCGGTGCGCGATCACTAGCGTGGTGCGGTCCTTCATCAACCCGTCGAGCGCTTGCTGGACGAGCTGCTCGCTCTCGGCATCCAAGGCGCTGGTCGCCTCGTCGAGCAGCAGGATCGGCGCATCGCGCAGCACCGCGCGGGCGATTGCGACGCGCTGTTGCTGCCCGCCCGACAGCTGGGTGCCGCCCTCACCAAGATAAGTGTCGAGCCCCAGGGGGAGCGCGCGCAGGAAGGCTTCGGCATTTGCGGCGCGGGCGGCCTGCCAGATGTCCTCGTCGGTGGCGTCCCACTTGCCGTAGCGCAGGTTGTCGCGGGCGTTGGCGCTGAACAGCACCCCGTCCTGCGGCACCAGCGCGATGCGCGCGCGCACCTCGGCGGGGTCCGCGCTGGTAAGCGGCACGCCGTCCAAGCGGATCGTGCCGGCTTGCGGGTCGTAGAAGCGCTCGACCATCTGGAAGATCGTCGATTTTCCCGCGCCCGAAGGCCCGACAATGGCGACAGTCTCGCCCGGCTCGATCTCGAGCGTGAAGTCCTTGAGCGCGGCGGTCTCGGGCCGCGCGGGGTAGCGGAAGGTGACATTGCGGAACGAGAGGCTACCGCGCGCCGGCACCGGTAAGCGCTCGGGCCGTGCAGGCGGGGCAATCTCGGGCCGCGCCTCGAGTAGTTCGGCAAGGCGGCTCGCCGCACCCGCACCGCGCAGCAGGTCGCCGTAAACCTCGGTGAGCGATCCCAGTGCGCCTGCAACAAACCCGCCCACCAGCACGAAGGCGGTGATCGTGCCGCCGCTGATCGTGCCTTCGGCGACCGCCAGCGCGCCGCGCCACATCACCAGCACGATGCCGCCAAACACCAGCAGGATCACCACCGACGTCATGGCTGCGCGCAGCAGGATGCGCTGCCGCGCGGTTGCGAAGGTTTCCTCGACCACAGAGGCAAACCGTGCGCTCTCGCGCCGCTCCTGCCCGAAGCTCTGCACGATCTTCATCGCCGAGAGCACTTCGGTGACATAGGCGCCCACGTCCGCGATCCGATCCTGGCTCGATCGCGACACGGCACGGATCTTGCGCCCGAAAAACACGATCGGCGCGATCACCAGCGGGATCCCGATCAGCAGCCCCAGTGTCAGTGACGGCGCCAGATACAACAGCATTCCGATCCCGCCGATCGCGGTGAGCGAATTGCGCAACGCCACCGATACTGTCGTGCCGACCACGTTCTCGATGACCGTCGTGTCGCTCGTCATCCGGCTGGAGATTTCCTTGGGGCTGTTGACTTCGTAAAAGCCGGGCGAGAGCCGCAGCAGGTTGGCCTGCACCTTCAGCCGGATATCGGCCACCACCCGCTCGCCAAGCCAGCTCACGAAATAGAACCGCAGCGCTGTGCCGATGCCTAGGATCAGCACGATCATCAGCAGGTATTGGAAAGCGCGGGCGATTTGGTCGGGCGCGGCGCCGCCGCTAAATGCCTCGTCGACGATCACCTTGAAGCGCCACGGAATCGCCAGCGTCGCCGCCGAGGTGATGACCAGCGCGATCAGCGCCATCGCGATCTCGCGCGGGTATTGCACCGCCGTGCCGAACACCATGCGCAAAGGCGCGAGGCTGCGCGACTTGTGCGCCGCGGCATCGGTATCTTCGTCGGCCAAGGCCTCCGCCGGCGCCACTGCGGCACCTTCGGGGGTTTCGTCGCCGGGGGCGCCGAGTGGCTCGCGCATTGGGGTTTCGCCGTGCATAATCGCAGCGCTCTAGACCCCTCGGCGGCGAATTTCACGTGCAAAAAGCGAAGGGGCGCTGGTGTGCCGGTATGGCTCCTCATTCAATTGTGCATTGCACAACGGCATGTGAAGGCGCATTTGTGGAAGCGAGGCGCTGCCTAGACAAGGCGCCGGACCGTTCGCGGCCTAAGGAAACCGATGCTTTATCATGCCTATGAGCTCCAGCGCCGCTGGCTGAACAACGCCAGCGCGCTCGCTTCGATCAGCGCCGGAATGCTGTCGAACCCCGCCAATCCGTTCGGCTATATGGGCATGGGACCGATGGTCGCGAACGCGCTTGACGTGTTTGCGCACGCCACCGCCAACTACGGCAAGCCCGAATTCGGCATCGCCACGGTCGAAATCGGCGGCAAGACCCATGCGGTTACCGAGAGCATCGCGGTGCAGCGCCCCTTCGGCGACCTCCTCAAGTTCACGGTCGAAGGCGCTCCGGAAGGTCGCCCCCGCCTCCTGATCGCCGCGCCAATGAGCGGGCACTACGCCACACTGCTGCGCGGCACGGTTGAGCGGATGCTGGAAAGCGCCGATGTGTTCATCACCGACTGGGCTGATGCCAAGGTGGTGCCGACCGATGCGGGCCGCTTCGATCTTGACGAATATATCGACTACCTCATCGAATTCGCCGAGCACATCCACAGCGATGCGGGCGGCCAGCGCATCCACATGATGGCAGTCTGCCAGCCGAGCGTCCCCGCCTTTGCCGCAACCGCGCTGATGAACCTGCGCAAGTCGCCCGCGACGCCTGCTACCCTCACCATGATGGGCGGCCCGATCGACACGCGCGAATGCCCCACAGCCGTCAACACCATGGCGATGCAGCGCCCGATCGCGTGGTTCCGCCAAAGCGTGATCGCCACGGTGCCAATGACCTATCCCGGCAGCGGCCGCCGCGTCTATCCGGGCTTCATGCAGCTTTCGGCGTTCATGAGCATGAACCTGTCGAGCCACATGATGAGCCACTACGAGATGTTCAAGCACCTCACCGTCGGCGACGAGACAAGCGCGCAGGCAACCAAGGATTTCTACGACGAATACCGCTCTGTCTGTGACATGACCGCGGAATTCTACCTCCAGACGGTGGAAGAGGTGTTCCAGAAGCACTCGATCCCCAAGGGCGAGTTCCGGCACAAGGGCACGCTGGTCGACATCACCCAGATCACCGACACCGCGCTGCTGGCGATCGAAGGCGAGCGCGACGATATCTCGGGGCTGGGCCAGACCAAGGCGGCGCTCAAGCTGACGCCTAACCTGCCCGAGGCGAAGAAGCGCTACTACATGGCCGAGGGCGCCGGGCATTACGGCATCTTCAATGGCAGCCGCTGGCGCACCAAGGTCGCCCCGGTAGTTGAAGAATGGATCGCCGCGCACAGCGGGTAAGGGCAGCTTCTATTCTGCGAGCCGGTCCGTTCCATATCCCGTCACGACCTGAGCGCCGAGCATTCCCGGTGCGATCGTGACAGCCACGGCGGCGGGCTGGCGGCGGGTCCAATCCTCGTAAATGCCCTCGGGGATGAAGTAACGCCCCGCCTGCACCGGCAATTCCGCGCTCCCGGGGCGCAGCCAAGCCCAGTGGTTAAGCTTCCTGCTGCGACTCACAGTCGTGACCTCAGTTCGATCGAGGGTCATCCGGATCGTCTGAGGCGGGCCGAGGCTCACTCCGTTGACGCTCGGTAAGACGCCAACGCACCATACGGGCCAGCCCATCAGTCCAGTCACCATGCACATCAGTGCAGCAAATTTACGCAAGCGGGGGTCTGTGGCGGCGTGCGTGGCGAAGCGCCAGACGATAAAGCTCGTGATGGCCGTTGTCACCAGTCCGGCCAGCTTCAGCCCCGATCCAACCGCGATGTTCCGCGGCCATGCTTCGCCGACCAGAATAACCAGCACGAAGGTCGCGAGCATAGGAAGCGCGAAAGGCAGCACAATTTGCACAAGAAAACGCGGCGGCACGACTGGCCGGGAGGCTCGGTCCTTTTTCATCTTCCCGGTGATAGTAAAATCCCCTTGCGAATTTGCTGACGTCCCGAAAGCCGCCTCTGACCCTGCCCCCTCCCGCCCGTTGTGGACGGTCGCCCGGCAGCCTGGCGGGATTCGACCTGTTTAGGGACGGCGGCGGCATGGGGAAGAAGTTGGCGTAGTCCAAGCCTGACACAATATATTGACTTATGTTAGTTTGCGCGCCAGTGGCGCGGCTGTCCTGTTCTATGGTGGCAGACTATTCTCTTGCCCGGACGGGACGAATGCAGATTGCCAGAAGCACCGCGCGTATCGATGCGGTCATCACTTGGGTTGACGGCGGCGCTCGGCTGCACCGCGCAAAGCGGCAGCATTATCAGCCCCGCGTAGCGCTCAACGCCAATGCCACCAACCCGCATCGCTGGGCGTGCAATGACGAACTGAGCTATTGCCTGCGCTCGATCGCCAATCATGCGCCGTGGATCGCGCGGATCTGGATCGTCACCGATGCGCAGACGCCCGATCTTTCGCGCCTTCCGCCGGCCTTGACCGACCGGATCACAATCGTCGACCATCTGACTGTGTTTGCGGGCCACGAAGACGTGCTGCCGACCTTCAACTCGCTGGCGATCGAAACGCTGCTGTGGCGCATCCCGGGGCTGGCTGAGCATTTTGTCTATTTCAACGACGACGTGTTTTTGACCGGACCGCTGGCGCCGGGCCATGTGTTCTGCGGGGATGCGCCAGTGCTGCGCGGCGACTGGGTCGATCACCGCGCAATCGCGGCCGATCCCGCCAGCCGTGACGATCCGACGCTGCTGCATCCCCTCACGCAGATCAATGCGGCGATGCTGGCGGGTTTCGGTGCGGACCGGTTGTTCCGCGCGGCGCACGTTGTCCATCCACTACGCCGATCCGTGCTGGCGCGGCTCTACGATCAGCACCGGTCGGCGTTTCTCGCCAATATTAGCCACCGGTTCCGCTGCGTTTCGCAGTTCCTGCCGCAGGGCCTGCACAATCATGCCTGCATTGCGGCCGGTGACGCTGTGCTGCACACGGTTGAGGACCATCTGCATCTGCGGACCGGGGCGGTCCATGATTACCCGCTGCCGGACGTGCGCGCGCTGCTTGCCTGCGCGCTCCAGCCGCAGTTCAAGTTTCTGTGCGTCAATGATCTGCCGCAGGTCGAAGCCGCCATCCCCGAAACCCGCGACTGGATTGAACGCGCCATTGCGGCGTGAGCAGGCAGCGGCCTACGCCTGCGGCCGCCCGGCGTTCTGACGCCCGCGTTCCTGAACCGCGGCGCGGCGGGCTTCGACTTCCTCGGGGGCGACGGCGGCGTTGGCAGCGCTGCTGCGAGTCGCCTCGAGCGCCAGCCCCTCGCTGAAGCTTTGCGCATAGCCGTCGTCGATCAGCCGCTTGTAGCCTGCGAGAAATGCCGGATCGATTTGCGCCATGTCCGACCCGAGCTTGTGCGCCAGTGGGAGCAACGCGTCAGGCGCGACCACGTGATTCACCAGCCCCCAGCTGTGCGCCGTCTGCGCATCAAGGAAGTTGCCGGTGAAGGCGAGTTCCTTGGCGCGGCTGATGCCGATCATCCGGCTCAGTTTCTGCGACAGGCCCCACCCCGGCACGATCCCGACCCGCGCGTGGGTGTCCGCAAACCGCGCGTTGGTGCTGGCGATCAGCACGTCGCAGGCGAGCGCGACTTCAAAGCCGCCGGTGATTGCCACCCCATTGATCGCGCCGATCACCGGCTTCCTGCACAGCTCGATGGCTTTCACCGGATTATCCGCCGGGTCGGTGGCGTTGGCGCTGCCCAATGCGCCCGCCTCGCTGCCGAGTTCCTTTAGATCGAGACCTGCGGTGAACGCGCGCTCGCCCACGCCGGTGAGGATCACCGCGAACACCGCGTCGTCAGCGTCAACTGCGCGCATCACCTCGGCAAGCCGCTTGCGAAGCGCACGGTTCAGCGCGTTCATCGCCTGCGGGCGGTTGAGGGTTACGGTGGCGACACCCTCGGCCACCTCGAGCAGGATCACGTCGTCATTCATCATAATCTCCAATCGATGGCGCAGCGCCCATGTTCTTCCAGAAAAGCGTTCGCCTGACTGAACGGGCGCGAGCCGAAGAAGCCGTTATGCGCGGACAAGGGGCTGGGATGCGGCGAGGTCAGCACCAGATGGTGTGATGCGCGGCCCAAGGCAGGCACCCGGCTCGCCTTCTTCTTCGCATGGCTGCCCCACAGGATAAAGACTGTCGGCTCCGCGCGCGCGGCCACTGCCGCAACGCAAGCATCGGTCACCGCGTCCCAGCCGCGCCCCGCATGGCTCCCAGCCAGCCCGGCCTCGACCGTCAGCGTGTTGTTGAGCAGCAGCACGCCCTGGTGCGCCCACGGCGTGAGGTCACCCGTCTGCGCGCGCGGCAGGCCAAGGTCGGCCTCCAGTTCCTTGTAGATGTTCACCAGCGATGGCGGCACGCGCACGCCTGCCTGCACTGAAAAGGCGAGGCCATGCGCCTGTCCCGGCCCGTGATAGGGGTCCTGCCCGAGGATCACGCAGCGCACGTACGCAAGCGGGGTCAGTGCCAGTGCGGCAAGACGCGTCCCGCGCGGCGGATAGACGACCTTGCCCGCCGCCTCCTCGGCCGCAAGCCACCCGCCCAACCTGCGCGCTTCGGGGAGGCTGAGCACCGGATCGAGCACCGCTCGCCAGCTTTCGGGGATGGTTTCGGTTTCCATAACGCGAAGCCTACACGCGCCGACCCGCAAGCGGCCACTGCCCCTTTCCCTCTTTCCCCAATACGCGTAGGGCTTGCCGCATGGCAGTGCATTTTCACGAGGAAGACCTCCCCGCCGGCATCCTCACCGGCACGAGTGCGATCGCGGTCGATACCGAGACCATGGGCCTTGTCACCCACCGTGACCGGCTGTGCGTGGTGCGGCTTTCCGATGGGTCGGGCAACGAGCATCTGGTGCGTTTCGGCCCCGGCAGTTCGTACGACGCGCCGAACCTGAAGGCGGTGCTGGGCGATCCGTCGCGCGTGAAAATCTACCACTTCGGGCGCTTCGATCTCGCCGCGATCCAGCATTACCTCGGGGTGACGGCAGGACCGGTGTTCTGCACCAAGATCGCCAGCAAGCTGGTCCGCACCTATACCGACCGCCACGGCCTCAAGAACCTCGTCGAGGAACTGCTGGGCGAAAACATCTCCAAACAGCAGCAGTCGAGCGACTGGGGCGGGCCGGTGCTGTCGGACGCGCAACGTGATTACGCCGCGAGCGACGTGCGCTATCTCCACCGCCTTCGGGGCGAACTCAGTCTGCGGCTCGAGCGTGAGGGGCGCATGGCAATCGCGCAGGCGTGCTTCGATTTCCTGCCGACGCGGGCCGCTCTCGACACCGCTGGCTGGGCCGAGAGCGACATCTTCAGCCACATGTAAGGACTGAGGCGGCACGAGCGACATCATGGCCCCCGAGCAGAGCATCGAAACCAATGAGGCACGCGCGCTGCGTAGTCGGCGGCAGTTCTTCGCCGCGCCCGGCGGGTCGCACGACCGGCTGGTGCGGTTTCTTGCCAAAGCGCTGCCGATGGGCGTGGGTGTGGTCGCCGCACTGATGATCATCACACCGCTTTCCCCCCGCGGCGAGGTCAGCTTCCTGCTCGACCGCAACAAGGTCGCGCAGATCGACGAGCGCCTGTCGGTCGACAAGGCGATGTATCGCGGGCGCGACAATCAGGGCCGCCCCTTCTCGCTGCTCGCGGGCGAGGCAGTGCAGCGGTCGGGCATCGAGGGACTGGTGCGGATGCGCGACCTTGTGGCGCAGATCCTGCTGGCCGAAGGCCCCGCGCAATTGAGCGCCGAGGGCGGGATTTACGACATCGACAAGGATACCGTCGCGGTCGCAGGCCCGGTGCGCCTTACCGCGAGCGACGGCTATGCAATGACCGCGAGCGGCGTTTCGGTCGACTTGAAGGCGCGCACCATGCAGGGCGATGCGGGCGTTTCCGGGGAGGTGCCGGCCGGCTCCTTCTCCGCCGACACCCTCAGCGCCGATCTCGCCGCGCGGACCATCACGCTTGAGGGCAATGCCCGCTTCACCATGATTCCAGGCCAGCTGAGGATGCCGTGATGAACAACACCCGCAACCCATTCGTCCACTTTGCCCCCCTCTCGATCGCCTGGGGGATCGGCGGCTTTGTGCTTACCCTCGCGCTGGCGGGAGGGATGAACCTGTCCGCCCAAGGCATCGCACGCCACGATTCGCGTGCGCCGGTGACCTATGACGCGGCCAAATTCGTGCTCGACGACAAGGCCAACCGCGTGATCTTCAGCGGCGGGGTGATCGTCAACCAGGCCGGCCTGCGCCTCCAGTCCGACCGGATGCTAGTGAACTTTTCCGACGCCGGGAGCCTCGAGATCCAGCGAATCACCGCCACCGGCGGCGTCACCATCACCCGCGGCGAGGAGCGCGCCAGCGGCGACAACGCGATCTACGACTTCAACCGCCGGATTATCACCATGGCCGGCAATGTCCGCCTGCGCCGGGGGGCCGACACGCTGAATGGCGGGCGGCTCACCATCGACCTCGACAGCGGGGTCTCGACAGTCGACGGCGCAGCTTCAGGCGGCAGCGCGGCAGTTCCGGGGACGCCCTCGGGCCGGGGCCGGGTGACGGGCAGCTTCTCGGTCCCGCAGGACGGCAAGAAGAACTAGTACGCGTTCTCGTGCGTCAGCACCCGCACGGTGCGCAACACGATGCCGATGTCGCGCCGCAGCGACCAGCCTGCGATGTATTCGAGATCGGACTGCAACCGGTCGGTGAGATCCTTCTCCAGCTCGGTCGCGCCGCGGTGGCCGCGCACCTGTGCCAGCCCCGTCAGCCCCGGCTTGAGGCAGTGGCGCTGCCAGTACATGCGGTCGACTTCCCAGAAATACTTGTCGTTCGCGCGTGAGCCCAGCGCATGCGGGCGCGGGCCGACGATCGACATGTCGCCCTGAAACACGTTGAGAAGCTGCGGCAGCTCGTCGATGCTGGTGCGGCGGATGAAGGCGCCCATGCGGGTGATCCGGTCGTCGTCGCGCGCGGTCGACTGCTCGCCGTGATGGTCGAGCTTCTCCTGTTGCATCGAGCGGAACTTGAACATGTCGAAGAACTGATTGCCGCGCCCCAGCCGCCGCTGCACGAACAGCACTGGTCCGCCGTCCTCCAACTTGATCAGCACCGCCACCACGATCAGCACCGGCGAAAGCGCCAGCAGCGCGCCGCCTGCCACCGTAAGGTCGAAGACGCGCTTCATGATCCGGTTGCGCAGGCCAAGCGGACCGGTGGCCACAACCAGCGTGGTGCGATCGAGCTTGTCGTAGCGATGCACGCCCAGCGCGCCCAGCTCGTGCGCGGGCTCGCTGACGATCTCGCCGTAAACCCCGGCCGACTTGAGCAGAAACGCCCAGTCGCCGCGGCGTTCGCGCGGGCAGCTGATCACCACCTGGTCCTGATTGCGCAGCAGCTTGCCGAGCCGATCGAGCATGAAGGGATCATGGCTGCCGGGATCGAGGCCGAAATCCGCCGCCGTGATGCGAACCGCGGTGTCATCGAAGAAACCCGAGCCGCCATCGTCGATCACCAGCCGGTTGGTAACCCGTCCGCCCCAGCAATACTGGATCACCATCGCCATCACCCGGCGCAGCGTGACGAGGCCTATGGCCGTGAACAGCAAGCCAAGTGTCACTGCCGCGCGCGAGAAGTCCTCGTTGGACTTGGTGTAAAAGCCGAGAAAGTTGATCAGCGCCGCCGAAAGGCCAAGCGCGATCAGCGCATTGCGGCTCGCGTAGAGCCAGTTGCCAAGCGCGGTGACGCCATAGGTGTTGTTATAGAGCGCGATGGTGAAGAACAGCGGCAGCATCGCCTGCGCGGCGAGCATCGCGCGCGGTTCGCCGAACCAGCCTTCCCACAACAGCGCCGCAAGCGCAAAGCACAGGTTAAGCACCACGCCGTCGGCGACGAGGTTCAGCGCATAGACGCGCAGCCGCCAGCGTTCGAGCGACGGCGTAAGCCGCGCTTCGACCGATTCATGACGTGCCGATTCAAGAAGTTTCGGCGTGACGCGGTTCATTGAAACCAGTTCCCCTAACGCACGACCAACCGGCCTCTAGCCCCGGCGGTTAGCACATGAAAGGCTAATTGTGCGTGTGCGAGAATGACCTTTCACGATTCAGGGCCGTCTTGCGGCATACCGCCCGATTTCGGACAGCTCCTGCGCCAAAAGCAACTCTGCCGCCTGACTGTTGGCGAGCAGGGTGCGGTGCAGCTCGGTGAGGCGCGGGACCAGCCGGTCGAGCCGGGTCTCGCGGCTGCCGCGGCCTGCGGGGAGCATCCAGCGCTCAAACTGCTGGATGATCACGCGTTCCTCGCGAAAGAAAATGCCGAGCTGCATCTTCTCGCCCTGCCCCAGCGACTGGATGCGAGCCGAAGTGCCGATCTTGGCCGCGATCTGGGCGAGCTGCGCCGCGCGCCGCTCAAGCGCGAGCGCGACGCCGACCGGGTTGAGGCCGAGTTCGCGCATCCGCCTGATCTCGCCGTGCAGCTTACCGAGTTCGCCGCCGAGCACAGCGTTGACCAGCGGCGCAAAGCCGTCCTCCTCAGTGGCTGCACCGATCGCGGCGTGGTCTTCGGGGGTGGCGGGCTTGGGGGACTGCGGATCGGCATCGCAATACAGCGCGAGCTTGGTGACCTCCGATTGGGCGAGCCGCACGTCGAGCCCCGCGCCGCGCGCGATGCGTTCGGCAAGGTCCCCGCCCAGCCGCAGTCCTGCCGCATCCGCCATGCCCCGCACCGCCTGCGCCACCGACGACAGGTCGGGCGGGTGGAACATTGCAACCAGCGCGTCCTTGCGCTTTTCCAGCAGCTTGGCGGTGCGCGACTTGTCGGTGGCAGACGTGGCGACCACGATCACCGGGGCCGCTTGGCCTGCGCCGGCGTCTGCTGTCTCGATCAGGAATTGCAGGGCATCTTGTGCATCATCGCCGCTGGCGCGCACCCAGATGTGACGCTCGCCGCCGAACAGCGAGGTCGAGCGGGCCTCGTCGCCGAGCAGAGCCGGATCGCGGCGCAGGTCGGCGCCGGACAGCTCGACACGCTCGCCTGCATCGGGGAGCGCGGCGGCAAGGCGGTTGGCGGCGGCGCTGGCGCCTGCCTCGTCAGGTCCGCAAAAGAAGAAAATCCGGCACGCGGTCGCGCCTGAAGGAAACCCGCGCAGGAAGTCCTTCTGGGTCGCCTTCACGGGCGGTTGGAGGCAGCCGATGCGCCCTGCGCCCGGAGCGTCAGCGCAATCTGCGTTGCCATCCGGTCGGCGACTTCGAGCGCGAGGTTCTCAAGCGCCTTCTGCTCGGCGGCGATGGTGGCGTATTCGGAGGATACCACGTCGATCCCCGCGTCCGAGCCTGCGGTCGTATCGAGCAGGATCGCGCCGGTGGCGATATCGACGAGCTGGTAGCGCGCGCGCAGGATGCGGCGTTCGCGGCTGATGGTATCGTCGTTGAGAACGCCGAGGGCTTGGAGCGAATCGTCGAGCCGCACGTCGAGGCGGTATTGCGGGGTCGTCTGCCCGGCGATCCCGAGCCGCGCATCAAGCGCGTTCTTGACCAGCCAGCCGCCCCGCCCCTGAATCGCAGGGATCTCGACCGCCGCGAGGCCCTGCGCAACGCCTGCGCTGCTGCCGCCTGTATACATCGGCGAAAGGCCGCAGGCGGTGAGGGCCAGCAAGGCCGCGAGAACAGGCAGAATCCGCATCAGGTGACAATATTCACCAATCGGTCGGGCACGACAATGATTTTGCGGATCGCCGCGCCATCGACCGAGCGTTGGAGGTTGGCTGAAGCCAACGCCAGCGCCTCGAGCGTGTCCTTGCCCGCACCCTTGGGCACAGTGACAGTGTCGCGCAGCTTGCCCATATGCTGGATGGCAATGGTCACCTCGTCATCGACCAGCAGCACAGGATCGACGGGAGGCCACGCGGCGTCGGCGATAAGGCCCTCCCCCATCACAGACCACGCTTCCTCGGCGAGGTGCGGCATCATGGGAGCGGCGAGATGCACCAGCGCGCGGATCGCAGCCGAACGGCTGGCGGAAGGCGCGGCCTTCTCGGCCATGCCGGTCAGCTCGTAAATGCGCGCCACCGCCTTGTTGAAGCCCAGCGCCTCGATGTCGGAGGCGACTGCGGCGATGGTCTGGTGGGTCTTGCGATCGAGCGCCTTGTCCTGGCCCGCCGCGCCCGCATCATAGGCCGCAAACAACCGCCACAACCGCTGCACGAAGCGCGCGCAGCCCTCGATCCCCGCGTCCGACCACGGCAGATCGCGTTCGGGCGGCGAATCGGACAGCATGAACCACCGCACCGCATCTGCGCCGTGGCGGGCGATGATCGCATCGGGGTCGACGACGTTCTTCTTCGACTTCGACATTTTGATGACGCGGCCGACCGCAACGACGCCGTGATCAGCGAGCAGGGTCGCGCCGCTCGATGTGCGGTCGACCTCTGCGGGCGCGAAGAACACCGGCGCGCCGCGCGCAGGGTCGATCCGGCTATAGGTCTCGTGCGTCACCATCCCTTGCGTGAACAGCGCCGCGAACGGTTCCTGCACCGCAATCTGGCCCATGTGCGCCAGCGCCCGCGTCCAGAACCGGGCATACAGCAGGTGCAAAATCGCGTGCTCGAACCCGCAGTTATAGTGCTGCACCGGCAGCCACTTGGAGACCTCTGCCGGGTCAAAGGGGCGATCAGCGGGCTGGCTGGCAAAACGCATGAAATACAACGAGCTGTCCACAAACGTGTCGAGCGTATCGGTCTCACGCCGCGCCGCTGCGCCGCACTGCGGGCATTGGGCGTGCTTCCACGTCGGGTGGCGCTCGAGAGGGTTGCCGGGGATGTCGAAGCTGACATCCTC
>JBBRUU010000048.1:0-18375 GCA_038247515.1 Sphingomonadales bacterium
CGGCACGATGGCGGGCTTCATTGTCCTCGACTGGGCGAGCGAATTCCCGACCATCCGCAAGCGGCTCGAAGGCTTCGTCACGGACGGCAGCCTCAAGTATCAGGAAGACATTCAGCACGGCTTCGAGAATGCGCCGCAGACATTGCAGCGCCTGTTCAGCGGCCTGAACCGCGGGAAGCAGATGCTGAAGCTTTGACGCCTAAGTCCGGGGGTCAGGCCGGGGGCAAGTCCTCCGGCCGGTTGACGTTCATCAACGGGCGGGCAAGCTCGATCCGCCGCGCGCCGATATGGTCGGCAAAGCGGTAGAGGGAGCGGCCCCCGTCGCCGAGGAATCCCTCGAGCTCAGGCAGGACGGCAACCGGCCACAGCCCGACAACCGGCTGCTTTTCCACGATAGCGGCGCCCTCTCCCGCCAACGTCGCGGCGAGATCATGCGGCAGGTCGGGTGCGTCTACCCCGGCGGAGAGCGCGTGGGTAAAACCCTGCGCTTGCGTGTGGCGCAGCGCGGCGGCGAGGCCGCCCAATGGGCCTAGCCCCGCCTCGGGCCAGTCGGGGATGCAGGCGAATCCCGGCTCCTCGCGGCCGCAGACGACCAGCGCTTCGCATTGGGCCAGCAGCGCCGCTGCAACCCGGTCAATCAGCCGCGCGCCCGCGTAGAGCGCCTGCGCCTTGTCGCTGCCGAACCGCCGTGCCTGTCCGCCGGCGAGGATTGCGCCTAGGGGTCTCAGTCAAATGCCTCGCTGGCGACGCCCTGGTCGTTATAGACCGGGCCTTCCGCGTCCACCCGGTATTTGGCGCTGACCGCCCCCGCGATGCCGAACTGGCCGATATGGTCGCGCATCCCGGTGTAGGCAGGGTCGAGGAAATGCGCGGCGAGCGCCTCTGCGCTTTCCCACTCCTCGAACACATTCACACGGGCCGGGTTCATGGAGCAGGCGCTCCAGTCGTAGTGGATGCAGCCCTGTTCGGCGAGCGCGGCCTCGATATGCGGGCGGGCGGAGCGCAGGGCTTCCTCGCGCTGGGCGGGATCGAGGTCGATCTGCGCGGAAATCAGGATTTTTGCCATGGTAATCAGCCCTCCGCGCCGAATTCGGCGACGATTTTGAACTTGCGGCTGGTGAACAGCCATTGCCCGCCGATCTTGGTGAGCTCGTCCTCGTACAGCCCGCCGACGTGGCGTGCTTTGCCCTCCTTGGGCTTCAGGATTTCCTGCGTTTGTACGCGGGATTTTGCCGTGTTTCCCGTGACTTCGATCATGCACGGCACGCAGTGGAAGCTGACCGCCTCAAGCCCGCTCATCGCGCCATTCCAGAAGGCAACGATCGCCTCCTTGCCCTTGGTCTGGTGCCCCATCAGGTCCCAGTCGGCATCTGCCGCCCACACGCTGCCCCATGTTGCGGCATCGATCCGCACCACACCGTCGGCATAGATACCGTTCAACTCCTGGATCGCCACGCGATCTTCGAGGGGCCCTGTAAACATCGTGTCGCTCTCCCTTGTGTTGGCAGCGGCTATCGGCCCCGAGGGGCGCCGCGGACAATGCCCACTTTTGGCAAGGGTGAGCACAGGCCCGCCCGTGTTACTCGGCTAGCGGAGAGGAGACATCTGATGGGACAATTGCAAGGCAAGACCGCGGTCATTCTGGGGGCGGCGTCGGAGGGCAACATGGGTCAGACCATCGCCCGCCTGTTCGCAGCCCAGGGCGCAAAGGTCATGGTGGCGGGCCGCAAGGAAGCCCCGCTCGCCGCGCTAGCATCTGAAATCGCTGGCGAATACGCATTGTGCGACATCACCAGCCGCGCCGAGGTCAATGCCATGGCCGACAAGGCGGCGGGCACTTTTGGGCGGGTCGACATCGCCATCAACACCACCGGCTGGGGCCTGCTCGCCAGCATGGAGGAGATCACCGAGGAGCAGCTAGACCAGATAATTGCCCTGCAATTCAAAGGCGTGCACCACTTCCTCCAGGCCTTCGTGCGGGTGATGAGCGCGCAGGCCCCGACCGGCGGATCGCTGATCAGCCTGTCGTCTGCGACCACCAAAGCAATCATCACCAACCACGCCGCCTACATCGGCACCAAGCGCGGCAGCGAGGCGTTGATCGAGTGTGTTGCCAATGATTACGGGCACTTGGGCATCAAGGCCAACACTGTTTCGCCCGCTTTCACCGACAGCCCGATGACCCACCAGAGCTTCCAGGTGCCCGGCCTGACCGACGCTTTCCTGCCGCGCTACCCGCTCGGAAGGCTCAACACGGTCGAGGATGTCGCCCATGCCTGCCTGTGGCTGAGCACCGATCAGGCGTTTGTCACCGGAGCCAATATCCAGCCCAACGGCGGCCTTGTCATGCGCGGCAATCCGCAAGCCGGGGATGTTGCTGCAGCGGTCGGGGCGGCGATGGCGAAGTTGCAGTCATAAACTGCGATCGGGGATGTTTCACGTGAAACATCCCCGATGTCATCCCTTTGGACGGGGTCTAAACGCCGCCAACAAGGGGTCTAACAGGGGTCTAACAGGGGTCTAGAGGGGGTCTGGAGAGCGCTGGCACCCTTCTAAAAACGGTCAATATTGCGCCGTCCCGCCATCCACACTGATCTGCGCGCCGGTGATCCCGGCCCCGGCCTTGCTTGCCAGCAGCACCGCTACAGCGGCGACTTCCTCGACCGTGTTCGGCCGCTTGATCGCCGCTTCGGCGGCGAACAGCGCGATCATCTCGTCCAATTCCATGCCCATCGCCTTGGCGGTCGCGGGGCCGTTGTTGCGGATGATGTCGGTGATCACGATGCCGGGGCAGATCGCGTTCACCGTCACGCCCTGCGCGCCGACTTCGCGCGCGAGGCTTTTGGTCAGGCCGTTCACCGCGTGCTTGGCAGCGCTGTAAGCCGTTAGCACGGCTTTCCCGTGCTTGCCTTCCATCGACGAGATGTTGATGATCCGCCCATCGCCCTTGGCCAGCATGGTCGGCAGCGCGCGCCGTGTGGCCCAGAAGGTCGAATAGACGTTCCACTTCATCGCCTCGTCGAAGGCGTGGTCCGACAGGTTGACCAGCGGCTGCAAATCGCCCGCGCCGCCCGCGTTGTTCACCAGAATGTCGAGCGTGCCGAAATGCGCGATCACCTGATCGATGAAGCCTTCGAGATCGGACTGGTTCATCACGTCACCCGCGATGAAGATCGCGCTGTCGGGCCCAAAACCTTTGGCTCCGAGTTCTTCCAGCACCTTGGCGCCTTTTTCGGCATTGCGCGCGAACAGCGCGACCTTGCCGCCCTCTTCGAGGAAGGCCTCGGCAATGCCGCGCCCCATGCCCGCCGTGCCGCCGGTGATCGCGGCGATTTTGCCCTCAAGCTTATCGGCTCGTTTCATAAATCTCTCCTTTGCATGGCTGGGTAGCGGGCCGCGTTGCCTGGCGCACCTTGCCAAAATGACGGGTTGCCGTGCCGCAGGCCCTGCGCGCTTATGGCCCTGTATGGAACCAGTCGACGTCATCATCCTCGGATCCGGCGCGGCCGGCATGACCGCCGCGCTCGCCGCACACGAAGCAGGCGCCAGCGTCGCGCTGATCGAGCGGGGCACGCGCGTCGGCGGCACCTCGGCGATCTCGGGCGGGGTGATCTGGGTCGCAGGCAACCCGTGGATGCGCGCTGCCGGAATGGCCGACAGCCGCGAGGAGGCGCTCGCCTATTTCCATAGCCTGGATCACGGCGATCTGGTCGACGAGACATTGGAAGCCTTCGTCGACAAGGGGCCAGAGGCGCTCGCTTTCCTCGAAGGGATCGCAGCGCTGAAGGTCGCGGTGCTGCCCGGCTATCCCGACTATTATCTCGATCGCCCCGGCGCCAAGCCCGAGGGCGGCCGCGCGCTCGACCATGACCTGTTTGCGCTGGGTGAGCTTGGCGAATGGGCCGAGCGCATCTACGCCATCGAGGAGCCCAAGCCGCTGATGTTGCGCGAGACGCCCTTGGGCGGGGCGAGCGCGATGCCGCCGATGGAGGTGCTCGGGCAAAGGATGGGGCTGCGGCAATGCGGGTTCGGGCAGGCGATGGTGGCGCGCTTGCTCAAGGCGTGTCTGGCGCGCGGGATTACGCCGGTGCTGGGCGTGGAGACGCGGCGGCTGGTGAAGGACGGCGAGCGCATCACCGGGATCGAAGGCACGCGCGATGGCGGGGCTTTCGCGATGACGGCAAGGCGCGGCGTGATCATCACCACCGGCGGCTTCGAGTGGGATACCGAACTGCGCCAGACTTTCCTGCGCGGGCCGGTCACTGCGCCTGCCAGCCCGCCGACCGGCAAGGGCGACGGGTTAAAGCTGGCGATGGCGGCGGGCGCGAAGCTGGGCAACATGACGAGCGCATGGTGGGCGCCGACGCTGGTGACGCCCGACGCACCGTGGGCCAGCGGCGAGAGCCGCGCGCAGATCATCCTGATCGAACGCACCGTGCCGCATGGGATCATGGTCAACCGCTCGGGCAAGCGCTTCTGCAACGAGGCGGCGAATTACTCGGCCTTGGGCGGCGCCTTCCACCAGTTCGATCCGGCGACATATGACTACCGCAACCTCCCCGCCTACCTCATCTTCGACGCGCAATATGCCGCGCGCTACCCCTTGGGCACGCGCCAGCCCGGCCAGCCGATGCCCGATTGGGTAATGCGCTCAGATACGCTCGAAGGGTTGGCGGAGCGGATCGGCCTTAGCGGCGCGGCCCTTACCGAGACGGTCGCACGGTTCAATGTCCATGCCGATGCAGGCCAGGATCCCGACTTCGGACGCGGGACGAGCGCCTATGACCACTTCTACGGTGATCGCAGCCGCGCGGGCGCGGCGGTGACGCTGGGCGCGGTCCGTGAGGCGCCGTTCTACGCGGTGGAGATCGCCGCAGGCCTGCTGGGCACAAACGGGGGCCCGCGCACCGACGGACAGGCGCGCATCCTGGGCCACGACGGCGCGCCGATCCCCGGTCTGCTCGGCGCGGGCAATGCCATCGCCTGCCCGACCGGCGGGATTTACGCGGGCGCTGGCGGGACGCTCGGACCAGCGCTGACCTTCGGCTATATCGCGGGGCGCACTGCGGCCTTGGCCAACGGCTAGCGCTTCTTTACCTCGAACTCGATGTGGAGCTGCTTGAGGCTGCGCAGCAGGAAGTGCGGGTGGTATGCAAAGTCGTTCTTCCCTTCTGCAAACCACATATCCTCGAAGCGGTCGACCACCGCCTGAAAGCCCCAGGTGAGCTCGCGGCGGGCCAGCGGGGCGCCCAGACAATGGTGCGTGCCCGACCCGAAGG
Organism: Sphingomonadales bacterium; assembly: GCA_038247515.1. Lineage (GTDB taxonomy): Bacteria > Pseudomonadota > Alphaproteobacteria > Sphingomonadales > Sphingomonadaceae > Erythrobacter. Next base: position 5,280 of record JBBRUU010000048.1, read on the forward strand.
CCATGTGCGCGCCTGCACGGGGCCGCTCCAGGTCGAGCTTTTCGGGACATTCGAAAGCACGCTCGTCGCGGTTGGCCGCCCCGTAACGCACGTTGATCACCGAGCCTGCGGGGATGGTCACCCCGTCCAGTTCAACGTCCTTGTGGGTGAAGCGCATCAGCGACTGCACCGGGCTTTCTAGCCTGAGCACTTCTTCGACAAAGGTGCGCATGTAGCGATCGGGATCGGCCTTCAATTTGGCCCACACGTCCTTGTTCTCGATCAGCAGCTTCATCCCTGCCGCCAGCGCGTTGGTAGTGGTCTCGCTGCCGCCCACGAAGGTGTCGGCCATCATCTCGGCGTGGAGCTCGTTGTCGTTGAGCGGCCGGCCCCAGCCGTCGATCACGGTGTTGACCAGCACGCTGATGAGGCTGCCATCGGGATGTTTGCGAAGGCGCTCGAAGATCGGCTGGAAATAGTGCTGCGCCTCGATCTCGCGGTCGACCATTTCGAGGTGCCTGCCTTCGGGCAGCATCAGCGAGATGCGGTGGAAGAAGGCGTCGGTCCAGCCCTTGATGCGCCACATGTCCTCGCGCTGGGCGCCCATCTGCTCGCCGATGATGAACAGCGGCAGCGGCACGCAGAACTGGCGCACCCAGTCGCAGTGGCCGTCACCCTGAAATGCGTCGATCAGCTCGTAGGCGAGGGTTTCGACACGCGGGTCGATTTGCTTGATGCGGCTGGGCTTGAAGGCCTCGTTGAACATCGCGCGCATTTGCTTGTGGTTCGGATCATCGCGTCCGGCGAGGGTAGCTGACGGGAGCCAGCCCTTTTCCTTGAAGCGCTCGGCGACCTTGCGCCCGCGCTCCATGTCGGTGGGGCTGGCGCGCATCAGCTCGTTGGCGGCGGTGGAGGGGAAGCGGCCTGGGTCCATCAGCACCTCGCGCACGTGGTCATAGCGGCTGATGACGTAGATCTGCGTGCCGGGAATGTTGTAGACCGGCGCCTCGTTGCGCAACTGCTTGTAGGCGTCGTAGGGGCACTGCTGGAGCTGCGGGTCGAACAGGTTGATGGCCGGGGTCCCGGACGTCTGCGAATTCATCAGCGAACCTCGATCTTGTCGGCGCCCCACGGGGCGATTGTCGCGGCGGTCTGGAATGCCTCGGGCAGCTCCTCGACCATGTGCCAGGTGGCAGCAAGCCTGCCGAAACCGACGAAGAAGGCGACCGTCATGCCCAGTTCGACGATCTGCGCCTCGCTGAAATGCTGGCGCAATTCTGCGTATATCGCATCGTCGATGGCCAAGTGGTCGGTCGCCATCAGCTCGCCGTAACGGAGCGCGGCTTTTTCGGCTGCGGAGAGGCTGTCTGCCTCCTGCGGGCGTTCCAACGAGCACACCAGCCCCTCGGTCACACCGTCGGCTACCGCGTCGGAATAGCGGATCGCCATGCAGCTGCGGCACTGGTTGAAGAAGGCGACGCGCAGCCGCACCAGCTCCACCAGCCGTTCGGGCAGGGTGCGGCCCCGCTTCAAAGCCCCGCCAAAGCCCATCAGGCCCAGCGCCTGCTCCGGACAATGTGCAAAGTAGCGGGTGAGGCCCTGTTCGAGATCGGTCAGGTTATCGGGCTGGATCGCCTTGACGAGGCGTTCGTCCCAATCCTGGGGTGCCAATTTGGCGATTCGACTTTTTGGGCGGCTCATCGGTGCTTTCCCCTCAGGCCTTACCAAAATAGCCCGTTTCCGTAGGCGCGAGGCTGGGGGACAAGTCCCGCATCAGCAATTGGCGGATTCGCTAACTTGGCGAAGCGCGCCGCAGGGGGAGAGGCGGAATTGCGAGAGGCGGAATTGCGAGAGGCGGATTTGCAGGCGCAGCCACCGCGCACGCTTGAAGAGGTCGACCTGTTCGCCCCCGGCGCGCAGGAGCACTGGTACGCAGCTTACGCGATCCTCCATGCCGAGGCCCCGGTCCAGCGCCTTCCCGGCGAGGGCCTGACCCCCGGCACCGACGCTTTCGTCCTCACCAAATACGCGGACATCGCCCGCGTGGTGAAGGACTGGGAGCGCTTCCCGCCGACGCTCTCGCTGCTGGTCGCGCATATCCAGCAATCGGGCGAGATGCCGACCCATATCCCCGATATCGACGCGATGGTCGCATCGATCGTCTCGCTGCGGCCCGATCCCGAAATGTGGCGCGCGCATCGCAAGGAACTGACCGATCCGTGGGTGGGGCCGGGCTGCACGCGCCATGCCGGGATGATCGCGGGCCATGTGAACGACCTGATTGCCGGGCTGCTCGCCAAGGCCCGGCGCGGCGAGCCGGTCGACTTTGTCGCCGACTTTGCGCGGCCCCTGCCCCAGCGCGTGATGGCCGACGTGCTCGGCTTTCCGCACGAAGACATTCCCCGGCTGGAGCAATGGGGCAACGCGCAGGTCATGTCCTATGTGATCGGGACCACGCACAAGAACATCCTTGCGCCCGAACAGTCCGCCGTAAAGTTCCGGCTGCTGGCGGGCATGAAGGAATATGTGGCGGACAAAACGCGCGAGAAGCGCGCCGATCCGCAGGACGACATGGTCAGCTTTCTGACGCAGGTCGATTACCAGCCGCTGGGCCGCAAGCTCACCGACGACGAGATCAATGGCGTGGTCTATGCGATGGTGATCGGCGGGCTGGAGACCACCCAATATGCCATCGCCGAACAGGCAGGGTTGCTGTGCGAGCGGCCCGGGATGTTCGCGCGTCTGCGGGGCGACCGCGCAGGCATTCGCACCTTCATCGAAGAAGGCATGCGGCTGCGCTCACCCACGCAGGGCCTTTCGACTCGTATCTGCGCCCGGAACGAGGTGTTTCAGGGCGTCTGCGTGCCCGCCGGATCGATGCTCCACCTGCGCTGGGCGGCGGCCAATATCGACGCAGGCGAGTTTGGCGACCCGCTCGACCTGAAGCTCGACCGCAAGGCCGCGAGCCGCCACCTCGCTTTTAGCCAAGGGCCGCGCTCGTGCCCGGGATCGAACATCTCGCGGCTGGAACAGATGATCGCGTGGGACGCCCTGTGCGATGCCTTTGCCGACCTGGAACACGCAGCCGGAAACGACTTTAGCCACCAAGGGGGCATTATGCTCGGGATGCACCGGCTGCTGCTCACCCTCACACCCGCCTGAACCGAAAGGTGCTTTGATGACCACTCTGCTCGCCCATATCCAGATCAAGCCCGGCAAGGAGGCCAAATGGGAGGGGATCATGCACGACATGGTCGCCGAGACCTTCGGGACCGAGGAGGGCGTGCTGCGCTACGAATACTGGAAGGGGCAGGAGCCGCTGAATTACTACTGCCTGCTCAGTTTCAAGGACAAGTGGGCCTTCTATCACCACCAGATGTCCGACCACCACGAGGGCCACGACTTTGCCGACGTGCTAGCGGGAATAAGACTTGAATACATCGACCCCGTGGATGGGGCAGGCGGAGGCCTGCCGCCGACGACTGATCCGGCGTTGGTGGATGACGCGAGCGAGGCGATGCGCACCGCGCAGGAACGCTTCCCGCTGGCGATCCCGGCATGGTGGAGCGGCCTGGCATGAGCTTGGAGAGCCGTGTGCAGGAGCTGCTCGACCGGCAGGCGATTGCAGATGTGCTGCAACGCTATTCGCGCACCTTGGACTGGCTCGACAACGAGGGGCAGGCGGGCTGCTTCTGGCCCGATGCGCATATCGACTACGGCTTCTTTACCGGCAGCGCCGCCGATTTTGTGCCGGTGGTGATGGCCATCGAGCGCAGCAGCCAGCGCCGTTGGCATTTTCTTTCCGCCCCGTCGATCCGGTTTGATTCCGAGGGCCGCGCGCAGGTCGAATGCTACGGCATGGCGACCGGCATCCGGCAGCAGGAGGATAGCTCATGGTCGGGCGGATTGTACGGCGGACGCTATCTCGACGTGTTCGAAAAGCGCGGCGAGGAGTGGCGGATCGCGCAGCGGCAATACATCATGGACTGGAAAGCGCCGCTAGACGCCCAGCCGGGCAACGAACCCAACCCCGATTTCCCGCTGCCGGTGTTGCAGATCATCGCCAGCGGGCACCCGGCATACCGGGCGATGTAGCCTACTGCGCCGGCGGATCCATATAATCGCGGTAATAGGTCATCTTGCCCCCGCTCACCTTGTAGATGCCGACCCCGCCGCGCGACGGGGCGCCTTGGGCGTGCATCGTCCAGCGCGCCCACACCGCGTGATCGTCCCCGCAGATCTCCTCGACGGTGAAGCGGATCTTGCGCTCCTCCATCTCTGCGACCATCGTGGTCATAAACCCGAGGATCGCCTCGCGCCCTTCGTAGCGGCCCCAGATCGGGTCTTCCAGAAGGGCGTCCTCGGCAAATAGCGGGGCAAGCTTGGTGTAGTCACCCTCGTCCTGGATGCGCCAGAATTCCTCGATCACGCGCTGTGCTTCGCCTGCCATTGCCTTGCCTCCCTTGTTTGTCCCAACCTGCCATGCGGCCCCGCTGCTGCCCCCTGCGAAAATGGCGAGGGTGGCGTAGCCCCGCCCCCTGTTATCCTGCCGCGCAAAGGAGAGGCCTCATGTCGACCAACCCCCGCGTATCCTCGGCGATCCCCGGAGAGCCGGCGCATTTCGGCAGCGTGCTCGCCCACCAGCCGGAAATCGCGGAGAGCTTTTTTGCGCTCTACGGCCGCTTCTGGGGCTCCGATGTGCTGGCCGCGCGTATCAAAGAAGTCGCACGGATGCGCAATGCGCGGGTCACGCAATGCGGGTTCTGCCGCAACGTGCGGTTCGACAAGGCGGTGGCTGAAGGCTTGGGCGAGGAGGTGGTGGACGACATCACCGATAGCTACCAGGCCAGCGCGAAGCTCACCGATACCGAGAAGGCTGTGCTGGTGTTCACCGATGCGCTGATCCACGATCCACAATTGCTCACTGGCGATGCCCGCGCGGCGCTGCAAAAGCACCTCACCCCCGCGCAGATCGCCGAACTGGGTCTGGGCGTGACGCTGTTCCTCGCGCTCGCCAAGGTGCTGATCACGATGGGGTTGGAGCCGGAGGTGATGGACCGCACCGTAGTGCCGACGCCTGCCGTGCTGGAGGCGGCAGAATGAGCGGCCAAGGGGCAGGTGGCCCGGTTTTCGCAGCCCTCGCCGGCGACCCGGTGCTGGCCGAGCATTACGCCAATTTCCGCGCCAAGGCCGAGAGCGCGCTCGATGCGCGGCTGGTGGCGCTGGTCCGGCAGGCGATCGCCGCAGTGCACGGCATGGACGCCGACCCGATCGACGACACCGCGCTTGACGAGCGCACGCGCCTTGCCGTTGCCTATGCCCGGCGCATTCCCTTCGAGCACACCGCGATTACCGATCCCGAGGCCGCCGCGCTCGTCGCGCAGCTTGGCGAGCCGCGCTTCGTCGCCTTCTCGGTGGTTGCCGCGCTGGCGGATGCCGAGTGCCGCGCTGCGCTGGTCGATCTGCCGGGGCTCGCGGCGGCGTGATTGCTTGTCGGAGGGGCGCGTTTGCGCCAGACGGGCAGGAGACACGTCCCCTTATCGGAGGCCCATATGCGCATCCTTTCAACCGCGCTTTTTGCCGCTAGCACCCTCGTGCTCACTGCCTGCGCCGGAGGGGGCGGGCCGCCGCGCCTCCCCGCCAAGGTCATCGACCGCGCGCTCGCCGGCGCCCCCGGAGCCGCGCAGCCGAGCACCATCGTTGCCGCCGAGCTTGCCTTCTCGCGCGCGGCACGGACGCGCGGGCAGTGGACCGCCTTCCGCGAATTTGCCACACCGGGCGCGCTGCTCCACGGCGACAATGGTCCCTTTGCGATATTGCCGTGGCTCGCGACCCAGACCGATCCGCCCGCCGCTGTCCAATGGGCGCCGCGCGTCGTCGTGATGAGCTGCGACGGCGCGCTCGCGGTCAGCAAGGGCCGCTTGCGCGATCCCGATGGCAAGGTCGGCAATTTCGTCACTGTCTGGGAGCGGCAGGCGGACGGTGAGTATCGCTACGTCTTCGATGTCGGGGGCGATGATGTGCCGCAGCCGCCGCCCAGGCAGCGGGCCGAGGAGGGCGATATCATCGTCACCGCGCTCGATCTGGTGCAGGGCCTGATCGCCAGCTGCCCGCGCGGCGGCGCGCCGATCCCGCCCCCTCCTGCATTGGCGGTCGCGCTGGCCGAGGGCGCCGAGGGCAAAGAGGGCGCGACCCTTTCGCGCGATGGCACCATGCGCTGGCGCTGGGCGCACAAGGCCGACGGCACGCGCACCTTTGCGGCGGACTATTTCTACGAGGGCCGCTGGGTCACCGCGATCGAACAAAGCCTTGTGCCGACTATCAATTGATGTGAGGGGCGCAGGCCGATGGTGCTGACCGAACTCTTCATTTCCGCCTTCGTCACGCTGTTCGTGGTGATCGACCCGCCGGGGTGCGCGCCGATCTATGCCGGGCTGACGAAGGGCGCGACCACCGCGCAGGCGCGCAGCATGGCCCTGCGCGCAACCGCAATAGCCGGAGCGATCCTGCTGGGCTTTGCGCTGTTCGGGCAGGAACTGCTGGGTGCGCTGCATATCGATCTGGATTCTTTCCGCATCGCAGGCGGGCTGATGCTGTTCTTCATCGCCTTCGACATGGTCTTCGAAAAGCGCACCCAGCGCCGCGAGGAGCGCGCCGAGAAGATCACCGCGCAAAGTGGTCCGGGCCCGGAGATCGAAGACGTCTCGGTCTTCCCGATGGCGATGCCGATGCTGGCAGGGCCCGGCGCAATCGCGGCAGTAATGCTGCTGATGAACGAGGCCGAGGGCTGGGCCGAGATGAGCCAGGTGCTCGCCGCGCTCAGCGCGGTGCTGGCAATCACCGCTGCAGCGCTGGTCGCGGCAGGTCCGCTGATCCGGCTGCTCGGCGACAAGGTCGAGGCGGTTATCACCCGGCTGCTGGGCGTGCTATTGGCCGCGCTTGCGGCGCAATATGTCATCGACGGGCTGAAGGGCAGCTTCGGCATCTAGATCGCCGAGCCAAGCCGCACTAAGACCGCCCGGACACACAGACAGGAATATCGATGTTCAAGCATTTCGGCGGATCGCTGCTTTTCACTTTGGCCGGGCTCGTTGTCGGCGGCTGGTATGGCTGGGAGATGACCGGCACCTTCAACGGCGTGCTGTCGATTGTGTGGATCTGCGCCGTGCTCGCGGTGCTTGAAATCTCGCTGTCCTTCGACAATGCCGCGGTCAACGCTTCCATCCTCAAGGACATGGACCCGGTCTGGCAGCACCGCTTCCTGACCTGGGGGATCGTCATCGCGGTGTTCGGGATGCGGATCGTCTTCCCGCTGCTGATCGTGATGGTCGCAGCTTCCCTCGGCCCCATCGAGGCGATCAAGCTCGCGCTCAACGAGCCGGTCAGGTATCAGGCCATCGTCAGCGACGCACACATCGGTCTGATGGGCTTTGGCGGGGCCTTCCTCGGGATGGTCGGGCTGAAGTACTTCTTCGATGCCGAAAAGGACGTGAACTGGATCGAGGCGATCGAGCGCCCGCTGGCAAAGGTCGCCGATATCGAGGCGATCGCGATTGGCGTGGTTCTGGCAGGCACCTGGGCGACTTCGACGATGCTTGCGCCTGCCGATGCCCACACCTTCCTGATCGCTGCGATCGCGGGCCTGCTCACCTATCTCGCGGTCGAGATCGTCAACCACCTGCTTGAACCGCCCACGCCGTCCACCGGCGATGTTGCCAAGGCGGGCTTTGGCGCGTTCCTCTATCTCGAAGTGCTCGACGCGAGCTTCTCGTTCGACGGTGTGATCGGCGCCTTTGCGCTGACCAACAACCTCATCATCATCGCCATCGGGCTCGGCATCGGGGCGATGTTCGTGCGGTCAATGACGATCTTCCTCGTCAACAAGGGCACGATGTCGGAATACCGCTATCTCGAACACGGCGCCTTTTACGCGATCATCGCGCTGGCGGTGATCATGTACCTCAACACCTTCGCGCATATTTCCGAAGTGATCACCGGGCTGATCGGCGCGGTGCTGATCGGGCTGTCGTTCTGGTCATCGGTGCGTTGGAACAAGGCGCACGCGGCCGAGAACCCGGAAGTCGCGCTCGCCTGAGACCGGGGCCTGAGACTGGGGCCTGAACCTAGGCCCAGTCCCCCAGCAGCGGCGTGAACTCGTCGACCCGGATCAGCTGCCACACCCCGCCGGTGAGGTAGGGATCGCCTGCAAGGATCGTGCGCGCGGCGGCCTCGTTTGCGGCCTTCACGATCAGCAATGATCCGATGATCAGGCCGTCGGCGCGCTTTAACGGGCCGACGATCACGAAATGCTCGGCATTGGCGTCGATGAAGTCGAGATGCGCGGGGCGGTGAATCGCGCGCAGGCGCCCGCCGTCCTCTCCGTCGCGGCAGTGAAAGCAGAACATCCGCATGATCGTGTAAGGCCCCTGTTGATCCCGCCGCAAGGCTAACCGCGTGGGCCGGACCGATCAAGCAGAGCCGTTGCAAAACCCGCGCTTGAAGCGCAGCCTCATGGCGTTCAGAGGGCCGCTTTACCCTTCGAATCGTTTCAGGTGAAACCAGATGGCCGACCACTCCCCCGCCGCCATACCCGTCTCTGGGATTGACCGCGCCGACCTGCGCCGCGCCTATCGGCAGGACGAGGAAGCCTGCATCGCTGAACGGCTTGAACCGGCCGCCCCTGCCGCGCGGGTGCACCAGGGCGCGGCACGGCTCGCGATTGACCTGATCGAAGGAGCGCGCGGCAAAAAGGCGAGCGGGATCGACGCTTTCCTTCAGCAATACGGCTTGGATACCGAGGAAGGCATCGCGCTGATGTGCCTTGCCGAGGCGCTGCTGCGGGTGCCCGATGCGGCGACTGCCGATGCGCTCATCAAGGACAAGATCGGCAGCATCGACTGGGGCGAGCACCTGGGCGAAAGCAGCTCGACCTTCGTCAACGCGGCGACCTTTTCGCTGATGCTGACCGGCGAAGTGCTCGATCCGCCCGAGGCACGGCACAAGGGGCTGGGCTCGGCCTTCAAGCGGGCCATGAACCGGCTGGGCGAGCCGGTGATCCGCACGGCCACAGGCCAGGCGATGAAAATCCTGGGCGGGCAGTTCGTGTTCGGCCGCACTATCGACGAGGCGCTGAAGCGCGCCGCGCCCGAACGCGCGCGGGGGATCACCCATAGCTTCGACATGCTCGGCGAAGCGGCGATGACCTTTGCCGATGCCGAGAAGTATCGGCTCAGCTACGAAGCCGCGCTTGAACGGCTGGCGCGCGAGGCCGGGGCGGGGTTCGCAGGATCGCCGGGCATTTCGGTAAAGCTGTCGGCGCTGCATCCCAAATACACGTTCTTCAACGCCGCCGAGGCCCGCGCAGCGATGGTGCCGATAGTGAAAGCGCTGGCGGTGCGCGCGCGCGATGCCGACATCCACTTCACCATCGATGCAGAAGAAGCCGAGCGGCTCGAACTCAGCATGGACGTTATCGAGGAACTGGTCGCCGACGACGCGCTGTTCCGCCGCCCCGACGGCAGCCGCTGGGACGGCTTCGGCCTCGCCATCCAGGCCTACCAGAAGCGGGGCGTTGCGACGTGCGACTGGGCAGGCAAGCTCGCGCGGCGGCACGGGCGCCGCCTGTTCGTGCGATTGGTCAAGGGCGCTTACTGGGACAGCGAGGTGAAGCTTGCGCAGGTTGGCGGCTATTCCGATTACCCGGTGTTCACTCGCAAGGTTGCGACCGATGTCAGCTACCTCGCGTGTGCCGCGCAGCTTTTCGAGCACGCCGACGTGATCCGGCCGGCGTTTGCCACGCACAATGCCTATACGATCGGCGCGATCAAGCATCTGGCCTCAAGTAGCGAAGCGGTAGGCCAACAAAAGGCTTTTGAATTTCAACGCCTGCACGGCATGGGCGAGGAGGTCTACGACGCGCTCCACGCGCTTGAGGGCAACCAGCGCACTCCGGTCCGTATCTATGCGCCGGTGGGCGGGCACAAGGAGCTGCTCGCCTATCTGGTACGCCGTCTGCTTGAAAACGGCGCGAACACCAGCTTCGTCAACCGCATGGGCGATGCCGACATTCCCGCCGAAGAACTGGTCGGCGATCCGGTGGCGGAGCTGGCCGCGCTTGCCCCGCGCCGCAATCCGGCGATCCCGCTGCCTGCCGACATTTTCGGTCGCCGCAAGAACAGCGCCGGGATCGATCTGTCCGATCCGCTGGTGCGCGGGCCGCTGATGGACCGCCTAAAGACGCTCGAAGCTGTCCAGTGGCGCGCCGAACCCACCTTCCCGGCAGCGACCTCGGGCGCAATCGTGAAAGTCACCGCGCCGCACGACCCTTCGCAGGTTGTCGGCACCCGCCGCGACGCCACGCCTGCAGAAGTGGACGCCGCTTTCGCCCGCGCTGCCGCAATCCAGCCCGGCTGGGACGCGCTGGGCGGCGATGCGCGCGCGCTGCTGCTCGAAGAAACCGCCGACCTGTTCGAGGCGCATACCCCCGAGTTCCTAAGCCTGTGCCAGCGCGAGGCGGGCAAGACGCTGCTCGATTCCGTGCTTGAACTGCGCGAGGCGACCGACTTCCTGCGCTACTACGCGGCAGAAGCGCGGCGGCAGTTTGCTGCGCCCACGATCCTGCCGGGACCGACGGGCGAGGAGAACAGCCTGATGCTCCACGGTCGCGGGGTCTTTGCAACGATTAGCCCGTGGAACTTCCCGCTGGCGATCTTCATCGGCATGGCGTCCGCCGCGCTGGCGGCGGGCAATTCGGTGATCGCCAAGCCCGCCGAACAGACCCCGCTGATCGCGGCGCTGGCGGTCAAGCTGTGCCACCAGGCCGGCATCCCGCCCGAGGCGCTACAACTGCTCCCTGGCGCAGGCGAGGTCGGCGCGGCTGTAACCGCCGACCCGCGCCTCGCGGGTGTGGCTTTCACCGGCTCGACCGACACCGCGCGCGTCATCAACCGCGCGCTGGCGAACCGCGACGGGCCGATCGCGACGCTGATCGCCGAGACCGGCGGGCAGAATGCGATGATCGTGGATTCGTCCGCGCTCCCCGAACAGGTGGTGCGCGACGTGCTCGGCAGCGCCTTCCAGAGCGCCGGCCAGCGGTGCTCGGCGCTGCGGGTGCTGTATGTTCAGGAGGACATTGCCGATCCCGTGCTGGCGATGATCCGCGGCGGCTTTGCGGCGCTGACCGTCGGCGATCCGCAGGACCTCACCACCGATGTCGGCCCGGTGATCGATGCAGAGGCCAAGGCTGCGCTTGAAGCGCATGTCGCTGATTGCATTGCCCGCGGGCTGAAGGTTGAGCGCCTGCCCGAGACCCCCGCCAAGGGGCATTTTGTCGCGCCGACGATCATCGCAATCGCCGGCATCGCCGATCTGTCGAAGGAGAACTTCGGCCCGGTCCTCCACGTCGTGCGCTTCAAGTCGGGCGAGCTCGGCAAGGTCGTCGCCGACATCAATGCTACCGGCTACGGCCTCACGCTGGGCCTCCACAGCCGCATTGCCGAGACGCGGCGGTTCGTGCAGGCGCACGCCAAGGTCGGGAATTTCTACGTCAATCGCAACCAGATCGGCGCGGTGGTGGGCAGCCAGCCGTTCGGCGGCGAGGGCCTGTCGGGCACCGGGCCCAAAGCGGGCGGCCCCCACTACCTCGCGCGCTTCGCGACCGAGCGGGTGGTGACCATCGACACGACGGCCGCGGGCGGCAACGCCAGCCTGCTGGCGGCGGGCTAGACCCCCGGGGATGGCGCGCAGCTTCAAGGTCGCCAGCTACAACATCCACAAGGGTGTCGGCACCGACCGCAAGCGCGATCCGGCGCGCATCCTCAAGGTGCTGGCCGAGCTGGATGCCGATATCGTCTGCCTGCAAGAGTCGGACCTGCGGTTCGGCACCCGCGCCTCTGTGCTCCCGCGCTTTCTGATCGAGGGGCACTCCGACTACGTCCCCGTGCCGCTCGACGTGCAGCACGATTCGATGGGCTGGCACGGCAACGCGATCCTCGCAAAGCGCGGGATCACGGTAGAGAGCCACGACATCATCCACATCCCCTGCCTTGAGCCGCGCGGGGTGGTGACGGCGACATTGGGCATTGCCGGGGCGAGTGTCAGCGTGTTCGGGATGCATCTCGACCTGTCGGGCCTGTGGCGGGTGCGTCAAGCCCGCGCCATCGCCGCGCTGGCCGATGCGGCGCGTGGGCAGCGGGCGACAGTGCTGATGGGCGACCTGAACGAATGGCGCGCGAATTCCGGCTGTTTCCGCGAGTTCGGGAAGCATTTCACCGTGCTCGACCCCGGCCCCAGCTTCCCGAGCCGCCGCCCGCTGGGGAAGCTCGACCGGATCATGCATTGCGGGGCGCTGGTGGCGAAGGATTGCGGCGTTCACCGCAGCGCGCTGGCGGCAAGCGCGTCCGATCACCTGCCGGTGTGGGCGGAGTTTTCGTTTGATTAGCAGGTAAGCGAATGGCCGCTAAAGGCCGAAGGGCGGCGCGGGCTGGATGACCGATAATGGGTAGAGAACGGTCTGGCAGGTTTGGGAAAGGGTTGAGCGGATACCCGCCGTTCTGTCAGGTGTCAAAACCGTTCGGTTATGACACATTTATTGGCGTAGTTCTCTCGCCCACTTGCGGAGGCTCAGACGATACCTGTTGCAGGCCTCTTACGAGCGTGGTATCTGCTCCTTATGAAGCGACTGTATAACGAGTGGCGATTTTTAACTGTCCTTGTAATGGCGCTGCTCATGCAGTCCCCCCTACAGCTTCGCCTCCTGCAGCTTGCGTTAAGCATGCTCACTTCGGTTGCGGCCGCGGTTTTTATTATTGTAATTGTTGCGCTAGCGCTCCTATGGGCACTAAATCAGTTGTGGCAGACGGCCCCGAACGCCGATGTTTGATCGAGCGGGTAAATCCGGCGGGAATTTGCTTTCTACCGATGCAGATTATCCAGACTTCCTTAACTTTACTGTGTGAATGTCACTATTTTGACCTCGCTAGTGGATAGAATCCAACGCTTGGTGCCCTCTTTTTACAGCGGCGATAATTTTGTTTGGATCGGCGGTCCATGTAAAGGGTTTGGGGTTGTCGTTATGCTCGGCGAGGAAGCGGTTGATGGCGGCCTGGAGGTCGACAAC
>JBBRUU010000049.1:0-17734 GCA_038247515.1 Sphingomonadales bacterium
AACCCTACAGAGCAAAGCCGCCGTCCGAGACCATAACGTGCCCGGTGATGTTCACCGCTGCATCGCTCAGCAGGTAGAGGATGCTGCCCGCCATCTCCTCGGAGGTGGCAAAGCGGCCCAGCGGCGTGGTTTTGGCCATCGCCTTCAGCGTCGCCTCGCGGCCGATGCTTGCGACCGAGGCCTCGAAGTCATCGCCGCCTTCCCAGATCGCCGTATCCACCCCGCCGGGGGCTATCGCATTGACGCGAATGCCCTTTCTGGCATTTTCGGCAGCCGCGATCCGCGCCATGTGGGCGACTGCAGCCTTGGAGACGCCGTAAGGCCCGATGCCCGGCACCGGCTTCAACCCTGTAACCGAGGCGACCACCACCGCGCTGCCGCTCTTGCCCTCCATCGCGCGCAGCGACGAGGCCAGGGTCATGAACGCCCCGTCGAGGTTCACCGCCATCACGCGGCGCCATTCAGCGAGCGAAATGCTAGAAATAGGGCCACCTGAACCTATGCCTGCGTTGACCACAGCATGGTCTAGACCGGTCAAGCGAGGCTCTAGAGCCTGCCAAAGCGCCTCGTCAGCGACGCTGCCGGTGATGTGATGCACCTCGCACCCGCTGTCTTTGGGCAGGTCGAGCGCGTCCATCCCGGCCGCATCGACATCGACGAGGAACAGCTTGCTCGCACCGCGTTCCACCAACGCCTTGGCACAGGCCGCACCGATGCCCGATGCTGCCCCGGTGACGAGCGCGGAGCGCCCGGAGAAGTCGGCATTGAAATTCTGAATATGTGTCATGGGCAAAGGGCTAGTCGCCCGCGCCCCGCCGATCAAGCCGCGTTATCGATCCCGAGATCGCTAAGTTTGCGATACAGCGTCGAGCGCCCGATCCCGAGGCGGCGCGCGACTTCCGTCATCCGCCCGCGGTAGTGGCCGATGGCAAGGCGGATCACGTCGGCTTCGATCTCTTCAAGCGGGCGCAGGTTGCCGTCAGGCGTGTAGAGCATGACGCCCACGCCATCGTGCGAACTGCCTGCCGCGCTGCCGTCCTGCTCGCCCAGCATCTCGCAAAGCTGCGGGAAGCTATCGGCAGACAGCGAATTGCTCTCGCAATAGACCGCCGCACGGAACAATACGGATTGCAGCTGGCGGACATTGCCCGGCCAGTCATAGGCCGCCAGCAGCGCCAGCGCGTTTTCCGAGATCGAAAGGTGATTGAGACCCGGTTGATCGCCGATCCGGGCCAGGAACTGGCGGGCCAGCGAAGGGATGTCGTCAGGGCGGTCGCGCAAGGGCGGCAGTACGATGCGGGTCGCGCCGAGCCTTGCAGCCAGCGCCGCGTCGAACTGCCCGGCGCCAACCATCAGGTCCAACCCGACATTGCTTGTCACCAACAGGCGCACATCGACGCGGAAGCCGTAGCTGGCGCCGACGGGGCGGATAATGCCGCTTTCCAGCGCTTCGGCCAGGCGCTGTTGCATCGCCGGGTTCATCCGGTCGATCTCGTCGAGGATCAGCGTGCCGCCGTCGCAATGCTGGAAGGCACCGATCTGGCGATCAAAGGCGCCGGGGAACGATCCGGGCTCATGCCCGAACAATACCGAATCGATCGATCCGGGGGGAACGCTCGCGAGATTGACGATCCGCAGCGTCTCTTTGGAGCGCGGGGACGCGCCGTGCATCGCGCGCATCAGCATTTCCTTGCCGGTGCCGGTCTCGCCCTCGATCAGCACATGGCCGTGGCCGCGCGCGGCCTTGGCGGCCTGCGCCAGCGCGGTGCGGAATTTGGGCGCGGTGCCGATCATCGCGTCGAAATCGAGCGCGGCCGACATTTTTTCGGTCAGCGGGGCAAGTTCGTTGCGCGGGGTCTCGCGGGTGGTGACACAGCGCAGTGCTTCCATCAGCCGGTCGGGCGAGACGGGCTTGACCAGATAGTCGCTGGCACCTGCGCGCATCGCCTCGACCGCGAGCAGCGGCGAGGCGCTGGTGGTCAACATCAGGATCGGCAGGGCAGGCCGGCGCGACTTCAATTCGGCGATCAGCGTGCAGGCATCGTCGCCCGGCACCCACTGGTCGAGCAGGATCGCGGAAAGCTGCATCCCCTCGCGCGTGCCGAGCATCGCGATCGCGGTTTCGGCATCGGGGGCAACGATCGTGCGCCAACCATCGCGCGCGGCAATGGCGGTGATGAGCCGCGACTGCGCGGGCTCGTCATCGATGAGCATGACGATTCGCGCGTCTTCCTGGGCTGGGGGGAGGCAATCTGTCTCGACCATCAGTCTTGCTGCTCGCTTTCCCTCGTCCGGCGGGCCGCGGCCCTCTTTTCCGTCGATCAAGCCGATGTGAATAGAGGAGGGAGGTAAAGACGTGATTAAGGCTGTGCCGACACGGGACAGTTCCGGTAAAACGCGCGAGGCTGTGCGTGGACGCCTTCCTCTCACTAAAGGTGACTTGAGATAGAAGGACGGCTCCGATACGGGGGCGTCAGGGGCCATGCGGCCCGAACTTTCGACAACCACTCGGCAACCATTCGCACAGCGGTGCGTTCGGGCGCCCAAGGGGAAACTTGCAAGATGACTGTTCACGACATGGAAAAGGCAGAAGCCACCTACGGCGGTTTCATGGCCACGCTCAAATGGGCTGTCCCGGTGGTCGGGCTGATTACGCTCGGCGTCGTCGCGCTGATCGCCAGCTAAGCCGCCGCACCAGTGAAAATTGCCATCCTGAAAGAGCGCGCCTCTGGCGAGACGCGCGTCGCCGCCACGCCGGAAACGGTCAAGAAGTTCGCTGCGCTGGGCCTCACGGTCGCGGTCGAAGCGGGCGCGGGGGTGATCGCCTCGATCACCGACGCTGCTTATGCGGAAGCCGGGGCAACCCTCGCCGATGCGTCTGCGACGGTGAAGGACGCCGACATCGTGCTCGGCATTCAAGCGCCCGATGTGGCGCTGCTTGCTGGCGCAAAGCCCGGCGCAATGGTGGCGGCGCTGTTCGACCCGTTCCAGAAACGCGAACTGGTCGAGACCTATGCCAATGCCGGGTTTGAGGCGCTGAGTATGGAATTGATGCCGCGTATCACCCGTGCGCAAGGGATGGACGTGCTTTCCAGCCAGTCAAACCTGGCCGGGTACAAGGCGGTGCTGGCGGTGGCTGACGTCTATGGCCGCGCCTTTCCAATGATGATGACCGCAGCCGGTACAGTCCAGGCCGCGCGCGCTTTCATCATGGGTGTGGGTGTGGCGGGCCTTCAGGCAATTGCGACCGCACGCCGTCTGGGCGCACAGGTTTCGGCGACCGACGTGCGTTCGGCCACCAAGGAGCAGATCCAGTCGCTGGGCGCCAAGCCGATCTTCGTCGAGAACGTCGCCGGGATCGAAGGCGAAGGCTCGGGCGGCTATGCGACCGAAATGAGCGAGGAATACCAGAAGGCGCAGGCCGAACTGGTGTCCAGCCACATCGCCAAACAGGACATCGTCATCACCACAGCGTTAATCCCGGGCCGCGCGGCGCCGCGCTTGATCACCGACGCGCAGATCGCGACGATGAAGCCGGGCAGCGTAATATTCGATCTCGCCGTGGCGCAAGGCGGGAATGTCGAGGGCTCCAAGCCCGACGAACTGGTGGTCAAGCACGGCGTCAAGATCATCGGCTTCTCCAACACGCCCGCGCATCTGCCTACCGATGCTTCGGCGCTGTTTGCGCGCAACCATTTCATCATGTTCCAGGCGTTCTGGGACAAGGAACAGGGCAAGCCTGTCTTCGACGAGGAAATCGGCGGCGCGATCCGGCTGACGCAGGGCGGCAAGGTCGTCAACGAACGACTTCAGGGGGCCTGATCCATGGACTTCATTGCAATCCTTTCAATCTTCGTGATGGCCTGCTTTGTGGGCTATTACGTCGTCTGGTCGGTGACCCCGGCGCTCCACACCCCGCTGATGGCGGTGACCAACGCGATCTCTTCGGTGATCATTGTCGGCGCGCTGATCGCTTCGGCTGAGGCGAACAGCCCGGTCGCCAAATATCTCGGCCTGTTCGGGGTGGTGCTCGCCAGCATCAACATCTTCGGCGGGTTTGCGGTCACGCAGCGCATGCTTGCGATGTACAAGAAGAAGGGGAAGTAAGAGATGAGCTTCTCCATTCTTGCCGCAGGCGCGGCCCACGGCGGCGGAACCCCTGCCTGGGCGATGCTGGCCTATCTTGTGTCGGGCGTGTTCTTCATTCTCGCGCTGCGCGGGCTGTCGAGCCCGGCGACCAGCCAGGCGGGTAACCGCAATGGCATGATCGGGATGGCGCTGGCAGTGGGGACGACGTTGGTCACCCATAAGATCGCTAACATCGTCGAGATTTTGATCGCGGTCGGCATCGGCGGCGCAATCGGCGTGGTCATCGCGCGGCGCATCGCCATGACGGCGATGCCGGAACTGGTTGCGGGCTTCCACAGCCTCGTGGGCTTGGCGGCGGTGGTCGTCGGCCTTGGCGCATGGCTCGATCCGCAGTCTTTCGGTATTGTCGACGGCGCAGGGCAGATCCTCGCGGTGAGCCGCATCGAACTCGGCCTCGGGATCGCTATCGGAGCGATCACTTTCTCGGGCTCGATCATCGCCTTCCTCAAGCTTTCGGGCCGGATGGGCGGTTCGCCGATCATGCTGCCGGGGCGCCATGTCATCAACCTCGGCACACTGGCTGCAATTATCGCGCTGATCGGGCTTTACACTGTCTCGCCGCAGGGCGGCGCGGGTGAGGGCTGGATGATCCTCGCGGTCGCCGTGCTTGCCTTCATCATCGGCTTCCTGCTGATCATCCCGATCGGCGGCGCGGATATGCCCGTGGTCGTCTCGATGCTGAACAGCTATTCGGGCTGGGCGGCAGCGGCGATGGGCTTCACGCTCGGCAATACGGCGATGATCATCACCGGCGCGCTGGTCGGTAGCTCAGGCGCGATCCTCAGCTACATCATGTGCCGCGCGATGAACCGCAGCTTCATCAGCGTGATCGCAGGCGGCTTTGGTGCGGCCCCGGCAGCGGGCGGCGCGGGCGGAGCACGCGAACAGCGCCCCTACAAGCAGGGCAGCGCGGAAGACGCCGCCTACATGCTCGAGCAGGCCGAGAAGGTCATCATCATCCCCGGCTACGGGATGGCGGTCGCCCAGGCCCAGCACGCGCTGCGCGAAATGGGCGATAAGCTCAGGGCAAAGGGCGTGGAGGTGAAGTATGCCATCCACCCCGTCGCAGGCCGGATGCCGGGGCACATGAACGTGCTACTCGCCGAAGCCAGCGTGCCCTACGACGACGTGTTCGAACTGGAGGACATCAACTCCGAATTCGCCCAGGCCGACGTTGCCTTCATCATCGGGGCGAACGACGTGGTGAACCCTGCGGCCAAGACCGACAAGTCGTCGCCGATCTACGGGATGCCGGTGTTCGACGTCGAGAAGGCCAAGCAGGTGTTCTTCATCAAGCGCTCGATGGGCGGGGTGGGCTATGCCGGGGTCGACAACGACGTCTTCTACATGAACCAGACCGTCATGCTGCTGGCTGATGCCAAGAAGATGGTCGAGGAAATCGTTAAAGCGCTGGACTGATGCGCAAGCTGATCATCGGCCTTCTGCTGATCGTGCTATTGGTGGGCGGGGCGGTTTCGACCGGCCTCGCCAACCCGCTCGTGGAAATGCAGGTCAAGGGCGCGCTCGTTGAATCCGGTATCGGCGCAAAGAGCGCTGCCTGCATGGCGGAGCGAATGGTCGACCGCTTGACTATCGGCCAGCTGTGGAAGTTGCGCCAGGGCATGGCCGCGCAAGAGGGCGAGCCCGAGGACGGCTACGGTCTCGGCGAACTCGTCAAGCGCCTGCGCCGGGTCGATGATGGCGAGGCGGTCGCGGTACTTACCAGCAGCTCCGGACTTTGCGCTCTCGGCATAGGCTGACAGGCCGCTTGCAATTCTTCCCATGCTTGCGCCACAGTGCGCGCCGGAGAGGGAGAATATCATGAACCGATTGGCATTGGCCGCCGTGCTGCTCGCATCAGCAGCGCCGCTCGCCGCTGAAACGCACCGCGTGGAACCGGGTGAGGGCGGCGCGGAGCGTCTTCAGGAGGCGCTGATCCTCGCTGCACCGGGCGACACGATCGAACTCGGCACGGGGCGCTTCGTCCTTTCTGATGGCCTCAGCCTCGATGTTGATGGCGTGACGCTGCGCGGAGCGGGGATGGATGCGACCATCCTCGACTTTACCGGCCAGCAGGGCGCAGGAGAAGGCCTGCTGGTCACCTCCGACAACGTCACCTTGCGCGACTTCGCGGTCGAGAACCCCAAGGGCGACGGCATCAAGTCCAAGGGCGCGGACAACATCATCTACCACGCGATCCGGGTCGAATGGACCGGCGGACCGAAGGAGACCAACGGCGCCTACGGCATCTATCCGGTCGAGAGCGCCGGGGTGCTGGTGCAGGGCTCGAAGGTTATGGGCGCTTCGGACGCCGGGATTTACGTGGGCCAGAGCCGCGACATCACGGTGCGCGGCAACATCGTCGCTTTCAACGTGGCAGGCATCGAGATCGAGAACAGCCGCGGCGCGCTGGTGACCGGTAACACCGCCACCCGCAACACCGGCGGGCTGCTGGTGTTCGACCTCCCCGGCCTGCCGGTGATGAATGGCGGCAATGTGATCCTGCGCGGGAACACCGTGAAGGACAACGACACCCCTAATTTTGCGCCTAAGGGCAACATCGTTGCCAGCGTGCGTCGAGGGACCGGCGTGTTGGTGATGGCCAACGACGGCGTGCTGATCGAAGGCAACACCTTCGACAACAATCCGACCGCGCACGTCATGGTGGTCGCCTACACGCAAGCCTTCGACGACCCGCGTTACAACCCTCATGCCCGCAACGTAATCGTCGGCCCCAATGCCTTCGGGCGCGGCGGGGACGATCCGCAGATCGACGGCAAGGCAATGCTGCTCGCGGCGTTCGGCGGCGCGCTGCCGCCGGTCATGTGGGACGGGATCGCACAGGACGACACGGGCCTGCGCATCGCCCCCGGTGTGACCGGCTGGTCGCTGAACCTTTCCAAGCCCGGCCAGAGCCTCGCCGAGGCGCAGCCCGGGCCGCTGATGCTGACCCCGACCCTGAGCTGGGACTTCGCCGAAGTGGGCGCTCCCGCGGCGCTGGAGGCGCGGCTGAAGTGAGGCTTGGGCTGGGCCTGCTCGCGTTCGCCTGCGCCACGCTGGGCGCGGCACTCGGCCATGCGACGGTAACGGACGAGCTTGCGGTCAATGACGCGGCGGTAACCGGCGCAGCCTTCCCGCAGAAGCTGAGCGACTTCCGCTTTTTCGCCGATGGCGCGCGGCAGTCGCCCAACTCCGACGTCACGCCCTACGCTCTCAACACCCCGCTGTGGTCGGACGGGGCCGAAAAGCTGCGTTTCATCTACCTGCCTGAAGGCACACAGCTTGCCGCTGATGGAGAGGGGCTGCTGAAGTTCCCGGTCGGTGCGGCGATTATCAAGACCTTCGCTATCGGAGAGGGCAAGGCTCGCCGCCTGATCGAGACCCGCGTGCTGCTCCACCGCGCGGATGGCTGGACGGCGCTCCCCTATCGCTGGAACGCCGAGCAGACCGAGGCCAGCCTCGCGCTGGCAGGCGGGCGTGTCGATCTCACCACGCCTGCGGGCGAGGCGATCTCCTATGCCATCCCGAACAAGAACCAGTGCAAGTCCTGCCATTCCAAGGATGGCGTGGTTCTCCCGATTGGACCGAAGGCACGCAACCTCTCGGTCGCATGGCTGGGGCAGATGGCTGCTTCGGGCGCGCTTGACCGGGTGCCTGAGGGCGCAGGCACGCTGCCCGTGTGGGCGGCACGCAAGGCGACAGATCCCGCCGCGCCGCTTGCCCGCGCCTATCTCGACGTCAATTGCGCGCATTGCCACCAGCCGGGCAGCGGGGCGTCCAATTCGGGGCTAGACCTGCGCTGGGAGCAGGCCGATCCGCACGCCTATGGCATTATGAAGCGGCCGGTTGCGGCCGGGCGCGGGTCGGGGGGGAACGACTTCTCGATTTTGCCCGGCCACCCCGACCAGTCGATCCTCCTCTACCGGATGGACAGCGCCGAGCCCGGCATCGCCATGCCCGAGCTTGGCAAAAGCAGTGTGGACAAAGACGGCGTTGCGGTAGTGCGGCGCTGGATTGCGGAGATGAAAGCAAAATGAAATGGGTCAAGCGCGGATTGCTTGCGCTTCTGGCTGTGCTGGTGATCGCCTTCCTGATCTTCCGCACCCCCGATACCGACGCAGCCGAAATGCGCGCCAAGTATGGCGCGCCGCCTTCGCAATTCGTTGAAATCGGCGGCGGGGTGACAGTCCACCTGCGCGACGAGGGGCCAAGGGATGCGCCCGCGATCATGCTGCTGCACGGCTCCAACGCCGATCTGCACACCTGGGACCCGTGGGCAGACGCGCTAAAGGGCAAATACCGGGTGATCCGCTTCGATCAGGTCGGCCACGGCCTCACCGGCCCCGACCCCAAGGACGATTACAGCCGCGACAACTACGTCGCCGATATCCTCGAAGTAGCGGACAAGCTGGGGCTCAAAACCTTCCTGCTGGGCGGCAATTCGATGGGCGGCAAGCACGCGCTCGCCTTCGCGGTCAAATACCCGGAACGCCTCACCGGCTTGGTGCTGGTCGATGCTGCCGGAGGCCCGATGCTCAAGCTCGCTCGCAAGAAGGACGACGATAGCAGCAGCAGCAGCGGCAATATCGGCTTCAAGATCGCGCGGATGCCGGGGGTCAACCTCCTTGTCGAGCAGATCACCCCGCGTAGCCTGATTGCGCAGAGCCTTGAACAGTCGGTGTCGGTCAAATCGGTCGTCACCGAGCAGGCGATTGACCGCTATTGGGAACTGCTGCGCTATCCAGGCAACCGCCGCGCGACGCTCAAACGGTTCAGCATGCCCTATGATCCGCTAACCGAGGCCGAGATTGCGGGCATGACCGTGCCGACGCTGATCCTGTGGGGTGAGGAGGACCGGCTGATCCCGCTCGCGGCTGGGGAGTGGCTGGGCAAGACCATGCCGGACAACAGCCTCGTTACCTATCCCAAGGTCGGGCACTTGCCGCACGAGGAGGCGGTGGAGGCGACGCTGGGCGATCTCGAGCCGTGGCTTGCCGAGCACGCATCGTCGCCTAAACCTAGGTAAGTTTTGCGCTCGCGCCGAAGCCCTCTGGACGCGCGGAACGGTTGCGCCCTACATCCGTTCGCACTTGCACACTGAAACGAAGGGGTCGGCCTTGCGAAAACTCGGGATTATTGGCGGCATGAGCTGGGTGTCGACCGCCACCTATTACGACCACATCAACCGCATCGTGCAGCGCCGCGCCGCGCCGATGGCGAGCGCCCCGTTGCTGATCGAGAGCCTCGACTTCTGCCAGCTCTACGCGCTTGTCGAGGAACGCGACTGGCAGCGCGCGGCGGGCGTGCTGATCGACAGCGCCAAGCGGCTCGAAGGTGCGGGCGCGCAAGGCCTCATCATCGGCGCCAACTCGATGCACAAGCTCTACGACGATGTCGCGGCGGCGGTGGACATCCCGATCCTGCACATCGCCGAATATGTCGGCCTCGCGATGAAACGCGCGGGCAAGACCAGCGCGGCGCTATTCGGCACGCGCAATGTGATGACCGAGAGCTTCTATCGCAAACGCCTCGTCGCCCACGGCATCGATCTGCTGCCGCCCAACCTTGCCTATGTCGAGATGCTCGACCGGATCATCTATGACGAACTGATGGTCGGCAAGGTCACCCGCGAAGCGGAGCGGCGGATGAAGACGATGATCACCAACACCGCGCAGGAAGGTGCGCAGGCGGTGGTGCTGGCCTGTACCGAGCTAGACCTGGTGGTCGACATCGACGCCAACGTGCTGCCGATCTTCGACAGCACCCGTATCCACTGCGAGGCAGCGGCAGACTGGATTCTCGAGCAGGAGATGGCGAACTAATCCGCGCCATGTCGCCTGCGACGCACGCTTCGCCGCATGGAAGGTTTGCGCGGGGTGCATCTGCAAATTCTTGAACCTATCTGACCAGCGGATTTTGTCACCCACGAGGTAAAAGGCATTATCCGGGTCCTCGGGTCGCACCGACAGGCCCTTGGGGCCGCTTTCCTCCCCCCCAATCACCGGAAAGCGGCCCCATAATTTTTCTTATCCATTCAATTTTTGCGAGCAGTGGCACAAGGTTCCCGACCTGTTCCGGTTGAGCCGCAGCCCGCGCTCCCCTAATCGTTCGAACCGTGATGTCCCGCGCTTCCTTTGCCGCCGATCCCGACGCCCACGGGCCGCGTGAATTCGGCGCACCCTCCGGCGGCGAGCGGCGGGGCCCGCGCAGCGCCTTCCAGCGCGACCGCGACCGGATCATCCATTCGATGAGTTTCCGGCGGCTGAAGTCAAAAACACAGGTGTTCATCGCCCCCGATGGCGACCACTATCGCACCCGCCTCACCCACAGCCTTGAAGTTGCGCAGATCGGACGGGTGATCGCCCGCACGCTCGGCATCGACGAAGACCTGACTGAGGCGCTGTGCCTTGCGCATGATCTCGGCCATCCGCCTTTCGGCCATGCGGGCGAGGCGGCGTTGTCGGACGCGATGGAGCGCCATGGCGGCTTCTGCCACAACGCGCAGGCGCTGCGCACGGTGATGCGGATCGAGTGCCCATATCCCGCGCACGATGGCCTCAACCTCACGTGGGACTTGCTCGAGGGCCTGGCCAAGCACAACGGGCCCGTCACCGCGCCGAACTGGGCGCTCGCCGAACTCGACGCGGCTTTCCCGCTGAAGCTCGGCACTTGGCCCTCGCTCGAAGCGCAGGTTGCGGCGGTGGCGGACGACATTGCCTACGACAATCACGACATCGACGATGGCCTGCGCGCCGGGTTCCTTGAACTGGACGACCTGCTGACGCTGGATTTCCTCGCAGACCAGTGGCGGGCGGTCGAAAAGCGCTTTCCCCACGCCCCGCGCGAGCGTCTGCTACGCGAGATGATACGCGACCAGATCGGGAT
The DNA here is from genome assembly GCA_038247515.1 of Sphingomonadales bacterium. Taxonomy (GTDB): domain Bacteria; phylum Pseudomonadota; class Alphaproteobacteria; order Sphingomonadales; family Sphingomonadaceae; genus Erythrobacter. The sequence goes on from JBBRUU010000049.1 coordinate 11,035, forward strand.
GATGGTGAATGACGTGATCGACCATACCGCCGCGCAGGTGCAGGGCCTGGGCGCGGTGGACGACGTGCGCGAGGCCGGGCGGCAGTTGGCCGGGTTCTCGCCTGCGATGGCGGTGCAGGAGCGGCGGCTTAAGACGTTCATGTACGAGCGGCTCTATTACCACCCCGAGCAGATTTCCGCTGCCGAGCGCGCCCGCGATGTCGTCGCGCGCCTGTTTGCTGCCTATGCGCAGGACGCGCGGCTGATGCCCGACGACTGGCAGGCGCGCCTGCCCGCGCACGAGCCGCAGCGTTCCCGCGTGATCGCTGACTTCATCGCCGGGATGAGCGATCGTTTCGCGATGCAGGCGGTGAGCGCGATTTATGGCGAGCGGCCGATGGGGCTGACCAATGTATGAGCCGCGGGTGAGCGGGCCGGTGCGCATCGCGCTGGTCGGGGCGACGGGCCTGATCGGGCGCCGCGTGATCGAGATCGCCAGCGCGGGCGACGAAGTGCGCATCCTTGGCATCGCTCGGCGCGAGGCACCGCTGCCGTCCGGCGCGCGCATGGAGATGTTCGTCTCCGAGCCCGAGAAATGGGGTGATGTGTTGGACGCGGTGCGCCCGCGCGCGCTGATCTGCGCGCTCGGCACCACATGGAAGAAGGCGGGCCGCGACGAAGAGGCCTTCCGCGCGGTCGATCAGCGCCTTGTGCTTGCTACGGCAGAGGCGGCCAAGCGCGCGGGCGTGGCCAACATGGTGTTGGTCAGCGCCGCGGGAGCAGACGCGCACTCCAAGAGCTTCTACATGCGCGTCAAGGGCGAGACCGAGGACGCGCTGTCGCGGATCGGATTCAAACGGCTCGACATCCTGCACCCCGGCCTGCTGCGCGGCGAGCGTGTCGGCGACCTGCGCTTTGCCGAACGCGCCGCGCTGGTGGCCGCGCCGCTGATCGACCTGCTGCTGTCCGGTTCGTGGGAACGCTATCGTTCGGTCGATGCAGGGCTGGTCGCCGAGGCTGCGCTCTTCCTCGCGCTGCGCCGTGCGGGCGGGCGCTTTACCCACGACAACGAAGCGATGCGCCGCGCCGCGCGCCAATGGCGGCGCGTCGGCGAGACCGGGGAGACAGTGTGATGGGTTGGACTTTCGTCTTCAGCGCGGTGAACTTGCTGGCGCTTGTGGGATGGGCCGCGCTGATCCTGCTGCCGCGCTGGCCGGCGCTGCTGTCTGCGGTGCTTTATCTCGGCGTCGGGTTGCTTTGCCTTGCCTATGCCACTGGCCTCATCGGCGTGGTGAGCGGACTGATCCCCAATCCGCAGAGCGGCGGTGCAGACTTCTCTACCATTTCCGGGGTGCGCGCGATCTTCGCCAGCGATGCCGGGGTGACGATCGGCTGGACGCATTACCTTGCCTTCGATCTGTTCGTGGGCCTGTGGATCGCGCGCGACGGCGACGCCAAGGATATTTCGCGCTTTGTTCAGGCCCCGATCCTGTTCGCAACGCTGATGGCGGGGCCGCTCGGCCTCGGCATCTGGCTGCTGCTGCGCGAGCCCGCCGCGCGCCGCCAAGGCCGGTTCCGCTAAAAGGTCACTGGACCGCCGCTTCGGTTTCCGCCTAACCTTCTTCTAAACCGCTTTGGGGAGAGCACGGCATGGCGCGAAACGCCTATCACGATTTTTCGACCTTCGACGAGATTCTGCACTTCTGGGCGAAGGAGCGCCCCGATGGTCCGTCATTCGATCAGGACGGGCGGGTCACTTCTTTTGCCGCGGCTGACGTGCTGACCCGACAGATGATCGCGCTGCTGCAAGGGCGCGGGATCGCCAAGGGGGACCGGATCGCGTGGCTCGGCAAGAACCGCGACACCTACTTCCTGCTCTACATCGCGGCTGCACGGATGGGGGCGGTGATGGTGCCGATCGGCTGGCGGCTAGCCCCGCGCGAGATCGCCTATATCCTCACCGATACCGAGGCAAAGCTGCTGCTCGCTGACGCCGATTTCGTCGAGACCGCGCGCAAGGTTGCAGGCGAGGTTCCGGCGAACCCCGAGGTGATCGAGGCCGAGGCGGCGCGCACTTCTGCGTCGGGCTTCGAGCCTGCCGACTACACGCCGCCCGGCCCGCATGATCCGGTGCTTCAGCTCTATACCTCGGGGACGACGGGCAATCCCAAGGGTGCGATGCTTTCGAACAACAACCTCTTCGGGCTGCGCAATCCGGGGGTTGCGGCAGGTTCCGATTGGCAGTTCTATGAACCTGGCGATTGCATGCTGGTCCCCATGCCTTGCGCGCATATCGGCGGAACGGGCCTCGTCAACATCGCGGTGGCGAGCGGGGTGCGAAGCCTCGTGCAGGCAGAGTTTTCACCCATCGGCGTGCTCGACGCGATCGAGGCAGGCGCAACGCACATGTTCATTGTGCCTGCCGCCTTGCAGATGGTGGTGCAGCACCCGCGCGCCGCCAATACTGATTTCAGCAACCTTAAGTGTCTGATGTATGGCGCCGCGCCGATGCCGCTCGAACTGCTCAAGGAAGCGGTGCGGACCATGCCTACCACCAAGTTCCTGCAAGCCTACGGCATGACCGAGACGAGCGGCACGATCTCGGTCCTGCCGCCCGAGGACCACTCGCTAGAGGGCAACGAACGGATGCGCTCGGCGGGCAAGGCCAGCGCCGGGGCACAGATCGAAGTGCGCGGGACCGATAATGTCGAGGTGCCGCGCGGCGACATCGGCGAGGTATGCATCCGCTCGCCCTCGAACACGGCGGGTTATTGGCGGATGCCCGAAGCGACCGCCAAGACGATCGACCCCGACGGCTGGCTCCACACCGGGGACGCCGGGATCATGGACGCGGACGGTTATGTCTACATCCAGGACCGGATCAAGGACATGATCATCACCGGCGGCGAGAACGTCTATCCGGCGGAGGTCGAGAGCGCGATTTACGGCCACCCCGCGATCGCCGAGGTAGCGGTGATCGGCGTGCCGAGCGCCAAGTGGGGCGAGGAGGTCAAGGCCTGCGTCGTCGCCAAGCCGGGCTGCGAGGTCGATGAGGCGGACGTGATCGCGTGGGCTCGCGAGCGGATCGCGGCCTTCAAAGCTCCCAAAAGCGTCGATGTCATCCCGGTGATGCCGCGCAACGCCAGCGGCAAAATCCTGCGCCGCGAATTGCGCGCGCCCTATTGGGAAGGCCAGGAAAGACAAGTAAGCTAGTGGCAGGTCTCGCGGCATGAAACAGCATGCGCCTGCCACTTTGCGCAACCGCGAGGCGATTGCCGAAGTTCTGGCGCATGAATTGCCGGGGGCGGGGCGTGTGTTGGAGATCGCCAGCGGCACGGGCGAGCACGCGGTGTTCTTCGCCGAATGCTTCCCAGCGCTGGAATGGCAGCCAACCGATCCGTCATCCGAGGCGCTCACCTCGATCACGGCCTATCGCGCGGACTATGCGGGAGGTAATCTGGCGGCACCGCTGATGCTCGATGCCTCCGCGCCCAAAAGCTGGCCGTTGCCAGCCGCCGATGCCATCGTCTGCATCAACATGGTGCATATCAGCCCATGGCAAGCGACCCTTGGCCTGTTTGCCGGAGCCGCCCGGCTGCTGGGCCCAAACGGAGGCCCATTGGTGCTCTATGGCCCCTATCACGAACAGGGAGTGAAAACCGCGCCCTCCAATCTCGATTTCGACGCGAGCCTTAAGGCGCGCGATGGCCGCTGGGGGTTGCGCGGGGCCGAGGTGCTCGATGCACTCGCGGCGCAGCACGGTATAGTCCGGAGCGCGCGCTATGCGCTGCCAGCCAACAACATCATGCTGGTCTATCGCTCTAAAACAACAGCCGCCTAGTCGATCACGCGTTTGCCCGCGCGGCCAACCGACTTGATTTCATCACCCACGCCCTCGACGGTGTTGCAGGCAACTACGCTCAGCGCGAAAGCGGCGAGGGCGGCGGCGGCAAGCAGATTGCGGATCATCGACGAACATCCTTTGCGTCAATCGGAACGATCAACACCAAAGCTTGCCCGCAGTTTCCTGACAATGCGATGAATAGCCGCCCTCACCGCGGGAAATCAGATTTCCTCTTTCACCTCGCGCGAGACCGACTTGAGGTCGTCGCCGGCGCCGTCGACGGTATTGCACGCCGCAGTGCTGAGCGCGAAGGCGCCGAGGGTGAGAGCGGCGATGAGTTTACCAGTGGTCATGACAGGGTGCTCCTTCTTGATATTCCCTGACACGCAAACTGGACTTTCGGGCAACAAGGTCCATCCTATTCGCCGGAATGCACCCGGGATCGGGCGAGTTGCCGTTCGCGCCACGCGATCAGCAGGCCTGCGGCGATGATTAGCGGCGCGCCGAGCCACAGGCTGGCCGGCGCGGCGCGGTCGAAGATGGAGTAGCCGTAGTAGCTCGCCCACAGCAGCGCGGTGTAGTCCATCAGCAGGATCACCGCGGCCGATCCGAAGCGCAGCGATGTCGTCAGCAACATCTGCGCCGCCGCGCCGACGATGCTCATGGCGAAGATCAACCCCCATGTCAGTGGATCATGCGCTGCGATGACGAAGGGCAGGGCGATGGCGGCCACGGGCAGGCTCAGAGTGGCGAACCAAAAGACGATGCTCCACGGGTTTTCGGTGGTGTTGAGATCTTGAATCTGGAAGCTGATGATCGCCACCATGAAGGGCGCGACGAGACCCACGGCGACGCCGAACAGCGTTACGCCCGCGTGCAGGCCGGAAAAGGGCTGCATCACCACGATCACTCCGGCAAAGCCCATCGCTACCGCTCCCCAGCGATATGGCCCGATCCGCTCGCCCAGCAGCGCCATCGCGATCAGGACGGCGAAAACCGGTGCGGTGAAGCCGAGCGTGGTCGCCTCGGCGAGCGGCAGCAGCAGCACTGCGCCATAGGTGAAGACCATGCCGAACAATCCGCTCGCCGCGCGGCGGGCATGAGCGGGAAGGCGCCGCGTCTTCAGGAGGGCGAGATTGCCGGTCAGCGCGAGCCCTGTGCCGAGGAGCAAGATGGTGAGCAGCTGGCGCCAGAAGATCAGCTCCATGAGGTGCGCGCCCCGCTCTCCGGCGAGCTTCACCAGCATGCCCATCGTCGCCAGCGCGAAGGCTGCGAGCAGCCGCACGAACAGCGCGAGCAGGGGCCGGGGGCGGGCGATCGAGCCATCCATTACCGGAACGCTTGGCCGAGCGGCAGGGATTGCGCAACCCGCGGCGGTGCCTACATGGCGCGCCATGGATCCGATCGCCCAATTCGCCTTGCTTAGCGATGCCGCCCAGCTTGCCGTGGTCGGCGGGGCGTGCTGGTTGCTGGCAGGCCTTTGTGCACTGATGGAACGCCGCCGCACCAAGCCGCGCGATCTGGCGCGGCTGGAGAAGGTCGGCTGGGTGCCGTGGACGGGCCTGTTCATGCTCGCCGCGATGCTGGGCGGCGGGTGCCTCGCTATGAGCCTGCCGGTTGTGATGCGAGGATGATGATCGCGGCTTGATAATTCTAAAGCGAGTTTTCAACGCCAATCGACGCAGAAGGCGTTGCAAGGCCGACCGGCCGCCGGCCGGTTAGGCCGAATGATCCGGGCCGGAGGGCCCGGACCGGCGTGTTAGAGACACGCCTTCAAATAAGCCAATCGACGCAGCAGGCGTTGCAAGGCCGACCGGCCGCCGGCCGGTTAGGCCGCAGATATCGGGCCGTAGGGCACGATATCGATTGCCTTAAAGGCAGGCCTCCAAATACGCCTGATCGAAGCCAAACTGGCGGGCCTTTTCCAGCGTGTAGGGGCGCAGACCCGAGGCGCGGAATTCGCCGAGGATCTTCCCGTCGTCGGTCTCATCGAGATATTCGAACTTGAACAATTCCTGCGTCACGATCACGTCGCCCTCCATCCCGATCACCTCGGTGATGTTGGTGGTGCGGCGCGAACCGTCGCGCAGACGCTTGACCTGCACGACCAGATCGACGGATTCGGCGATCTGGCGGCTGATGGCTTCCTTGGGGATCTTGATGTCGCCCATCAGGATCATGTTTTCCATACGGCCAAGGCATTCGCGCGGGCTGTTGGCGTGGAGCGTACACATCGAACCATCGTGACCGGTATTCATCGCCGCGAGCAGATCGAAACACTCCGCGCCGCGAATTTCCCCGAGGATGATCCGGTCCGGGCGCATACGCAGGGCGTTCTTCACAAGATCGCCGATGGTTATCGCGCCCTGGCCTTCAAGGTTCGGCGGGCGGGTTTCGAGCGGCAGCCAGTGCGGCTGCTGCAGGCGCAGTTCCGCCGCGTCTTCGATGGTCAGCACGCGCTCACCCGGGTCGATCATCTTCGACAGCGCGTTGAGCATGGTCGTCTTGCCGGAGCCCGTACCGCCCGAGATCACAATGTTCATCCGGCACGCACCCGCGATCTTCAAGGCGGTGCACATCTTGTCCGACATTGAGCCAAAGTCGCGCAGCATGTCGAGCGTGATCGGCTTTTCGGAAAACTTACGAATCGAGATCGCGGTGCCGCGCAGGCTGAGCGGCGGCACGATCACATTGACGCGGCTGCCATCCTTGAGGCGGGCGTCAGCGAGCGGTGTGGTCTGGTCGACCCGGCGGCCGACCTGGTTAACGATCCGCTGCGCGATCTGGAGCAGATGCTGTTCATCGCGGAACCGTATCGGGGCCAGGATGAGCTTGCCCTTCTTTTCGATGTAGGTCTGATCCGGGCCGTTGACCATG
>JBBRUU010000050.1:0-17012 GCA_038247515.1 Sphingomonadales bacterium
ACGGTCGCTGCCGAACTGTGCCGCAGGCTTTATGCAGGCGGGGTGCGCGACTTCCACTTATATACTCTCAACCGCCCCGAGCTCGCCTATGCGATCTGCCATATGCTCGGGAAGCGTCCTGCCGGAGACCACGCATGAGCGCCCGCCAGCAACTCCTCGCCGCTGCGAAAAGCCGTGTGCTGATCTTCGATGGCGCGTTCGGGACGCAGATTCAGGACCGTAAGCTCACCGAGGCCGATTACGCCGGAAGCCTCGGCTTGCCCGCCGACCAGAAGGGCAATAACGACATCCTCGCGCTGACGCGGCCGGACGTGATCGGTGACATCACCCGCGCCTATCTTGACGCAGGCTCGGATATGGTCTCGACCAACACTTTCTCGGCCAACCGCATCTCGCAGGCTGATTATGCCGCTGAAGGCTTGGTCCGCGACATCAACCTTGCCTCGGGCAAGATCGCCCGCGCGCTGGCCGATGAATATGCGGCAAAGGACGGCAAGCCCCGCTTTGTTGCGGGCGCAATCGGGCCGACCAACAAGACGCTTTCGCTCAGCCCCGATGTCGAGGACCCGGGTTATCGCGAGATCGATTTCGACGAGCTGGTCGCGGTCTACAAGGATCAGGCCGCCGCGCTGGTCGAAGGGGGCGTGGACTTCATCCTCATCGAGACCGTGTTCGACACCCTCAACGCCAAGGCCGGGATCATGGCGGTCAAGCAGCTTGAGCGCGATCTGGGGCGCGAGGTGCCGCTGATGATCTCGATGACGCTCACCGATCTTTCGGGCCGTAACCTGTCGGGCCATACGGTCGAGGCTTTCTGGTACGCGGTGCGCCATGCCAAGCCGCTCACCATCGGACTGAATTGCAGCTTCGGGGCCGAACAGCTGCGCCCGCACGTCAAGGTGCTCTCGCAAATCGCGGACACGCTGCTGATGATCTACCCTAACGCCGGCCTGCCCAATGAACTGGGCGAATATGACGAGCAGCCCGAGACCACCGCAGGGCTGGTCAAGGACTGGGCCGATCATGGCCAGGTCAACATTCTTGGCGGCTGCTGCGGATCGAGTCCGGCGCATATCAACGCTATTGCCCGCGCCGTGGCGTCGTCGACCCCGCGCGCGATCCCGCATCCCGAGCCTGCCATGTGCCTCGCCGGGCTTGAGGCCTTTATCGCGGCCTAGAACAATCACCCCCGTTCGTGTCGAGCGAAGTCGAGACACTATTGCGGGGCCTCTCGACTACGCTCGAGGCAAACGGAAAACTTTGCAATGAACCAACCCACCTCCTCCTCCCGCTTCATCAATATCGGCGAGCGCACCAACGTCACCGGCTCGGCGGCGTTCAAGAAACTCATCATGGCGGGGGATTATGCCGCTGCGGTCGAGGTCGCGCGCAACCAGGTCGAAGCCGGCGCGCAGGTGATCGACGTCAACATGGACGAAGGCCTGCTCGACGCGGTCTATGCCATGACGACCTATCTGAAACTGATCGCCGCCGAGCCCGATATCGCCCGCGTGCCGGTGATGATCGACAGCTCGAAGTTCGAAGTGATCGAAGCGGGGCTGAAGTGCGTCAGCGGCAAGCCGATCGTCAATTCGATCAGCATGAAGGAGGGCGAAGCGGCCTTCCTCCAGCACGCGCGCATCTGCATGGATTACGGCGCGGCGGTGGTGGTGATGGCCTTCGACGAGGTCGGTCAGGCCGATACCAAGGAGCGCAAGGTCAGCATCTGCAAGCGCGCCTATGATCTGTTGGTGGCGGAAGGATTCCCGCCCGAAGACATCATCTTCGACGCCAACGTCTTTGCGGTCGCCACCGGTATCGAAGAACACAATAATTACGGCGTCGACTTCATCGAGGCGTTGGCGGAACTGCGCGAGCTGTGCCCCCACGCGCATTACTCGGGCGGGCTGTCGAACCTCTCGTTCAGCTTCCGCGGCAACGAGACCGTGCGCCGGGCGATGCACTCGGTGTTCCTCTATCATGCGATCCCCGCCGGGCTCGGCATGGCGATCGTCAACGCTGGGCAGCTTGACGTTTACGACACGATCGACCCGGCCTTGCGCGACGCCTGCGAAGACGTGATCCTCAACCGCGATGCGGACGCGACGGAGCGGCTGATCGCGCTAGCCGAAAGCTACAAGGGCAAGTCTGTCGCCGATGAAAAGGCTGCAGAGGAATGGCGCGGCTGGCCGGTGGCGAAGCGGTTGGAGCACGCGCTGGTCAAGGGCATCGACGCCTATGTGGTCGAGGACACCGAGGAAATGCGTGCCGCCACAGCTGATGCTGGTGGCCGCCCGATCGAAGTGATCGAAGGCCCGCTGATGGACGGGATGAACGTGGTCGGCGACCTGTTCGGCAGCGGCAAGATGTTCCTGCCGCAGGTGGTCAAATCCGCGCGCGTCATGAAGAAGGCGGTCGCCCACCTCATCCCCTTCATCGAGGCGGAGAAAGACCTTCTCCCCGAAGCCGAGCGCAAGGCCAAGGGCAAGATCATCATGGCGACGGTCAAGGGCGATGTTCACGACATCGGCAAGAACATTGTCGGCGTTGTGCTCCAGTGCAACGGCTACGACGTGATCGACCTTGGCGTTATGGTGCCGTGGACGACGATCCTCGCCGCGGCCAACGACAACAAGGCCGACATGATCGGGCTGTCGGGCCTCATCACGCCGTCATTGGACGAGATGGTGACCGTTGCCGAGGAGATGCAGCGCGCCGGCATGACCATGCCGCTGCTGATCGGCGGGGCTACCACTTCGAAGGTTCACACCGCGCTCAGGATTGATCCCGCTTACGAAGGTCCGGTGATCCACGTGCTTGACGCGAGCCGCGCGGTGGGGGTGGCCTCCAAGCTGCTCTCCGACACCCAGCGCAATGAATATGTCGCTGCGGTCGAAGATGAATACATCCACGTCCGCGATGCCCGCGCGGGCAAGTCGCAGAGCGTGCTGCTCAGCCTTGAGGATGCGCGCGCCAACTTCTACGATGCCTACCTCTCCGACAAGCCCGCCCCGCCCGAGCAGCCCGGCGTGCATGTCTTCCCCGACTGGGACTTGACGCACCTGCGCGGCTTCATCGACTGGACGCCGTTCTTCCGCGCTTGGGAGCTCCACGGCAACTATCCCGCGATCCTCACCGATGAAGTGGTGGGCGAGACAGCGACGCAATTGTTCGCCGATGCCAATGCGATGCTTGACCAGCTGATCGCCGAAAAGTGGCTGACCGCGCGCGGCGTTGCCGGCCTGTGGCCCTGCGCGCGCGACGAGGATGATGTGACCATCCACTTGCCCGACACCGAGGAGCACGTCCGCCTTCCCTTCCTGCGCCAGCAGGTCAAGAAATCGCGCGACCGGGCCAACATGTGCCTTGCCGACTTCATCGATCCTGACGGCGACTGGATCGGCGGCTTTGCGGTCGGCATCCACGGGATCGACTCGCACTCGGCGCGCTTCCAAGCCGACAACGACGACTACTCCGACATTCTCATCAAGGCGCTGGCCGATCGCTTCGCGGAAGCCTTTGCCGAGGCGCTGCACCAGCACGTGCGCACCACGCTGTGGGCCTATGCACCGGGCGAGCAGCTCACCCGCGAGGCGCTGATCAAGGAGCAATATCGCGGTATTCGTCCGGCGCCGGGCTATCCTGCGTGCCCCGATCACAGCTTGAAGCCGATCCTCTTCGACCTGCTCGATGCGCCCGCCAACGCTGGGCTGACACTGACCGAAAGCTTCGCGATGTGGCCGACCGCAGCGGTGAGCGGCTTCTACTTCGGCCACCCCGAAGCTGCGTATTTCGGCGTCGCCCGCGTGGGCCGCGACCAGCTTGAGGATTACGCGGCACGGCGCGGCGTGAGTGTCGAGCAGGCCGAGCGCTGGCTCAGGCCGAATCTTGATTGACGCGAGGGCCGGGGAGGCGAAGATGCGCGGCATGATCCGCCGCTTTCTCGCCGCCGCCCCCATGCTCGTTAGCGCGCTTGTTGCCGCGCAGGACGCCGCCCCGCCGCCTGCGTCGCCCGCTGCCACGACGCCCGCTGCTACGGTCGTGGTCGCCTTCGACCGCGAGAATATCCGCCCGCTGATCGTCGAGGGGCTGGCGAACAAGGACACCGGCCGCCCGGTCGAGGCGAACGATCCGGTGCGGATCGCGAGCATCTCCAAGCTGATCATGGCGCTCACCGCGCTCAGGCTGATGGACGAGGGCAAGGTCGAACTGGACCGCGACGTGTCCGACTATCTTGGATGGCAACTGCGGTCGCCGCACCACCAGCAAGCGCCGGTGACGCTCGCGCACCTGCTCTCGCACCGCGCGGGGCTAAGCGACAATGCGGGCTACAGCATCCCGCTCGGCGAGAGCCTTGAAGCAAAGCTAGCCGACCCTGCCGCGTGGCGCGCAGTCGGTCCTGCGGGCGAGGCGGCGTTCGAATATGCCAATCTGGGCTCGCCGATCGTCGCAACGGTGCTGGAGGCGGCTTCGGGGGAGCGCTATGATCGCCTTGTTGAGCGACTGGTGTTCAAGCCGCTGGGCGTGAAGGCCTGCCTCAACTGGATCGGCTGCGATCCCGATATGCAGGCGCGCGTCGTGACGCTTTACCGCCACACCGGAGAGGTTGCGACCGATGGGCCGGCCAAGGTCCCGCCCGTTTGTGCGATCCCTGTGGCCGAAGGGACGCCGTGCGACCTCGATGCTTATGTGCCCGGCACCAATGCCTCGATCTTCTCGCCGCAGGGGGGCGTCAGGATCGGGATGATGGACCTCGCCAAGATCGGGCAGGCGTTGCTGCGCGGGCCGGATTCGGGCCTGCTGATGCCGGATACCTTGGAACGTCTGGCGACATCCGCTTTCGAGGGTCAGACCGGCGCGCGCCAATTGTTCTGCCATTATGGGCTTGGCCTGCAAGTGCTCGAAATGCCCGGATCAGATTGCGACGATACTCTGTTTGCGACTGGGCAACCGTGGGTCGGTCATCCGGGCGAAGCGTATGGCCTTTTGTCAGGCTTGTGGTTCGATGGCGCAGGCGAGCGCGGCTTTGTCTACTTCCTCACGCAGGCCCCGCCCCCGCCGGGCGGTGAGGATACCGGCAATTTCACGCTGCAGGAAAAGGCGCTGATGGCGCGCGCTCAGGCATTGGTGGCCGAGAAGCCCTAAGCCTCCGCCTTCACCCGGTCGCCTAACCGCGCAAGCAGCGGCGCGGCGATCGCCGTCGTCAACATCGTGCTCCCCACCGCCATCAGCAGCAGCGCGGCAACGCCGAACACCGCAAGCCCGCCGCCCTCCCATTGGGTGCGCAGGCCGAGGGAGAGGAAGAACACCGGCATCACCGTTAGCAGCACAACATTGCGGAAGCGGTCCATCGCCTCGTGGCCGAACCACTTGGCATCCAGCACCACGCCTGCAAGGAAGGCGCCGACCATGGTGTGCAGACCCGGCCAGTCCGCCCCGAAGCCGGCAATCGCCAGCCAGATCAGCCCCACCGCCCAGCGGTCGTTCTCCGACAGGCGGGCCATCAACCAGCCAAGCGCAGCCGCGGCGATTATGAAGCCGATGAGAAACACCGCCTGCCGGCCGATGCGCTCCCAATCGAGCAGGATCAGCGCCAGCACGCCCCAGATCGCGATATCGCCGGGACTGGCATAGCGCAGGATGGGATGACCGAGCTGTTCGCGCAGGATGCCGAGCTTCTCCATCAGCAGCACGAGGATCGGCAGCGCGGTGACCGCGCAGGCCATGCCTATGCCGAGCAGCGCCTGCCAGTACTGCCCGTTCGGTCCACGCCAGCCGGGGAATTGCAGGATCACCGCCGCCGCCATGCCCGCCAGCAGCGGCACGCCCAGCGCGAGGCCGGCGGTCAGTCCGGTCTCGCCGCGGTGCTTCCATGCAGCCGACAGGCCGGGTTCGAGCCCCGCCACCCACACGAACAACATCACCGCCCACCACGCGGCGCCGTTCAGCGCGATGATCACATCGGGCTTGAAGACGAAGGCTTAGTAATCCGGGAACGCCGCGCCCAGCACGCCGGGGCCAAGCTGGATCCCGCCGACGATCTGGACGACGACCAGCGGCGCCCAGTAATCGGTGCGAAACACGCGCCACACGGGCCACGGCACGGCCAAGATGATCGTCAAGGCGATCAGATAATTTCGGTGAGGTTCATCCCGCCGCCGTGGCTATTCAGCCGCGCTTCGTCACGCAAATGTGTTTTCCACATGCTGCCCGGGCCTTCGCCCGATTGACGCGATGCAGCAATATGGGCAGGGCGATGGCGTCTTCCGCGCAGGAGCGATTCTGTGCGGGTAGGCGAGCGGGAGAGCCCGATGCCCTTCACTAACACTGGGGGGCAAAGGCGCCGAAGGAGCAACCGCCCCGGAAACTCTCAGGCCACCGGACCGCTCGGCTGCGTGACACTCTGGAAAGCGTCTCTGGCACAGCGCCAGCGGCCACCGAAGGGGTAAGACCCGCGCCCGTCTTGGTGCGCCGGGTTCAGTCTCTCAGGTCACCCGACAGAGGGGGCAGGATCGTGGTGGTGCGTGCGCGCATCGCCGGACTGCCGTTTCTGCTTGCCGAGTGCCCCCAATGACCGACCACGATACAGACGAACATCTCGAAGACCTGCCGCTCGATGCGCTTCCGCTCGACGCATGGCACCGTGTGCGCGGGGCGCGGATGGTGCCGTTTGCGGGCTACGAGATGCCGATCCAGTACGAGGGTATCGTGGCGGAGCATAACTGGACCCGCGAGAATGCCGGGCTGTTCGACGTCAGCCATATGGGACAGCTGGTGCTGTCCGGCCCCAATCTGGATGCGGCGGTCGAAGCCGTTCTGCCGATTGACCTGTCCACCCTGAAGCTCGGCCAGCAGCGCTATTCGCTGCTGCTCGACGAGGAGGGCGGGGTGCTTGATGACCTGATGGTCTCGCGCTGGCCCGAAGCGCTGTATCTCGTCGTCAACGGCGCGACCAAGTGGGACGACATGGGCACGCTGCGCGAAGCGCTGCCGGACGACATCACGCTCAATTACCTTGATGACCGCGCGCTGTTGGCGCTGCAAGGGCCCAAGGCGGCCGACGCACTCGCGCGGCATGCGGCCGGCGAATATCCGCTCTCTGCGCTGACCTTCATGAAGTTCGGCCAGTTCCAGCTTGCCGGCCACGATGTCACCATTGCGCGCGCAGGCTACACCGGTGAGGACGGGTTCGAGATTTCGCTCCCCGCACAAGCCGCTGCTGAGATCGCCGACCTGCTCTGCGCCGAGCCGGAAGTGAAGCCCATCGGCCTTGGCGCGCGGGATTCGCTGCGACTGGAGGCGGGCCTGCCGCTCTATGGCCACGACATGTCGCCGGAAACCTCGCCAATCGAAGCGGGGCTGATCTTCGGCATCAACAAGCGCCGCCGCGCCCCCATTGAGCAGGGCGGAGGCGGCTTCCCCGGTGCTGACCGGATCATCCGCGAGATCAACGAAGGCACGGCCCGCAAGTGGGTCGGCCTCACAATCGAAGGCCGCCTGCCCGCGCGCGAGGGCGCGGAAGTCTTCGTCGGAAGCGACCACATCGGGACTGTCACCAGCGGCGGCTTCTCGCCCACGCTCGGCGCGCCGATCGCCACAGCCTATGTCGCCGCCGCCCACACCGCCATCGGCACCGCGCTCGAAGTCGAGGTGCGCGGCAAGCGCCTCGCCGCCACCGTTTCGTCCACACCTTTTGTCCCCCACCGCTACTACCGAGGGAGCTGACCCATGCGTTACTACACTGACGAACACGAATGGATCGACGTCGAAGCCGACGTCGCAACCGTCGGCATCACCGACTATGCGCAACGCCAGCTTGGCGACATTGTGTTTGTCGAACTGCCCGAAGTCGGAGCGCTGATCGAGCAGGGCAAGGATGCTGCCGTGGTCGAGAGCGTCAAGGCCGCTTCGGACGTCTACGCCCCGATCACCGGCGAGATAACAGAAGTGAACCCGGCGCTTGTCGAAGACCCCTCGCTCGTCAATTCCGCGCCTGAAGACGGCGGCTGGTTCTTCAAGATGACCATGGCCGACGTCGGCGAACTTGACGGGCTGATGGACGAAGACGGCTACAAGGCGTTCGTCGAGGAACTGTGACCGAAACGCCCGCCTCGGCTGAACCTAAGGCTGTGCGCCTGCTGGTTGCGACCCCGCTGTATGACGGGGCGCAAGCGGATTATTTGCGCAGTGTCCTCGGCTTTGCGGGCGCGGCGGAGCGGGCGGGGTTTGCCTGTTCTTTCGCTTGGCTCAGCAACAATGCGTCGATCGACCGGGCGCGGAACGCGCTTGCGGCGGCGTTCCTGCAATCGGATGCGACGCACCTGGTATTCATCGACGGCGATATCGGCTTTGTGCCGGAAGAGCTTATCGATGCCGTGGAGCGGATGCAGGCCGATGATCGCCTCGCGGTGCTGGGCGCGCCGTACCCTAAGCGGCAGATCAATTGGGGCCTCGTCGCCTCGGCCGCCGCCAAGGGGCTGGGGGAGGGCAATCCGGCGAATCTGGAGCGTTACTCCGGCATCTTTGCGACTGATCTCGCCGATCCGGCCGGCCAGTTCCCGCTCGGCGAGCCGATCGAGCTGCTGCGCGTCGGCACCGGTCTGATGATGATCCGCCGCGACGTGATCGAAACGCTTTGCCAGCACCATCCGGAGCTGCACTACGTCCCCGACCAGCATGACCGCGGCAGCGGGCTGACGGCTGAGCACATCACCGCGCTGTTCCAGCCGCTAATCGATCCGGAGACCGGCCATCTGCGCTCCGAAGATTATGCCTTCTGCCACCGCGTCCGCGCCGCCGGCTACCGCATCTGGCTCGCCCCCTGGATGCGTACCACCCACACAGGCCCGGCGCGTTTTGCCGGGACCCTTGCCGACCTTGCTCAGTTGAGCACTTGAACCTCTTTACCCCCAGCCACGGAAACACCCTCTCCCATGCGCTACCTTCCCCTCACCGATACCGACCGGCAGGCGATGCTGGCGAAAATCGGCGCCGCTTCGATCGACGATCTGTTCGTGGACGTTCCCGAAGTCGCTCGGCTTGACGGCCCGATCCACGGTCTGCCGATGCATGCGAGCGAGATGGCGGTCGAACGCCACATGAAGAAGCTGGCCGCCAAGAACCTCGTGGCGGGCGAGGTGCCCTTCTTCCTCGGCGCAGGCGCATACCGCCACCACGTGCCGGCGAGCGTCGACACCATCATCCAGCGTGGCGAGTTCCTGACCGCCTACACGCCCTACCAGCCGGAAATCGCGCAGGGCACGCTGCAGATGTTGTTCGAGTTCCAGACTCAGGTTGCGCGGCTTTACGGCTGCGCGGTCGCCAATGCCTCGCTGTACGATGGCTCGACCGCTTGCTGGGAAGCGGTGGCGATGGCGACCCGCATCACCAAGCGCAAGCGCGCGGTGCTCTCGGGCGCGCTGCATCCCCAATACGCCCAAGTGGTGAAGACCATGGCGCACTTTACCGGAGACACCATCGCCGACGCGCTCCCCGCGATCACACCTGATCCCGAGCTTTCGGGCCTGATCGCGCGCATCGACGAGGAAACCGCCTGCGTCGTGGTGCAATATCCCGACATTCTCGGCCGCATCAGCGACCTTACGCCGGTGGCCGAGGCCGCCCATGCCAAGGGCGCGCTGCTGGTGGTTGTGAACACCGAACCTGTGGCTCTGGGCGCGTGCTTGTCGCCCGGCGAGATGGGTGCAGATATCGTGGTTGGTGAGGGCCAGTCGCTTGGCGTCGGCTTGCAATTCGGCGGGCCGTACCTTGGCCTGTTCGCGGTGCGCGATCCCAAACACGTGCGCCAGATGCCGGGACGGCTGTGCGGCGAAACCACCGACGCGGAAGGCAAGCGCGCCTTCGTGCTCACTCTCTCGACCCGTGAACAGCACATCCGCCGCGAGAAGGCGACGAGCAACATCTGCACCAACTCGGGCCTATGTGCGCTCGCCTTCACCGTGCACATGACGCTGCTGGGTGAGCGGGGCCTGCGCGAGCTCGCCGCCGAGAACCACCGCCTCGCCTGCATCGCGGCGGATCGCCTCGCCAAGGTGCCCGGCGTCGAGGTGCTCAACAATGCGTTCTTCAACGAGTTCACCCTGATGCTCGGCGGCAAGCCCGCGCGCGAAATCATCCGCGACCTTGCTAACCGCGGCGTGCTTGGCGGGGTGTCGCTGGGACGGCTTTATCCGGGGGTTGAGGCGCTTGAACACGCGCTGCTCGTCGCCGTGACCGAGACCACCACCGAAGAGGATATCGAACGTCTCGCCCAGGAGCTGGAAGCCAGCATCAAGGAGTCCGTAGCATGAACGCCCCCAACAAGTCTGGTTGGAAGCCCGAGATGGAACTCTCTGACGACGGCATGCACAACGGCCCCGCCACCACCACCGGCAACCGCGCGTTGATGCTGGAAGAGCCGCTGCTGTTCGAGATCGGCCGCGCCGAAGTGACCGGCGTGGACCTGCCTGCGGTCGATGCAAATGCTCCGACCCGCCTCGGCGGCCTTGCGCGGTCGGAAGCGATCGGCCTCGTCGGCCTGACCGAACCCGAGACGGTGCGCCACTACACCCGCCTTAGCCGCCAGAACTACGGGATCGATCTCGGATTCTTCCCGCTCGGCAGCTGCACGATGAAGCACAACCCTCGTTTGAACGAGAAGATGGCGCGCTTGCCGGGCTTTGCCGACATCCACCCGCTCGCCCCGCAATCGACGGTGCAAGGCGCGCTCGAGGTGGTGCATCAGCTCGGGTATTGGCTGTGCACGCTCACCGGCATGCCGGCCGTCGCGATGAGCCCAAAGGCCGGCGCGCACGGCGAGCTGTGCGGGATCCTCGCGATCCGCGCCGCGCATGAAGCCCGGGGCGACGCGCGCGAGGTCGTGCTGGTGCCCGAAAGCGCCCACGGTACCAACCCCGCCACCGCTGCCTTCGCCAACTACCGCGTCGAGGATATCCCCGCGACGCCCGAAGGCCGGGTCGACGTGGCGGCGCTGAAGGCCAGATTAGGCCCAGACGTTGCGGCGGTGATGATCACCAACCCCAACACCTGCGGCCTGTTCGAGAAGGACTTCCGCGAGATCGCCGATGCGGTCCACGCGGTCGGCGGCTACGTCTATTGCGACGGGGCGAACTTCAACGCGATCGTCGGCAAGGTGCGCCCTGGCGATCTGGGTGTGGATGCGATGCACATCAACCTCCACAAGACCTTCTCCACCCCGCATGGCGGCGGCGGGCCGGGCTCGGGACCGGTGGTGCTGTCGGAAGCGCTCGCGCCCTACGCGCCGCTGCCCTTCATCCGCCAGAACGCTGCGGACGGCAGCTTTTACCTCGTCGAGGAAGAGAACCGCGAAGAACGCGGCCCGACCTTCGGGCGGATGACCGCCTTCCACGGGCAGATGGGGATGTTCACCCGCGCGCTCACTTACATGCTCAGCCACGGTGCCGACGGCCTCATGAAGGTGGCCGAGGATGCGGTGCTCAACGCCAACTACATCCTGCGCTCGATGGAGGACATCCTGCACGCGCCGTTCGCGGCTTCAGGCCCGTGCATGCATGAAGCCCTGTTTGGCGACAAGGACTTCACGAACGGGCTTTCGACGCTCGACGTGGCCAAGGGCCTGATCGACGAGGGCTATCACCCTATGACCGTGTATTTCCCGCTGGTGGTCCACGGCGCGATGCTGGTCGAGCCGACCGAAACTGAGAGCAAGGCGACGATCGACCAGTTCATCACCGCTTTCCGCTCCGTAGTGACGCGCGCGCTGGAAGGGGATGAGGCGCTGAAGCAGGCACCCTACTACGCCCCCCGCCGCCGCCTCGACGAGACGGGTGCGGCGCGCAAGCCCAAGCTGGCGTTCGAAGGCTGAACGCAAAACCCCCGCCCCTCACGCGAGAGGCGGGGGTTTTGATCTGGAATTGATGCAAGGCCGCGCGGCCCCGCGCTTCCTTTATCCCATCGTCGGGATGACGAAGGCATCGGTGCCGTCAGGCGAACCGTCGGGCCAGCGCTGGGTGATCTTCTTGTTTTTGGTCCAGAACCTTAGGCCTTCGGTGCCGTATTGGTCGATATCGCCGAAGCCCGAACGCTTCCACCCGCCGAAGGAATGGTAGGCGACCGGCACGGGGATCGGCACGTTTATCCCGATCATCCCGACGTTCACCCGCGCTGCGAACTCGCGCGCGGCGTGGCCGTTGCGGGTGAAGATCGCGACGCCGTTGCCGTACTGGTGCTCTGACGGCAGGCGCACCGCCTCCTCGAAATCGGCTGCGCGAACGATCTGGAGCACCGGGCCGAAGATCTCTTCCTGATAGGATTTCATCTGCGGGGTGACATGGTCGATCAGCGTCGGGCCGACGAAGAAGCCCTTCTCGTGGCCCTGCAGCGTAAAGCCGCGCCCGTCGATGACGATCTCGCCGCCCTCGTCCTCGGCGAAGGTGATCCACTGTTCGATGCGCGCCTTGTGTTCGGGCGTGACCACCGGGCCGTAGTGCGCGTCGGGATCGTTGGAGACCCCGATGCGCAGCGCGTTGATTGCAGGGATGAGCTTTTCGCGCAGGCGCTCGGCAGTTTCCTCGCCGACCGGCACCACCACGGGGAGCGCCATGCAACGCTCGCCTGCCGAGCCGAAGGCCGCGCCCGTCAGGTCGTTCACCACCTGATCGAGATCGGCGTCGGGCATGACGACGGCGTGGTTCTTCGCGCCGCCGAAGGCCTGCACGCGCTTGTTGTTCGCGGTGCCGCGCGCGTAGATATACTGCGCGATATCCGACGAACCGACGAAGCTGATCGCGGCGATATCGGGGTGGTCGAGGATCGCGTCGACCATTTCCTTGTCGCCGTGGACGACCTGCAGCAGGCCTTCAGGCGCGCCCGCTTCAAGGAACAGTTCAGCCAGCCGCACCGGCACGCTGGGATCGCGCTCGGAAGGCTTCAAGATAAAGGCGTTGCCCGCAGCACACGCCATGCCGAACATCCACATCGGGATCATCGCCGGGAAATTGAACGGGGTGATGCCCACCCCGATGCCGAGCGGCTGGCGCATCGAATAGACATCAATCCCCGGCCCTGCGCCGTGGGAGTATTCGCCCTTCATGATCTGCGGCAGGCCGCAGGCATACTCGATCACTTCCAGCCCGCGCTGCACGTCGCCCTTGGCATCGGGCACGGTCTTGCCGTGTTCGGACGAGAGCATTTCGGCGAGGCTCTGCATGTTGTCTTCGACCAATTGCTTATAGGCGAACATCACCCGCGCGCGGCGCTGCGGGTTGGTCGCGGCCCAGGCGGGCTGGACGCGCTTGGCGGTTTCGACCGCGCGGGCGAGCAGGGCTGCATCGCCCAGCGCGACCTCGGCCTGGACCTCGCCGGTCGAGGGGTTCCAGATGGCATGTTTGCGGGTGGGGGCGGGGCTGTCGCCGACAATGAAGTGGTCGATCTGACGCAGGGTCTCAGTCATGGGGGGTGTCTCCTGTCTGGCGCTCCCCATGCCTCCCGAGGGCCGCCCATGCAAGGCCTGCGGCTCCCCTCAAAATTGCTGGCGTCACCGCGCGCGGCAGGGCATTCTTGGCGCAAGACGGGCTGCGAAAGGACTTAGGATGGGCAAGGTTAAGCGGTGGATCGGGGCGGGGTTGTTGGCGATGGCTGGCGCAGCGGGGGCGGTGCTAGGCCAGGACAAGACAAGCGGGCAGGGGACTTACGTGGTCGCTGAGGCGCGCTTCGTCGAGGGCAGCCTCGAACTCGCCGCCACCGGCTACACCTTCACCGAAGGCCCCGCGTGGGACGGCGCGCGGCTGATCTTCAGCGATATTCCGGGGGACACGGTCTACGTCTACACGCCGGGCGCCGGTGAGGGCCCGCCTAAGGTGCTCTACACTCCGTCCGCCAATGCCAACGGCCACACCTTCGACCGCGAAGGGCGGCTACTCAATGCCGAACACGGTAGCGGCGCGCTCACCCGCTGGACGCCGCAAGGCGGGCGGCAGGTGATCGCCGAAACCTTCGAGGGCAAGCACCTCTCCAGCCCCAATGACGTGGTGGTGCGCAGCGACGGGATGATATTCTTCACTGACCCGCCCTATGGCTTGGGCAAGCGCGAGGCAGAACTGGCCTTCTCCGGCGTCTTCGCGCTCGACGAGGCGAGCGGCAAGATGATGCTGATGGACGACAAGCTCAGCCGCCCCAACGGCCTCGCGCTCTCGCCCGATGAAAGGGTGCTCTACGTCGGCGACACTGCCACGCAGACGCTATGGGCCTATGACCTCGCGCCTGACGGCACCGCCTCGGGCAAGCGGCTGGTCATCGACGTGACCGACGAGAGCAAGCCGGGGCGGGTCGACGGGGTGCGGGTCGATACCGAGGGGCGGGTCTATCTCACCTGCCCGGGCGGTATCTGCGTGGTCGATCCGGCCAAGGGCGAAGTGATCGAACGGCTTGCCACGCCCAAGCGTGCCACCAACCTCGCGTGGGGCGGGGCCGACCTGTCGGAGCTCTACATCACTGCGCTGACCGACGTGTACCGCGTAAAGACCCGCGCGCGCGGGATAGGATCGTCCTCCAGAGCCGTGCCCGCGCGCTGAGTCGCAACGTCAGTCGAAGATGTCGAAGATCGATCCGCGCTTCTTGCGATAGCCGTGCTCGCCGCGTTCGCCGTATTCGCCGCGCTCGCCATACTCGCCTCGTTCCCCGCGCTCTCCATAAGCTCCAAAGCCGGGCTGCTGCGGCGGCGGGGAAACGGGCCGAGGTGCGGGTGCGGCGGCAGGAGCGCTGCCCTGAGCGCTGGCCTGAGCGCTGGCCTGAGCGGCGGCCATTAGATTCTCAAGCTCGCCCCGGTCGAGCCATACGCCCCGGCACGACGGACACATGTCGAATTGCACGCCGTCGCGGTCGACGGTCTGCATGGAACTGTTGTCATTCGGGCACAAAAGCAGGGGCATGGATTAACCTTTCTTGGGTTCTGCCCGCCGCGTAGCGCAACTTTCAGGCGATTTTGCGACCTTGGTGCACCGCTCAATCGCCTGAGGGGATTAGCGTGATCGCGGTCTGTCGCCCATCGATGAAATGCACGGTCTTGCCATCGAAGAAGGCGTCTTCCTCAGAGCGAAAATCAACCTTCTGGCCGCCCCATTCGGGCACGGCGGCATAAGAGGTGAGCTCGATCGACCAGGCGGTGTTCGGGCGGATCGGGCCACTCCCACGCGGGTCGGCCTGCTGGTTGTCCCAGAACCCGATCGAAGGCCCCGCGCCGTGGCCGTGGTGGCCGATCGGGTGGGTGTAGATCGAAGGGTCGAGCCCCGCCGCGATTGCCGCGGCGCGCGCGATTGCCAGCGCCTCGTTGCCTGACCGCCCGGTCTGGAATGCACCGGTGAGGAAGTCCTGCACGCGGTTGGAGTTCGCCAACCCCGTCTTGAGGCCCGCCGGCGCTTCGGTCTCGCCGGGCTTGAGCACGTAGGCGAGATGCTGGGTATCGGTGTTGAGGCGCAGGTAGGTGATGCCAAAATCGGTCCAGAGCAGGTCGCCCGGCCGGATCACCTCAGCGCCGTCGATCATGCTTTTCTCGCCCTGCCGCTGGATCGCGACCGAGGGATGGAACCACGGATCGAGCCCCAGCGCCATCAGGCGGTCGCGGTACCACCATTGCACGTCCTCGGCGGTGGTGACGCCCGGGGTGATGACCAGCCTCGAGAAGGCCTCGCCGATCACGGTATGCGCGATCCGCACCACCGTGGGGTAGAGTGCCATCTCGCTCGGCGTGCGGGTTTCGAGCCAGCGGATCGCCAGCCCCTCGCCGCTGGTGACGCGGTCGTGGAGCCCGGTGGGTAGGGCGGACATAAACCTGTCGTACTGGCTCAACGTCATGCCATCGGCGAACTGGGTGAGGTCAGAGGTGTTGATCGCGATTTTCTTAGGCGCGCGCGCCGCGATGATTTCGGCAACCGCCTGCCACTGGTCGGGTTGCCTGTCGGGGTCCCACGCTGGCGCGAACAGTCCGCCCAGACCATAGCGGCTGACGGTGAGGCGTTCGACCGGCTTGCCCTCGCCGGGATCATGGAAGATCAGGATCGTGCGGCGGCGCGCGTGCATGTTCTCGGCATCGAGCATGGTGGCGACCACCGGCTCCTCGAAATACTCGCGCGCGACCAGCAGCCACAGGTCGATGCCCTCGGCGCGCATGATCTGGGGGATCAGCGTGTCGAGGCGCTCGGCGAGGATGCGGTTCTCGAGCTCGGCCCGCTTGCGGGGGGCAAGGATCGCAGGGAGAGCCGGGGCGGCAACCTCGGTCTCGCTGAGCGGCAGCGGCCGGCCCGTGAGCGCGGGCCCGCCCGTGAGCGCGGCGCCAAGAAGAATGAAGTGCCGTCCGATCATGCCTTGTTCCCTTTGCGTCCGCTGCGGACAGTGGCGCGCGGGAGAGCGGGGAGCAAGCTTGCTTCTCTCCCGCCCGCGCCCGCGCCCCCG
The DNA here is from genome assembly GCA_038247515.1 of Sphingomonadales bacterium. Taxonomy (GTDB): domain Bacteria; phylum Pseudomonadota; class Alphaproteobacteria; order Sphingomonadales; family Sphingomonadaceae; genus Erythrobacter. Next base: position 16,450 of record JBBRUU010000050.1, read on the forward strand.
CACGAGGCCCGCCGAACCCGGTCCGCTCGGCCGCCGCACCGATCACCTGTTGGTCTTTGGCGGGATGTTTGGGACCGCGCCCTGCTTCTCGATCAGTTCGCGGACACGATTGCCGTCATGGGCGCGGTCGGCGTGGAGGATGCAACGCTGGGTAAGGCATTCAGCAGATGCTCGGCGCGCCGGCTGACACTGATCGCCTTGAGGGGAGCCCCCCTTTCCGCCTGCTGCCGTGCGGTGCGCGCTGGCTTCGCCGCTATTCGGGTCACGTGCGCGCTGTCGATTAGCACCTCGGTTGGCGGCCAGTCCGGCAGGGCTGCCATTGGCATCGGCGATCCGGGCGTTGCCTCTGAATTTTGAGTGCGTTTGCGGAATGCCCGGAACTTTCGAGAGCACCAGCGGTACGGGCCTGTCGAAACAAGAGAGGCCGAGAATATGAAAGCCGTAATTTACAATGGTCCGTGCGATGTCAGTGTTGGCAATGTTGAAGATGCGCGGATCGAAAAGCCGACGGATGTCGTAATCCGTATCACCACCACAAACATCTGCGGCTCGGACCTGCACAT
>JBBRUU010000051.1:0-16863 GCA_038247515.1 Sphingomonadales bacterium
AAGGAAACGAGAATTGAAGAGGGGAGACCGCGCGATCGGCACCGTTGATCGTGAATTGCCGCTGGTTCATGAGGGAATGGCTTACGATCTTGTTGTGGACACAACTCAAACACCCGCCACTGCCATCGCTGATTTGATCATTTCAAAATTCCTATCAAGACCCTTGGGATGTGAAGCTTAGGAAACTTCCGAAAAGGGGTCGATAGCTGAATGGCCGCTGTTAGCGCGGAGGGTGATTAGAACTGACGTTGGCCGCCTCGCCTGATCATGGTGCTCGTTCAGGATGCGCGCGCGCCTGCCCCCAGCGCTGAAAGCCTCGCTGCTCTAGCGGGTGCTGTGAGGCTTTTAGACCCCTTCCAGCCACGTTTAGGCCCCCTCTAGACCCCTTCCAGACCCACTTTAAACCCCCGCCAAAAGGCGTGTTTCACGTGAAACATTGCTTGAACGGGGCCTCAGCGGCGTGTCCGGAAGAACCCGCGCAGCTGCTCTGCTGATTCCGCCTCGCCGATGCCGGTGTAGATGTCGGGGCGGTGGAGGCACTGGGGTTGGTCGAACACCCGCGCCCCGTGTTCGACCGCGCCGCCCTTGGGGTCGCTGGCGGCGTAATAGAGGCGGCTTATGCGGGCGTGGGAAATGGCCCCGGCACACATCGCGCAGGGCTCGAGCGTGACCCACAAATCGCAGCCTTTCAGGCGCTCGTCGCCCAGCGCATGGGCCGCGCGGCGGATTGCAAGGATCTCGGCATGGGCGGTGGGATCATGATCGGCGCGCGGCGAATTGTGAGCTTCGGCAATGACTTGGCCGTCCTTGACCACCACCGCGCCGATCGGCACTTCGCCCGCGTCAGCCGCCGCGCGAGCCAGTGCGAGCGCGCGGGGCATGAAGCTGCGGAACCCCGCCTCGCTCATGCCCCGCGCCCTGCAGATTGACTATTCGTCGCCGGTGACAGGCGTTCCCTTCGCATCGCCAGGCATTTTGACATCGACATCGGGAACCTCGACCGTGGTTGTCTTAGTGCCGACATCGACATCGGCGGTTTCAACGTCGAATTCCGGCATCTGGCCATCTTTCACCTCGACTCCGGGAAGCTCGGCTTCCTTGGTCTGATCGACATCGCACGCGGCAAGGCCGATTGCCAAGGGGGCCAAAAGGGCGGTCATGATGATTCGCTTCATTTTTCTGTTCTCCTGCAGGCCTGACATGATGGGAGGCGCCCCCGTCAGGTCTGCCCGCGACTGCACGAGACTGGGCCCATTCAGGCATCACATAGGTTAGCATCACATGGGGTAAGGGCTGGAAAAGCGGGCGTGCCGCACGCGCGACCAGCCGATGTGGCGGGCGGTGCGGGTGCGCAACTTGCTTGACGATTCGGGTCGGCCCCGTTAAGCGCGCCGCTTTCCCGGATTAGACCCGAACTTTACGAGAAGAGACACACCATGTCGCGCATCTGCGAACTGACCGGTAAGGGCCGCATGACTGGCAACAATGTCAGCCACGCCAACAACAAGACCAAGCGCGTGTTCCTGCCCAACCTGCAGAACGTGACGCTGATGAGCGAAAAGCTCGAGCGCAGCTTCAAGTTCCGCGTCTCGACCCACGGTCTGCGCTCCGTCGAGCACAATGGCGGGCTCGACAACTGGCTGCTCAAGACCAGCGACGAGAAGCTTTCGACGGGCGCGCTCAAGGTGAAGCGCGAGCTGGTCAAGTCCCAAGCTGCCGCTTAAGCCCGCTACGGCTTGGCAGCCGGCTGATATATCGGCCGGCCGCTTGCATCGATTTTCGGACAGACAACCAAGGGGCCCTGAACGCCGTTCAGAGCCCTTTGCCTATCCTGCGCGGCGCGTGCGGAGGCTCGGCGCTGTAAGGCCGCGCCGCTCTCGCCGAGCGCGAAGCGCAGCAGCAGGCTGCGCTGGAAGACCGAGAAATTGTCGTCGGCGACCACCCAGATCGATCCTTTGCGGGGATCCGAAAGATCTGGCACGAAGCTGATCCCCTCGAAGTTCTCGCCGAAGCCGGATCCCGCCAAGTGCTGGATCACTTCGCCCCGCCAGTGCCCGCCTGCGCGGATCGTGGCCGGATCGGCGACCATGATCACTGCGTCGAAGGTCGCAGGGATTGTGTAGCGCACCTGCCGCATCAAGATCAGCAACCTGCCGTCCGGCAATTGGGCGGCGTCGACCGGCGAATAGGCGGCGCTGCAATTGAAGCGGAACGCCAGCGGCTTGCCTCCGCGACGCGGATCGCCGGGGTAGAGCAGCGCGGGCCGGTCAACCATTCCGTTGTCTTCCGAGCCTTCGGAGAGGATCAGGAAGCGCCCGTCGGCAAGCCGCTCCATCGTCTCGGGCCCGCTGTTCTCGTCCCACTTCGCCATTTCCGGCGGGGCGTAGACGGTGCGCGTGCCGTCGGGAGGGAAACGCATAACGAGGTTGTCATTTTCGAAGCTCGCCCACAGGGTCCCGGTCCCGGGATCGCGGGTGATGGCTTCCATGTCGACATATTCCCTGCGCCCGCGGCCCGGCACGCCGACGAAGCGGAAGCTGCCGGGGATCGCGCGCGGCTGGTCGCCCGCAAGGTCGAGACCGAGCAGGAAGCCGCGGTCCGTCGCGGCGATGAGGGTCCGCCCTGGGCCCGACACCAGCGAGGAAAAGCCGCCGAACCAGCCGTGCTCGCTTGTCATTCGCCACGAGCCGGTGAGCCGAAGCAGGCCGGGCGGCGGTGGGCCAAGATCGACCCGATCGATGGCAATGTGCTTGACCGGATCGCTGCGCAAGCCGGTGCTGGTGCGCAGGAATGTGCCGGGGCCAAGCGCGATGACGACCACCGCGAGCAGCGCCATGCGACAGCGCCGGGCGCTGCTGGCGCTGGTAGTCCGGAACAGGCGCGACACGCTGGGAGGTTGGTCGTTACTGCCCGCCGGCGGGTGCGAGCCCCAGCAGGCGGCGCGTCGCGATCTCGCACGAGGCATAGGCCTCCTGCCGCTCGGCGCTCCAGTAGCGTAGTTCGGGCAGCGGGATCGCCTCTTCGGTGACGGCGCACAGCACGTGACTTCCCGGGCGCAGCACGCGGAAGCCGGACGGGCCGTAGTAGAGCTTGGCGGCCTTGTCGGAAGGGGTCATCAGCATGGCAACCCTGATAGCACCGCGCGCCTAACCGAACAAATCATCTTGCGTGGTCGGCGCGGAAGTCGCGCGCTTGCGCGGGGCCGGAGGAAGCGCCGGAGCTGGGAGCGGTAATGGCGGCGACGTGCTTTCCGCAGGAATAACGCCCAGTGTCCCGTCGCGGAATTGCAGCGCAAGCAGCGCCTCGCCCGCCGCCTCGGCACGGGTGGTCAACGCCTTGCCCGAAGCGTCACGGATGATCGCATAGCCGCGCTCGAGCGGCTTTTCCGGGTGGAGCTGGCTCATCACCCGCGCAAGTGCCGTAAGGCGGTCGCTACCCTGGCGCAGGGCGCGCATGACCAGCGCGGGACTCAGCCGTGCGCGCTCAAGCCGGCGCTGCGCCTCTGCGGCGGAGCGGGAGAGCAGGCTGGGGGATAGTCTTGCCGCCACCCCGGCGAGCCGCTCGCGCCCTTTCGCGGAGCGGTCGCCGAGTGCGCGGCGTAGCCGCTCCGACAGATCGTCGAGCCGCTGCGCTTGCGGCTGGAGCAGGTTCTCCGGGCGCGGCATCAGGCGGGCACGCGCTGCCAGCCGCTCACGCCCGAGTTCGACCGGACGATAGACCGCGCGGCGCTGGCGGACGCCGAAATCGGCGATGGTCAGCATCAAGTCTGCCCGCACCGGCACCGCCATTTCGGCGGCAGCGGTCGGTGTCGGCGCGCGGCGGTCCGCGGCGTAGTCGGCGAGGGTGGTGTCGGTCTCGTGGCCGACTGCCGAGATCACCGGGATCGAACATTCCGCGATGGCCCGCACCACCGCCTCCTCGTTAAAGCTCCACAGGTCTTCGATCGACCCGCCCCCGCGCGCGACGATCACCACGTCGGGACGCGGGACCCCGCCAGTTTCTGGGCCGCCGGGCTCCAGCGCCGAGAACCCGCGCACCGCGGCGGCGACCTGCTCGGCGGCGCCCTGCCCTTGCACCAGTACAGGCCAGACGACGACATGGCTCGGGAAGCGGTCGGCGAGGCGGTGGAGAATATCGCGGATCACCGCGCCGGTCGGCGAGGTCACCACGCCGATCACCTGCGGCAGGAACGGAAGGCCGCGCTTGCGCCCTTCCGCAAAAAGGCCTTCATCGGCCAGCCTTGCGCGGGTCTTCTCCAGCAGCGCCAGCAGCGCGCCCTCGCCCGCCAGCTCGAGGCTCTCGATCACGATCTGATACTTGGAGCGGCCCGGATAGGTGGTGAGCTTGCCGGTGGCGATCACCTCCAGCCCGTCCTCGGCGCGGAAGTTCAGCCTCGCGGCACTGCCCTTCCACATTACCCCGTCGATCACCGCACCCTCATCCTTGAGGGCACAATAGAAGTGCCCCGAAGCCGCCCGCTTCACGCCCGAAAGCTCGCCCCTGAGGCGCACGAAGCCGAAGCGGTCCTCAACCGTGCGCTTCAGCAGCGCGGATATCTCGCTGATGGTGAGGGGCTGCGCATTGTCGCCCTGCGCCACCCGCGCTACCAGCCCGGCATCGTCATCACTGGTCGGCGGAGGTGCCATGAATATCCTGCTTCTGGGGTCTGGGGGCCGCGAACATGCGCTGGCATGGAAGTTGGCGCAATCCCCGAGCACCACGAAACTCTACGCCGCCCCCGGCAATCCCGGCATCGCCCAGGATGCCGAACTGGTGGCGCTGGAGGCGACCGACCACGGTGCAGTAATCGACTTCTGCCACACGAAGCAGATCGGTCTCGTGGTGATCGGCCCCGAGGCGCCGCTGGTCGATGGCTTGTCCGATGCCTTGCGCGCCGCCGGATTGCCGGTGTTCGGGCCTTCGCAGGCCGCAGCGCAGCTCGAAGGCTCCAAAGGCTTCACCAAGGACCTGTGTGCCCGCGCCGGGATCCCGACTGCCGGCTATGTCCGCACGGCCTCGCTCGATGAAGCCCGCGCTGCGCTCGCCGGATTCGCCGCGCCCTATGTGCTCAAGGCAGATGGCCTCGCGGCGGGCAAGGGCGTGGTGATTGCCGAGACGCCTGAAGACGCTGAGGCCGCGCTTGCCGACATGTTCGGTGGCGGGTTCGGAAGCGCGGGCGCGGAAGTGGTGATTGAGGAGTTCATGGCAGGCGAGGAAGTGAGCTTCTTCGCACTGACCGATGGCAGCCACATCCTCTCCTTCGGTTCAGCGCAGGACCACAAACGCGTCGGCGACGGCGATGTCGGCCCCAACACCGGCGGGATGGGCGCCTATTCTCCCGCGCCGGTGCTGACCGCCGACTTGCAGGCACGGGTAATGGCGGAGATCATCGAGCCGACCGTGCGGACGATGCACGAGGACGGCAATCCGTACTCTGGCGTGCTGTTTGCGGGCCTTATGCTCACCGCCGAGGGCCCCAAGCTGATCGAATACAACGCCCGCTTCGGCGATCCCGAATGCCAGGTGCTGATGATGCGGCTGGAGAGCGACCTCGTCGCCATCATGCTCGCCTGCGCCAAGGGAAAGCTGGCGGGCGTCGAGGCGACATTCCGCCCGGATACGGCGCTCACGGTAGTGATGGCGGCAAATGGCTACCCCGGCACGCCCGGGAAGGGCGGGACGATTGCTCTGAACGATGCGGAAAGGGTCGGCGCGAAGGTCTTCCATGCCGGCACCGCGCTGAAGGACGGCGCGCTGGTCGCAAGCGGCGGCCGCGTGCTCAACATCACAGCCATGGCTTCGAGCGTCACCGAAGCCCAGCGGATCGCCTATGCGGCGGTCAATGCCGTCGACTTTCCGACCGGTTTCTGCCGCCGCGACATTGGCTGGCGTGAGGTGGCGCGCGAAGGGGCCTAGAAGCGCGCGGCGTAAGTCAATCCGCCGCCGTGGAAATCGCCCCACAACATCACCAGCGGCGCATTGGGACGGCGGTGGCGAGTGATCAGCAAGCCTGATGCGCTGCCGATCGCCGCGCCTGCCACGACGTCGTACCAGTGGTGCTTGTCCGCCTCGACCCGCGCCAGCCCGACGAAGCTGGCGACCGCGAGCGCCGGAATGCCCTCGCCCGCCCCGCGCCGCTCGATAATGCTGGTCGCTGCGGCAAAGGCGGTGGCGGTATGGCCCGAAGGGAAGCTGTCATGGCCGCTCCCGTCGGGGCGCATCTCCGGGAAGACCTGCTTCAACCCCTGCGCCACGCCGAAGCCTACCGCCGCCGAGGCACCCGCTTGAACCGCGCCGTGCGTATCGCCCTTGGCCGCCGGCACCCCGATCGACCAGAATACCAGCGAGCCGACGCCGATGTCGCTCGCGGTTGCCCAATCGTCCTGCGACGTGGCGAGCGCGGGCTGGCTGGCAAGCAGCAGCGGGCCAGCCATGACAAGGCTCACGCGGCGCAAGGGGCGGGGCACGGTGGAAGGCGCTGACGGCATGGGTAGGGTTTCCTCAGACGCGGCGGCATTAAAGCCACCGCGACAATCTAACGCCCCGCATCGCACATGGTGCCATGGCAGCGCTAAACTTGATCCCGATCAAGGACAGGCTCGCCGCATGGGCGGATATAGGGTGCGTGAACCATCCTCCCTTACGCGTTCTAGCCCTTATCGCCGTATTGCTCGCGGTGCTTGGCGCGTGTCAGGCGCCGGGGAGCGAAAATCCTCCGCCGATGCTTGGCAAGGCCACCTCGTCCTCACGCGACACCCGCGCGCCCGCCTTCGTGGAAGGGGCTTGCGGCGGGTGCCATGCGGTCGAACCGCCGTTCCTATCGCCCAACCCGCGCTCGCCCAGCTTCGCGGCGATCGCCAACCGGCACGGCCTCTCGGAAAAGTCGCTCGCCGACTGGCTGGCCGAGGCGCACAACTACCCAGAGGACATGGACTTTACCCTTACCCGCCCGCAGATCGACCAGATCGCGGCCTACATGGTAACGCTGCGGAATGCGGGCTACGTTCCCGACAGGTAACCCCCGGATGCGGCGTAGAGTCGATCCCGGCAAACGTGATAAACCTTGACTGGTCGAATTGGGGCAAGGGGGGCCTCGATGCCGTATCGCCACGCGCATTACTTCGCCGGTTTCGTGCTGCTCGTCATTATGGCGGGCTTCTGGGCGAGCTATTTCGGCGCCGCAGAACCGATACCGCTCGCCTTCCACGTCCATGCCATCTCGGCGATGACTTGGCTTGCGCTGTTAATATAGCAGCACCTGACGATCCACCGCCGTGCGGCTGCGGTCCACCGCCAGATGGGGCGGGCGAGCTTTGCGATGTTCCCGTTCCTGATCCTCGGCTTCATGATGATCACCAACGTCTCGGCGGCGCGCTATGTCGCCCCTGATGCCGGTGCGGGGATTCAGCTGCTCGGCCCGTCCTTCGGGATTGGAATGGGGATCGCGATCGCGGCCTACCTGACGCTGTTTTACCTGGCGCTCAAGCATCGCCACAACCTCAAACTGCACGCTGGCTACGTGCTGGTGACGCCACTGATCCTGTTCGAAAGCCCGTTCAGCCGCATCATCGGCGACTACCTGCCGTGGACGAACGTCATCGGCAGCGAAGGTCCGCGGCAGGTGCTCGACACGATTTTTATCAGCGATGGGCTGGCGATTGTCTTCGCGCTGGCGCTGTGGACGCGCAATCGCAAGCACGGTGCGCCGTGGCTGGTGGCGGCGGGGTTCATGGGCTTGCAGGCCGCCGCCATGTGGTTCGCTCCCGACGTGCCGATGATCGGGTCTGCGTTTGCTGGCTATGCCGCGGCGCCGCCCGGCGTCACCCTCGCGCTTGGCGTAGTTGCCGGAGCGGCGCCGCGTGGTTTGGCTGGGGTGCGGGCACGCTGCCCACAAAGTGCACCCGCGCCGCCGCCTGAACGCGAGGCCCAAAATGGACAGGTGATCAGCCAAGCGAAAGTGATCGGCTGCAAAACAGCGCCGAGGACGTTCGCCCGGATGGGCGACCGCAAAACTTAGAGCTTCTCCGCTACCAGCGCCTGCATGTCGGCCTCGGGGCGCGGGCCGTAGTGCGAGATCACCTCGGAGGCGCAGATTGCGCCGCGCTGGAGGCAACGCTCGAGCGGCTCGCCCTTGACATAGCCCGACAGGAACCCGGCAGCGAACTGGTCGCCTGCGCCGGTGGTGTCGACGACCTTGGCGACCGGCACCGCCTCCACCTCGGCGCGCTTGCCATCGGCAATGGCGATTGCGCCCTTCTCCGAGCGGGTGGCGACCAGCACCAGCACCTCGGCGGATACCGCGGCAACGCCTGCTTCAAAATCATCTTCGCCCGACAGCGTCGCCAGCTCGGTTTCATTGACAAATAGGATATCAATCACGCCGTCTGCGATCATCGCGCGGAAATCGTCGCCGTGGCGTTCGATCACGAAGCTTTCCGATGCCGTGAAGGCGACCTTGCGACCGGCAGCGCGCGCGACTTCGATTGCGCGGCGCATGGCGCGGCGCGGCTCTTCCGGATCCCAGAGGTAGCCTTCGAGATAGAGGATCGCCCCGCTGGCGATCAGCTCTTCATCGAGCGCTGCAGCGGGGAGGAACTGGCCTGCGCCAAGGAATGTGTTCATCGTCCGCTCGCCATCAGGGGTGACGAAGATCAGCACCCGGCCGGTGGCGGGCTCGCCGTCACGGCCCGGCGTGTCGAAGTCGATGCCGGTGGCGCGCATGTCGTGGCGGAACACCTTGCCCAGCTGATCGTCGGCGACCTGGCCGATGAAGGCGCATTGCAGGCCTAGTGTCGCAAGCCCTGCCAGCGTGTTCGCTGCCGACCCACCGGAAACTTCGCGTGCGGGCGGCATGGCTTCGTAGAGCTCGTCGGCTCGCGCCTCGTCGATCAGGGTCATGCCGCCGCGGCTCATCTGCAACTCGTCGATCAACTCCTCCTGACAGGCGGCAATCACGTCGACTACTGCATTGCCAATAGCGATCACGTCGTAGCGGGGCGGGTTGGTCTCGGGCACAGGCGGAGCTTCCTTGGGAGTGGTGGTTGCCGGGCCGCCTAGCCGCCTTCGCCGCCTTCGCCAAGCTTCTGTGTGCGGGGACACCGCCCCGCGTTGACTTCGCCGCGCCCGCCTCGCATCGGATGATGCATGTCCGCCGTGCCCGCCGCTATCATCAAGGCCATCGGCCAGCTTGGCGACCGTGCCGTGGTGCGGGTTGCGTCGAAGAGCATCACGATGACGCTGCTGATCTTCACGGTCCTCGGTGTCGGGCTTTATCTCGCCCTAGCAGAGGCGGCGCAGCAGGTCGGCGTGGGCGAGGGCTGGGCCGGAGTGCTGGCAGTGTTGCTGGTGCCGATTGCGCTGTGGCTATTGTTCCGGCTGGTCGCGATGGCGGTGCTCCAATTCTTCGCCGACGAGATCGTCGCTGCGGTTGAGGCGCGGCACTATCCCGCGCTTGCCGCCGAGGCGCGGCCGCTGCCGTTCCGGCGCGATCTCGCCAATTCGCTGAAGGGGCTGGGGCGAACGGCAGGCTACACCTTGCTGGCGCTGCCGCTCGCGGGACTGCTTGCCTTCACCGCCATCGGCCCGGCGCTGGTGCTGCTTGGCGTTAACGCCGTGCTGCTCGGGCGCGAGCTTACCGACATGGCGTGGCTGCGACATTGCCGAGGCGAGGAGGCAAGCAGCCCCGTGCCGCGCGGCGAGCGGGTGCTGCTCGGCGTCGTGATCGCGGGGCTGATGCTGATCCCCTTGGCGAATCTCATCGCACCGATTATCGGCGCCGCGGCGGGCACCCATCTGGTGCTGCGGCGGCTGGAGGAGCGTTAAAGGACCATGCGGGTGAGGGGGAATGCGACGCTGGTGCTGATCGCTGCGGCGCTCACCGGCTGTGCGGGCGGGAACAGCCTTGCGCCGGCGCGGCCTGCCACTGCGCGGGGCCAGGTTGCCGCCACTTCGCCCTCGCGCAGCACCATCGTTGTCGTGCCCGAGGTGATGTCGTCCCAAGGCCTCGGCGGGGTGATCGGTTCGCCCGCCGCTGCGCTCACCCGCCGCTTCGGCGCGCCGCGCATCGACCTTGCCGAGGGCGACGCGCACAAGCTGCAGTTTGCGGGGCCCGCTTGCGTGCTCGACATCTACCTCTATCCGCTGAGCGCCGGGGGACAGGCGACCGCCACCCATGTCGAGGTACGGCTGCGGCAAGGGGGTGGCCCGGCGGACCCGGGCGCCTGCATCCGCGAGGTCGAACAGCGGTAACGCGGCTTTAAGCCTGTCCGTGCGATATACCCTAGCGAGACACGCTCAAGGGACCAGACGCCGCATGACCACGCAATTCATCGCCATCGCCGAGTCCGCAGCCGCGGACGGGCAGATCACCGCCGACGAGCTGCTGTCTCTGCGCCGCGAAGGCTGGGGCGACGGGATCATAACCCGCGCCGAAGCCGAGGCGCTGTTCGCGCTTAACAGCGCTCTGCAGGACCGCAGCGCCGAGTGGGTCGACTTCTTCATCGAGGCGATCGGCGAATTCGTGCTCAACGGCACCGAACCGCGCCTGCAATGCTCCCTCGAGGAGGCCGAGTGGCTGATCGGCCAGATCGACCGCGACGGCAAGGTCGACAGCATGGCCGAGCTGGAAACGATGGTGCGGATCCTCGAGCGAGCAGAGAACACCCCCGACCGGCTCAAGAACTATGTCCTTGAACAGGTCGAGCGCGCGGTGCTAACCGGCACTGGCCCGACCCGCCGCGGCGGCGACCTCTCCGCCACCCACATCAGCGCCGCCGAATGCCGGATCGTCCGCCGCGTGATCTTTGCCAGCGGCGGCCACGGACCCGCTGCCGTGACACGCTATGACGCCGAGATGCTGTTCCGCCTCAAGGACGTGACTCTCGCCGAGGAAAACGCTGACGTCTGGGACGACCTATTTGTTGACGGCGTGGCGAATTTCCTCAAGGGTTTCGTCCTACCCAACGCGCAGGTCAGCCACGAGCGCAAGCTTGAGCTTGAGGCCTTCGTCGCCGAAAATCGCGCCAGTGTCGGCCGCTTCATGGGCCGCGTAGCGCGCGAGGCGCCGCAGGTGATGAACCACTTCGGCAAGGTGTTCGGCAAGAGGCGCCCCGAGGGCACGGACTACAACGCGCTTGCCGTGGCCGGTGAGGAAATCACCACGTCCGAGAGTGAATGGCTCGACCGGATGGTGAATGGCGACGGCGAGGTCGACGAGCTCGAAAGCCGCCTGATCGCGCGCCTCGCCGAGGAGGCGTAAGGCTCAGTCCCCTAAGTGAGCATCGCCGCCGCGCCGCCCTGCTTCGGCAACGGCCCGCGCGGAGGAACGGCGCGAGCGGCGACACCGGCTTCGGGAGGTCTGCGGCGGTTCCGTCCATGTTCGCGCAAGAAAGCGCCGAGCGACTGGGCGCCAGGTCGTTGATCGGCCTTGGGGCCGCGCTTTCTGGCGGCAGTGACATTCGCCGCGGCAAAGGCGAGCATTCCGACGCCGGCGACGATGCGTCCGAGGTTGCCTAGAATGTCGCGGTCCTTTGAGCCTCTATCCGTCATGGCGTTGATTATACCATGAAACTTTCGCCGCAGCCACAGGCGCCCTTGGCGTTCGGGTTTTCGAACACGAAGCCGGCGGTGAAGTCGTCCTCGCGCCAATCCATGACGCTGCCGACGAGGTAGAGCACGCTCGCCCCGTCGATGTAGAATACGCCGCCCGGGGTCGGGATCTTCTCGTCAAACTTCGCTTCGGTGGTGACGTAATCGACCGAATAGGCAAGGCCCGAGCAGCCCCGGCGCGGTGTCGAGAGCTTGACGCCGATCGCGCCTTCCGGGGCCTTGCTCATCAGCTCGGCGACGCGCGCCTCGGCGTTGGCCGTCAGGGTGACGGCTGCCTTGGGGGCGGGGCGAACAGTGGTGGTGGTGTCGGTCATGTCAGCCTCTTCTGCCAGAACAGCGCGTGTCCGGACGCGGGATCGAGCTGGTAATCGCCATAGCCGCAGGCGGCGTAGAGCCGCTGGGCCGGGTGGTTCCCGCTCAGCACTTCCAATGTGATCTTGCACGCACCGCGCTTCAAGGCCTCGGCCTCGATCGCCGCCATCAGCGCCGTGCCGATGCCCGCGCCGCGATGGCCGGGTAGGACCGCGAAATCGTGAATGTTGACGAGCAGCGCCGCAGCGAAGGTCGAATAGCCCATGAAACAGTTGGCAAGGCCGACCGCCTCATCGCCCGCCCGCGCTAGCAGCGAGAAGGCGTGCGGATTGGCCGCGAGATCGCCCACAAGCCCAGCCTTCGCGAAATCGGCGAGCGGAGCGCCTCCGCCCATCGGGTCGCACGCATAGGCATCGAGCAGCGCCACGACATCCGCCGCGTCGCGATGGTCGCCATAGTCGGCAAAGCCGATGGTGGGGCCAGGAGAAAGGGTCGCGGTGTCGTTCACAGCATCCCCAGCTCGAGCCGCGCCTCGTCGCTCATCTTGTGCGGGCCCCAAGCGGGTTCCCACACCAGCAACACCTCAGCATCGCGGATCCCCGGTACCGACATGACGCGCAGCTCGACCTCGCCCGGCATGGTTTCGGCCACCGGGCAGTGAGGAGTGGTGAGCGTCATGGTGACAGTCGCGTCGCGGTTGTCATCCACCTCGACGCCGTAGATCAAGCCGAGATCGTAGATGTTGACTGGGATTTCCGGGTCGAAGATCTCGCGCAGCGCGGCGATCACGTCGGCCTGCAAGTCGCTCCCCTCTCCGCCCACGCTATTGGAGGCAGGTTTGGCGGCAAGGAAGCCATCGAGATAGTCGCGGGTGCGCGGCGCATCATTGTCCACAGCATCCTCGACACGCGCGCGCGGCGGCTTGGTGGCGGTCATGTCCGAATGGTCGCTTGAGCTGTCCATCGCTCTCATCCTCTTCTAAAAATGCGGCGGGTGCGGGCTATCCCGGCGAGCAGCGCGTCGAGGTCTGCCTCGGTCGAGTAAAGCCCGAAGCTGGCGCGCGCGGTGGCGGTAACGCCAAGGTAGTCCATCAGCGGCTGGGCGCAGTGGTGTCCGGCGCGGATCGCGACATTCGCCTCGTCGAGGATCGTGCCGAGATCGTGCGGGTGGATGTCGCCTACCGCAAAGCTGACGATCCCGGCGCTGTCGGCGGGGCCAAATAAAGTGACGTCGTTCATCGCCCCGAGTTCGCGGCGCAGCCGGGCCACAAGGGCTTGCTCGTGCGCGTGGATGCGTCCTGGACCGATGGCGCTGACGTAATTTGCAGCTGCGGCGAAGGCGATGGCCTCGGTAATCGCGGGCGTGCCTGCCTCGAACCGCTGCGCGCCGGACGCATAGGTGCTTCGCGCGAACGTCACGCGGTCGATCATCGCCCCGCCACCCTGATAGGGGGGCATATCGGCGAGGATTTCGGCCTTGGCCCAAAGCGCGCCAATCCCGGTCGGGCCGTAAAGCTTGTGCGCCGAGAAGACGTAGAAGTCGCAATCGAGTGCCGCGACATCGACGCCCATGTGCGGGGCGCTCTGGCACCCGTCGAGCAGCAGCTTCGCGCCGACCCTGTGCGCCATCGCAGCGGCGCGCGGCACGTCGAGCAGGCTGCCGACCACGTTCGAGACATGCGCGAAGGCGACCAGCTTGTGGCTCTCGGTCAGCATCGCCTCGGCAGCGTCCAAGTCGATCTGGTGGTCTGACGTCAGCGGGCAGACGTCGATTACCGCACCGGTTTCCTCGCCGACCATCTGCCACGGCACGATGTTCGAATGGTGCTCGAGTTGCGAGAGCAGGATGCGGTCACCTGGCTTGAGGCTCGCCCGGCCCCAGGTCTGCGCGACGAGGTTGATTGCCTCGGTCGCACCGCGGGTGAAGATCAGCTCGTCCTCGTGCCCACCGATGAAATGCGCGACAGTGCGGCGCGCCGCCTCGTAGGCGAGCGTCATCTCGGCCGAGCGGGCATAGACCCCTCGGTGGACGGTGGCGTAATCCTCGCCCATAGCGCGGGCCATGGCGTCGATCACCGCGCGCGGCTTTTGCGCGGTCGCGGCGGTGTCGAGGTAGTGCCACGGTGTGCCGTCATGCGTGACCATGCCGGGGAAATCGGCGCGCAGGTCGGAGAGTGTCGCGAAGGTGGCAGGGGCGTTCACAGCTTCGATCCTTCTAGCGCGGCAAGTGCCGCATTGAGCAGCGTCTCGCGCTCAGCCTCATCATCCAACGCCACGAAAGCGTCACCAATGAAGGCCTGCACCAGCAGGCGCTGCGCTGCCGCCGGATCGACGCCGCGCGCCATCATGTAGAAGCGCGCGGCTTCATCGAGCGCGCCAACCGTCGCGCCGTGAGCGCACTTCACATCGTCGGCGAAGATCTCCAGCTGCGGGACAGCATTGGCGCTGGCACCGGCCTCCAGCAGCAAGGCTTTAAAGTCCTGCGCCGCGTCGGTCTTTTGCGCGTGGCGCGCGACCTTGATCTCACCGAGGAAATTTCCAGTCGCCCCATCCCAATGAACGGCGCGGATCGTCTGGTTAGAGGTCGCCTCGGGCTCGGCATGGACGACCTGCGTGACGAATTCGCGGGTGACCCCCGCTCCGCCCCCGGAACCTCCAATCGTGACGCCGCCAAATTCGAAATGCGCACCCTTGGCGAGCCGCACTTCGACCTCGACGCGGGTGTAATCCGCGCCCGCGTTAGTGACGAACAGTTCCGCCCGCGCAGCTTCGCCGATTTCAAGGCGAATGCGGTGCAGCTCGGGCGCGGCCGAACCGACTGCCATCACATGCCGCCGCACCTCACCGTTGGCGAGGGTGATCTCTTTCCACTGATCAAGCGCGCCTGCGCCGAGCCGCGCGACCGCCTCCATATCGGCATAGCGCCACGCCTCGTCACGCTTGGTTGGAAGCGTGAGGGTAGACAGAGTGGCCAGCGTCATTCTCCGGTCTCCTCGGCTTCAATCAGCTCCGCGTTGCGCGCTGCGCGCTCGCCTCTGAGGCCGACGATCGCATCAATCGCTTCTGCATCAATGCAGGTGTTAAAGGCCTTGCGGCTCGGTTGCGGGCGGGTTGCGCACAGGGCCACTGCACCGCAGGGGAGCGCGTCTACTTCCGCATCGCCGCTCGACCGCTTGATCTTGCAAGCGCCCGGCGTGACGACACCTTTACGGATCGTGACGCCGGGCGAGCCACGGATGCTGCGCAGCCGCTCGGTCAGCACAACTATCTCGTTGTCGGCGGGCAATTCCGCAGCCGGCGCTGCGGTTTGTGCCGCAGCAAGGGCGATAAGTGCAGTGAGCGTCATGTGCGCTTGTCCCTGCGTGCGGCAACCACAGCAGCTATCCCGTGCTCGCGAACCGCGCCGAAGCAGTCCCCCACCTTTGTTGATTGCAGCAGACCATTCAGCTGACTTTCCAGCTCGGCCTTGGGCAAATCCGCATCTTCGATTTCTTGCCATTGCGGGACGAGCGGTGTCATGCACGTGACCATCGCGCTGCATCCAATGGCATCGATCTCGCGGTCACCGGTTGAACGCTTGGTCTTGCACTTCACCACTCCGCCGCGCACCCGCCACGAACCGCGCCAGTCGCGCAGCTTGTTGCCCATCACCACGATTTCGTCGTCGGCAGGCACCTCGACTGCCGGCTGTGCTGCGGCGAGCGCCAAAGTGGCGACCAGAAGGCTCATTAGGCCATCACCGAATCATAGCCCTCGGCCTCGAGCCGCAGCGCGAGTTCCGGTCCGCCGGTCTCGACGATGCGGCCGCCGGCAAGGATGCTCACCTTGTCGGGCGCCACGACGTCGAGCAGGCGCTGGTAGTGGGTGATCAGCAGCACTGCCTTTTCAGGAGATCGCATGATCGCGTTGATGCCAATGCCGACGATCCGCAGCGCATCGATGTCGAGGCCGCTATCGGTCTCGTCCAGCACCGCGAAGGCGGGATCGAGAATGCCCATCTGCACCATTTCGGCGCGCTTCTTTTCGCCGCCTGAGAAGCCGACATTCACCTGTCGCTTGAGCATCTCCATGTCCATCTTGAGGAGCGCGGCCCTGTCCTTGGCGAGCTTGAGGAAGTCGCCGCCCGACAGCGGTTCTTCCCCACGGCTCTTGCGCTGGGAATTGAGCGCCTCGCGCAGGAACTGGACGTTGGAGACGCCGGGGATCTCGACCGGATACTGGAAGCCGAGGAACAGGCCTTTGGCCGCGCGCTCGTGCGGGTCGAGGGCCAGCAGGTCCTCACCCCGGAAGGTCACGCTGCCGCCGGTCACCTCGTAACCGGGCTTGCCGCCGAGCACGTTGGCAAGCGTCGACTTGCCCGCGCCGTTGGGCCCCATGATCGCATGAATCTCGCCCGCCGGAACGGTGAGGCTGAGGCCCTTGAGGATCGGCTTGGGGTTGTCGCCGCCACCGACGGTGGCGTGAAGGTCGGTGATTTCGAGCATCAGTTCTTCCTCGGGGGGCGTTTCGTGTCGCCGCGCAGTTTGGGGCGGTCGTAGCTTTGATTCGGGTTGGCCGCCTTGTGCGCACGAGCGGCGGATTTGCGCTCGGTGATGCGGTCGCGCATGGTGGTGGTGAGGCGCTGGAGCACGGCGTCGATATCGGCGAGGATATCGCTGGCCGCGATCCGCATCACCTTGATGCCGACGCTTTCGAGGCTCTTGTCGCGGCGGCGGGCCAGCGCATCGTTCTGCCCCTCCTCGTCAATCGCCAGCGCGAGGCCGAGGTTGTGGCAGTTGAAATCGACAATCGCAGAGCCAACCACGGCGAACCGCTTGAAGGTGTAGCGGCCTAGATCGGCATGGGCGAACTTCTCGGCCAGCGCCTTGTGCGCGTCGGACGAATGGCGCCGCATCTCGCGCGCCTGTTCGTGCAGCGCATCGAGCCGTGTGTCCGAAATTTCCCA
>JBBRUU010000052.1:0-16663 GCA_038247515.1 Sphingomonadales bacterium
GCGATCCACGCTTACGGGATGTTCGTCTTCGAGCTGACATTGAGCAACTGGCCGTTTGCGCTGGGGCTGGCGATGGTGCAGTGCTGGCTTTCGGTCGGCGTGTTCATCGTCTGTCATGATGCGATGCACGGCACCCTTGTGCCCGGCCATCCGCGCACCAACGGGGCGATCGGCACGGTGTTGCTGGCGCTTTATGCAGGCTTTGCGTTCAAGCATCTGCGCGACGCGCATTTTGCCCATCACAAGCTGTCAGGCCATGCGGGCGATCCCGATTTCGACGAGCATCACCCCGATGATTTCCGGCGCTGGTATGCGACCTTCTTCCGTCGCTATTTCGGCTGGCGGTCGATCCTGTTCGTCCACACCGTGGTCGGCGTCTACTGGCTGGTGCTGGACATTCCGATGGTCCAGATCGTGCTGCTCTACGGCATGCCTGCGCTGGGTTCGTCATTGCAGCTTTTCTATTTCGGCACCTTCCGGCCGCACCGGCATCTCACAAAGAAAGATGCGCAGGATTTCGCGGACCGCCACAACACCCGCAGCGAGGAATTCGGCACGCTGGCGAGCCTGGCAACCTGTTTTCATTTCGGCTATCATCTCGAACATCATCGCCGCCCCGATGTGCCGTGGTGGGCGCTGCCTGCGGCCCGCCGGGCCGGGGTGGGGGGCATTCGAATGACTGAAAAGGTGCCCGCATGAGCTGGCTCGAAGTATTCCTGACCGTCATGTCCTCGCTGATCGGCATGGAGGTGTTTGCGTGGGTGGCGCACAAATACATCATGCACGGCTGGGGCTGGGGCTGGCACCGCGACCATCACGAGCCGCACGATAACGTGTTCGAGAAGAACGACCTGTTCGCGGTGGTGTTCGGGACCATCAACGCCGCGATGTATATCTACGGCGCGCTTTACTGGGACTGGCTGTGGTGGTTTGCTGTGGGCATCACGCTGTACGGGGTGATCTACACGCTGGTGCACGACGGGCTGGTGCATCAACGCTACTGGCGCTGGGTGCCGCGCAAAGGCTACGCCAAGCGGCTGGTGCAGGCGCATAAGCTTCACCACGCCACCATCGGCAAGGCAGGCGGGGTGAGCTTCGGCTTCGTCATCGCGCGTGATCCGGCCAAGCTGAAGGCGGAGCTGAAATCGCAGAAGGAAGCGGGCCTTGCGGTGGTGAGGGACAGCGTCGGGGCCTGATGGCGGGCGGCGACGCCACGGTGAACCTGTCGGGCAAGTGGGACGGCATCTACGCCTATCCGGCGGTTCCCGAAGCCGGCCCTGCAACCCCCTTTCTCGCTGAAATCGCCGACCACGGCGGCCATATCAGCGGCACCATCACCGAGCCCAACGAGTTCCGCCGGGAAACGGCGCATGCGTCGCTTGAAGGTGTGCGGGCGGGCAGAAGCGTCGATTTCCTCAAGACATACCACGCGGCGGGCGAGGCGTATGACGAACCGGTCGCCTATGCCGGGAGCCTGAGCGCCGATGGCAATGTCATCAGCGGCCATTGGATGATGTCGGCTTGGAGCGGGCCTTTCGAGATGACCCGCCAGCTTGATGCGATGATCGGGATTGCAGCGCAGGCGGCGGCCGAGATCGACGCGTAGTTGCATTGCGAGCGGCGTGCTTGATCGGTCCAGAGGCTGGTTATCGGGGTTTAGACCCCCTCTAGACCCCTGTTAGACCCCCTCTAGACCCCCATTAGCGCGGCCGTTTTGGGGTGTTTCACGTGAAACACGCCGCTAACCGGCGGCCAGCCGGGCGGCATGTTCCTTCACCAGCCCGATCATATTGGGCACGCCCTGAGTGCGGTTGCTGGACAGCTGGTTTTTCAGCTCGAACGGGGCAAGCGCGTCCATCACGTCCATGCTCGCCACTTCAGCTGCCGGACGGTCCTGCACCGCGGCGATCACCAGCGCGACAATCCCCTTGGTGATCGCGGCATTGCTGTCGGCGAGGAAGTGGAGCTTCTGCTCGGTTTGCGAGGCCGGATAGACCCACACTGCCGCCGAACACCCGCGCACCAACGTCGCATCGGTTTTCAAGGCATCGGGCATGGGATCAAGCGTGCGGCCAAGCTCGATCAGCAGGCCGTAACGGTCGTCGCCTTCGAGGAATTCGTACTCTTCAAGGATGTCGGAAAGGGTGCGCATGACACGCCCTTAGACAGGGCGCGGCTCCAACGCAAAGGGGCGATTTACCCGCTGATGCCGCCCGGCCGGGTGAGGGCGTAGTAGATCACGTAAAACCAGCTGAAGAAGCCGTGGACGATCGCCCAGATGATCGACTTGTTGACGCTCCAGCTGATCGCTACCGCGATCGCTGTGCCAAGGCCGATGCCGGCGTGCGCGGCGGTGGTGCGCGGGCCGCTCACAGTTCCACCCCGCTGGCGATGGCTTCAAGCTTGCGAATTCTCTCTCTGAGATCAGCCAGTTCGATGCGGGCGGTGCCGAGGCTCGATCCGTCCTCGCCACCCCCACGCGAATGGCCGCGCTCCAGCTCCTGGCGCTTGAATTCGAGCCAGCCGTGCCAGGCGCGCAGCAAGGCGGCGGCCACCACGACAAGGCCGATCACGCTGCCCATGGTGAGCACCAGCGTGGGTTCGAGAACGGGCGTCATCATTCGCTCTGTTCCTTCTTCTGCTGAGGGATTTCGCGCAGTGCTTCGATCTCGGCGGTGATCCGCGCCTGTTCGCGCGCTTCGCTGCTATTGCCGTCAGTGGCGATGCGTTCGAGCACCTTGATGCGCTCGCGCAAGTCCGCGAGTTCGCGGCGGGCGATTTCGAGTTCGGCGCTGCTGCGGCTGTCATCGCGCCCGGGGATCGTTTCGTTACCATGTTGATCGCTGGTGATCCCAGCCCGCGCCTTGGCGAGCTGGATGACCCCCCAAACGATGATCGCGATGATCGCAACGAAGGCCCAACTGCTGCCCATTATGCCTTGCCCTTGTCCTGAAGGTTCACCAGCGTGCGGTCGCGCAGGGCGTCGATCTCGGCGCCGAGGTGATAGCCGCCGTCAGTGACGATCCGCTCGACATTGGCGAGCCGGTCCTTCATCGAACCAAGCTCCGCGCGCAGTTCGGCGTTTTCCTGAGTGAGCAGCGTGACACGGTGCGCGGTCTGCTTGTCCGAGCCGGGCTTGAGCGACTGGCCCCACATCCCTTCGAGCGGATAGCCGTTCTTGATCTTCATCCGCGTCGTCTGGAACGAGGCGATGATCCCCATCGCGCCCAGCCCGAAACAGGCGCCGATGACCCAGCCGAGATAGGGGATGAGCTCGCTCGCTTCCATTACACGCGCTCCTTTCTCTCAAGCGCGAGCGGCACGCCCGTGCTTGCCTCGTCGACGCGGCGCGTGTCACGCAGCGCCTCGATCTGGGTGGCGATGTCGTAGCCGCGGTCGGTGACGATGCGTTCGAGCACCTGCACCCGGTCTTCGAGGCGCTTGATCTGGCCCACATACTGCGCGGCCTTTTCCGCCGTCTGCTCGGCGGTGGAGCCTACCTGCATCTCGGCCATCTTCTGCTGGTGCTTTGACCAGATCGCGACGATCGGGATCATCAGCGCGATGATCGGGATCATCACTCCGAGCTGTCCTGCATCCATTGTCTTGGTCCTTGTTGCGTGGGTTAAATCTAGCGAAGCCGCTCGATTTCGGCGGTCAGGCGCGGGTTGCTGCTGACGTAGTGGCTCTCCACCGCGGCCAGGCGGCGATCGATGTCGCGGAAGCTCGCCTTGATCTCGCGGGCGGTGCGGCGCGGACTCTGGCGGACGCCCTGCCAGTACTTCTTCTCGCTCTCGTCACGGTAGAGGTGCGGCGGCTTCTTGTTCAGCGCAAAGCCGGCGACGAAGTAGGCAAGGATCGGCCAGCCAAGGCTGAGGCCCAGCGCTAGGGTGCCGAGCCGGACCCACAACACGTTGACCCCGGTGTAGTCGGCGACCCCCGAGCACACCCCCATCAGCTTGGCGTTGTGCTTGTCGCGGTAAAGCGTGGTGCGGGGGCTGTTCATGCGCGGGTTCCCTTCTTCTCGGCCATCAGTGCTTCGAGTTCGCGCAGCTGCTGATTGTCCTTTTCATGATCGGCGATCAGGCGGCGGTGGGGGGTGAACTCCGGATCGTCCGAAGCCACCAGCCGTTCGACCGTGTCCATCCGTTCGTCGAGCCGTTTGGCGAGGTTGTAGAGTTCCTCGAGCAGCACCTCGTCATCCACGGTGATGGTCGGCGCGGTCTTCCACCGGGTCATGTAGTGCAGCACCATCCACGGCAGGCCTATGAACACTACGGCCAGAGCCAATACGCCTTCGAAATCCATGTCTCAGTTCCCCCCGTTTGTATTGGCGCTGTCGGCGGCCTTGCCGAGCGCTTTCTTCATGGCTTCCAATTCGTCGTCGATCGCGTCCGCACCGGCGAGCGCTGCAATTTCATCGGCGAGCGACGGAGGCGTGCCTTCCGCGATCTGGAGCGCTTCGGCGCGACCTTCAGCGTAATCGACGCGGCGTTCGAGCTGGTCGAAGCGGGCGAGCGCCTCGTCGGTGCGCTCGGTGCTCATTAGCGTGCGCAGCTTGACGCGGTTCTCGGCGCTTTCGAGACGCGCGGCGATCGCGGTCTGGCGGCTGCGGGCCTCGCGCAGGCGGTGCTGCAGCTTGGCGATGTCTTCCTCGTAGGCGCGCAGCGCATCAACGAGCACCGCGATCTCGGTCTTGAGCTGGTCGGCCATGTCGCCAGCCTTCTTCTTCTCGACCAGCGCAGCGCGGGCGAGGTCCTCGCGGTCCTTGCTGAGCGCGAGCTGCGCCTTCTCGGACCAATCGGCCTGGAGCCGGTCGAGCTTCATGCAGTGACGGTGCATTTCCTTTTGATCTGCGATGGTGCGTGCGGCGCTGGCGCGTACTTCAACAAGGGTCTCCTCCATTTCGAGGATGATCATCCGGATCATCTTGGTCGGATCGTCTGCCTTGTCGAGCATGTCGTTGAAGTTGGCGGCAATGATGTCGCGGGTGCGGCTGAAAATGCCCATGAAGGCTACTCCATCGAGAAACGAATTGACCCGGTCCCGCGAGGCGACTCGGTCGCCGTGCGGTTCTTCGGAATTGCGCCGGGACCGTGCCGGGTCCGGGCGGCGACGCAAGGCCTCGATTTCCTCATCGAGCCGCGACAGCCTTCCGGCGGACAGCAGCCGGGAGGGTTGGGCCGGAGCATCGCTGTCCTGGCCGGCGCGGGTGGGCTTGGCGCCGTCGGCAGCGTCTGCGGGGGGGACTTCCCGCGAGGGGCGCTCCGGCCCGAGGGGGTCGAACGGATCGCCCATGTCAGGCAATCTCGATCATCGCGCCGCTTGTCGCGGCGGGGTGGGTCAGCGGAGCAGCGCTCGCCGCGCCCGGCTGGATCTGCGAGGACAGCAGCACCATCATCGTCATGGCGGCAATGCTGGCGATCGCAGCGTGTCCGAGCTTGGAGCTCCAGAAGCGGTTCTTGGTGGCGGCGGTGTCGATCATTGTGGCCTCCCAGGTGATGTACGTGGTCTTGCCGGGTATTCTGCAACCCCTGTGCCAAACTGTGAGAATGGCGGAATTCCAGAGTTTTTCGGCATTAGCCGCTGGCCGCCCTTGGCGACTATTGCCAAGCATTGGGGTTTTTCACTATAGTTTGGACATGAAGCTAGAGAGCCAGTTTATCGGTCAATCGGGGGCCTTCCTCGACACGGTGGAGCGCGCCAGTCGCGCCGCTTCGATGAACCGGCCGGTTCTGGTAATCGGCGAGCGCGGCACGGGCAAGGAGCTGATCGCCGAGCGCCTCCATCGCCTGTCGACCCGCTGGGACGAACCGCTGGTAACAATGAATTGCGCGGCGCTCCCAGAAACGCTGATCGAGGCGGAACTGTTCGGCCACGAGGCGGGCTCTTTCACCGGTGCCACGAAGGCACGGGCCGGGCGCTTCGAGGAAGCCGACCGGGGCACGCTGTTCCTCGACGAGCTCGGTACGCTCAGCATGGGCGCGCAGGAGCGGCTGCTGCGCGCGGTCGAGTATGGCGAGGTCACCCGCATCGGCGCCTCGCGACCGATCCGCGTCGACGTGCGCATCGTCGCGGCAACCAACGATGATCTTCCTGCATTGGCCGCTGCGGGTGAATTTCGCGCCGACTTGCTGGACCGGCTGAGTTTCGAGGTCATCACGCTTCCGCCCCTGAGAGTGCGTGAAGGCGACATCGGCGTGCTGGCGGAGCATTTCGGTCGCCGCATGGCCGCCGAGCTCGACTGGGATCGCTGGCCGGGGTTCGCGCCGCACGTGATGGACGGACTCGAAAACCATCCGTGGCCTGGCAATGTGCGCGAGTTGCGCAACGTGGTCGAGCGCGCGGTGTATCGCTGGGCCGCGCCCGACATGCCGATCGCGCATGTCCAGTTCGATCCCTTTGACAGCCCTTGGCGCCCGCGCCCACCTGAACACCGGCGCAGCAGCAGGCAGGCCCTGACAAAAGGAAGCAGCCAAGCCGCTCCTTCACCTGCTTCGGCACACTTCGATGCCATCGAGGACCTGCGGGGCGCCGTTGATGCGCACGAGCGTGCGATCCTCGCTCATGCGCTTGGCAAGCATCGCTGGAACCAGCGCCAGACCGCGCGCGCGCTTGGCCTCACCTATGATCAGCTGCGCCACTGCGTCCGCAAGCATGCGCTGATGGAAGGGCAGGACTGAAGACGCCCCTAGCGGATTCGCAAGTCCTTTCGATTATTGTGGTTGTCTGATTGGGGCGACAACAACAACATGTTTGCTTTTCGCAACTTTCCCTTGGCTTTTTGGTTACCTGCGGCAAGCGGCGGGTGAATTGCCTTGGCTTTTTCGGTCGACGTGGATGCCGCCTGAAATGCGCCCTGATTTCGCATCTGCTCCGCATCACCGGGTGCCACCTGCGGCTGCTCCGGCGCCTGACATGGGGCGGGCAGGGCCAGTGCCAGCCGGGACCTGCGCGCCGGATCGGGTGTGCAGCGAGCCGGTAAAAATCATGCCGAAGTTGGTAGATCCGGTTATCTCGGTCTGACGCGCCCCAAGCGCGTTACGCGTAAACACCCTTAGGTCATTCCCGTCCGCGTCTTTACGCCCCTCCGGCATACTTGTGCGCCTATGATGGCCGAGCCCCTTTCGCCTTTAACGCAAGAAGCATCGGTGCCGATCGGGCGCCGTGCGGCGGCCCGGCTGCGGCTTGCGATCCCGGCCCGCTTCGTATCGATCTATTCCACCCAGAACTGCATCCTGCTCGACATCTCGCGGACGGGCGCGCGGCTCGCGCTGGCCAGTCCGCTTGCCGAGCACCAGTCCGGAATCGTCACGTTCGCACAGTTCGAGCTGTTCGGTTCGATTGTCCGCGCCGATCACGGGGCCGATGGCGGGGCAAATGCCTTGGCGTTCGACGACCCGATAACCGAAGCCGATGTCCTTGATGTCCGCCGCTTCGCCGAGGGCTTCGAGTTGTACGAGCGCCACGCACTACGCGATCTGGTGCGCCGCTGGGTGGCCGGAGAGCCGTAAGCTCACTTTGCGCGTGCTCTTGCGGTTCGCTCTTGCCAGATTGCCGCCGAGCCCCTAGGTGCACCGCCAATCCCGACATTGTCGCGACAAGGTTTGGATGCTGGCGCCTCCGGGGGCCGGCCCGACACTGCGTTTGTGCAATAAGCTTCGAACCTGGAGACCCGATGGCCGATATCGCGCGCCTGACCGAGCTGATCGAACCCGAGGCGTGCGCGCTCGGATTCGAGCTCGTGCGTGTGGCGATGCTGTCGTCTGAGGCCGGTGACGGCGGCATGGCGCTCCAGATCATGGCTGAGGACCCGGCCACCGGACAGCTTGTGATCGACCAGTGCGCCGCGCTCTCGCGCCGCGTCTCGGATGTGATGGACGCCGCCGAGGAAGCGGGCGAAGAGCTCGTCGAGGGCGCCTATCACCTTGAGGTCTCGTCCCCCGGCATCGACCGGCCGCTCACGCGCGATAAAGATTTTGCCAATTGGGCCGGTCACGAGGTGCGGATTGTCATGGACAAGGGCTACGACGGTCAGCGCGTCAACAAGGGCGTACTCGGCGGCCTCGTCGATGGTATGATACTTGTCGCCGAGGCCAAGGCCGGCGATGTGCGCCTGCCGCTTGCAGAAATTCATACGGCCAAGCTCGTCCTTAACGACGCGCTCATCGCCGCCACCCGCCCACTCGATACGAGTGGTGCTGATGAACTCATCGAAGAAGAAGAAAAGGCAGACGACTGATGAGTGCCATTTCCGCCAATAAGGCCGAACTCCTCGCGATCGCCAACGCGGTCGCCACCGAGAAGATGATCGACAAGTCTATCGTTATCGAGGCGATGGAAGAAGCGATCCAAAAATCCGCGCGTAACCGTTATGGGGCGGAGAACGACATTCGCGCCAAGCTCGATCCGCTGACCGGCGATCTGACGCTGTGGCGCGTCGTCGAGGTGGTCGATGAGGTCGAAGACTACTTCAAACAGGTTGACCTCAAGCAGGGTGACAAGCTTCAGCCCGGCGCCAAGGTCGGCGACTTCATCGTCGATCCTCTGCCCCCGGTCGATCTCGGGCGCATCGACGCGCAGTCAGCTAAGCAGGTGATCTTCCAGAAGGTCCGCGATGCCGAGCGTGAGCGCCAGTTCGAGGAATTCAAGGACCGTCAAGGCGAACTCATCACCGGAGTCATCAAGTCGGTCGAATTTGGCCACGTGATCGTCAACCTCGGCCGCGCCGAAGGCGTGATCCGCCGCGACCAGCAGATACCGCGCGAAGCCGCGCGCACGGGTGAGCGCGTGCGGGCGCTGATCACCAAGGTGGAACGCAACAACCGCGGTCCGCAGATCTTCCTCAGCCGCGCGCACCCCGACTTCATGAAGAAGCTGTTCGCGCAGGAAGTGCCCGAGATCTACGATAACATCATCGAGATCATGGCCGCCGCCCGTGACCCGGGCAGCCGCGCTAAGATCGGCGTGATCAGCCGCGATTCGAGCATCGACCCGGTCGGTGCCTGCGTCGGCATGAAGGGCAGCCGCGTGCAGGCGGTGGTGCAGGAACTTCAAGGCGAGAAGATCGACATCATCCCGTGGAGCGATGACACCGCGACCTTCGTCGTCAATGCGCTCCAGCCCGCCACCGTTAGCCGCGTGGTACTCGACGAGGATGACGGCCGCATCGAAGTGGTGGTGCCCGACGACCAGCTCAGCCTCGCGATCGGTCGCCGTGGTCAGAACGTGCGTCTGGCGAGCCAGCTGACCGGCCACCAGATCGATATCCTGACCGAGGAAGAATCCTCGGAAAAGCGGTCGAAGGAATTCGCCGAGCGTTCGAAGATGTTCGAGGAAGAGCTCGACGTTGACGAGACCCTGTCTCAACTGCTTGTGGCCGAAGGCTTTGCCGAGCTCGAGGAAGTGGCCTATGTGGACCTTTCCGAGCTTGCCAGCATTGAAGGCTTCGACGGCGATCTTGCCGAAGAACTCCAGAGCCGCGCGCTCGAGGCGCTTGAGCGTCAGGAAGCCGCGCATCGCGAAGTCCGCCGTGGGCTGGGCGTGGAAGATGCGCTGGCCGAAATCCCGCACCTCACCGAAGCGATGCTGGTCACGCTCGGCAAGGCCGGGATCAAGACGCTCGACGATCTGGCCGACCTTGCCACCGATGAGCTGATCGCCAAGAAGCGCGAAGCGCCGCGTCGCCGCAACAACGACGCTGCCGGTCCGCCGCAGCGCCGTCCGCAGCGCGAGACCGACAAGGGCGGCGTGCTGGGCGAATACGGCATATCGGAAGAGCGCGGCAACGAGATCATCATGGCTGCGCGTGCGCACTGGTTCGAAGACGAGCCGACCGAGGAGGCCGCCGATGCGGACTCCACCCAATGAGCGCCTGACGTCCGACATCGTTGAGCCGGCGCTTCCCGCGGATGCGGGGAGCGAGCGGCGCTGTATCCTCTCCGGGGACACCTCGGCGCGGGATGGTCTGCTGCGCTTGGCGATCTCCCTCGACGGTCTGGTGCTCCCCGATGCCGGGGCTAAAGCGCCAGGCAGGGGTGCATGGATCGGCGTGGACCGTGCGGGGCTTGAAGAAGCACTCACCGAGGGCGATCTTAGGAAAGCCCTGATGCGCGCATTTAAAGGTGCGCCTCTCACCATTCCCGACGACCTGCCCGAACGCGTAGAAGCTGCGCTCGCCCGTCATCTCGGCGATCGGCTGGGCCTCGAACTGCGGTCGGGCAACATCGTGCTCGGTTCCGCGCGGATCGAGGAGCAGGCGCGCAGCGGCCGCATCGCTACTCTGCTCCACGCCAGCGACAGCAGCGCGGATGGACGGCGCAAGCTCGATCAGGCCTGGCGCGTCGGCAGTGACGCGGAAGGTTCGGGCCAGCGCGGCACGGTCTTGCCACTGGACCGCACCGCGCTGTCTGTGGCATTGGGCCGCGATAACGTGGTTCATCTGGGTGTCGCCGGTCACTCTGGCGACATGCGCGCCGCGAACCGCGTGCTTCAGGCGGTTTTCCGGCTTGTCCACTTTGCCGGGAATGATCGGGCCGGGAATGATCGGGCCGGGAATGATCGGGCCGAGCACGATCGAGCCGGCCACGATCCGGCCGGGAATGATCGGGCGAACGAGACGAACGAGACGAACGAGACATGCCGGGACACTTCCGGCGACGCTGACCGGCCTTCGGGCGGGACGGCGCATATTGATGAATACGTGAAGGACTGACGAGCGATAATGAGCGACGACAACGACAACCAGCGCACCCGCAAACCCTTGGGCCTCAAGCGCTCGGTGGATGCAGGTGAGGTGAAGCAGACCTTCAGCCACGGCCGCACCAACAAGGTGGTGGTCGAGGTGAAGCGCCGCCGCGTGCTCAGCAAGCCTGGCGAAGTCGCCGCTCCGCCCCCGCCCCCGCAGCCCGCACCTACGCCGGTGGCCGAAGCTCCGCGCCCGGCTCCCCCGCCGCCCAAGCCCGCGCGCCCCGCGCCCGCTGGCGAGACCCCGCATGAGCGCGTCAAGCGGCTCCAGCTGGAGGCCGAGGAAGAGCGCCTGCGGATGGCCGAGGATGGCCGCAAGCGCGACGAAGCCGAAGCCCGCGAGCGCGAGGAAGAAGTGCGTCGCCGTGCGGATGAGAACCGCCGCACCGACGAAGAGGCCGCACGCCAGCGTACCGAGGCCCCCGCCGTTACTCCGACCGTCGAGGCTGCGCTCGAAGTCGAGGCTACTGCAGCGGCGAGCGAGACTGCCGAACCTGCCGCCAATAGCGAAGCCGCTCCCGCCGCACGTCGCTTCACGCCGGTCGAGCGGCCCGAGGCCAAGCGCCCCGAGCTCAAGTCTAAGAAGAAGGACGACAAGCGCGCCGCGCCGATCGACGAGGGCAAGGATGCCCGCCGCTCGGGCAAGCTTACCGTCACCCGTGCGCTCAACGAGGACGAGGGCCGCCGTGCGCGCAGCCTCGCCGCGCTGAAGCGTGCCCGCGAGAAGGAGCGCCGCGGTCAGGGCGGCCCGTCGAAGCCGCGTGAAAAGCAGGTGCGCGACGTGGTCGTCCCCGAGGCGATCACTGTCAGCGAACTCGCCAACCGCATGGCCGAGAAGGGCGCCGACCTTGTGAAGGCGCTGTTCAACATGGACATGATGGTCACGGTCAACCAGACCATCGATCAGGACACCGCAGAACTGCTGGTCGAGGAGTTCGGCCATAACATCCTGCGCGTCTCCGAGAGCGATGTCGACATCGACACCAGCGAGGACAACGATCCCGAAGAAACGCTCGTTACGCGTCCGCCGGTGGTCACGATCATGGGGCACGTCGATCACGGCAAGACCAGTCTGCTGGACGCCCTGCGTGGCACCGACGTCGTGAAGGGCGAGGCCGGCGGCATCACCCAGCACATCGGCGCCTACCAGATCACCACCAAGGACAAGGCGAAGATTACCTTCCTCGACACGCCCGGCCACGCGGCCTTCACCGAGATGCGGATGCGCGGTGCGAACGTCACCGACATCGTCATCCTGGTTGTCGCGGGCGATGACGGGCTGATGCCGCAGACCATCGAAGCGATCAACCATACCAAGGCGGCCGGCGTGCCGATGATCGTGGCGATCACCAAGTCGGACAAGCCCGAGTACAATCCGAAGAAGATCCGCGAGCGCCTGCTCGAACACGAGATCGTCGTCGAGGCGATGTCGGGCGATGTGCAGGACGTCGAGGTTTCGGCCAAGTCCGGCGCTGGTCTCGACCAGCTTCTCGAGGCGATCGGACTTCAGGCCGAACTTCTCGAACTCAAGGCCCGGCCGGACCGCGATGCCGAGGCGACCGTGATCGAAGCGCAGCTCGACAAGGGTCGCGGGCCGGTCGCAACGGTGCTCGTCACCCGCGGGACGCTGAAGCGCGGCGACATCTTTGTGGTCGGCACGCAGAGCGGCAAGGTCCGCGCAATCGTTGACGACAAGGGCCAGCAGCTCAAGGAAGCCGGTCCATCAATGCCGGTCGAGGTGCTCGGCCTTGGCGGCGTGCCGTCGGCGGGCGACCACTTCACCGTGGTCGAGAGTGAACAGCGTGCCCGCGAGGTTGCCAAGTACCGGCAGGAGAAGGCGACCGAGAAGCGAACCGCGCTGGCGCCGATCAACTTCGACACGATGTTCGCCGGCCTCACCTCCAACGTCATCGAATTCCCGGTGGTGGTGAAGGCGGATGTGCAGGGTTCGGTCGAAGCGATCGTCAACGCGCTTCACAATCTGTCGAACGACGAGATCAAGGTGCGCGTGCTCAACGCTGGCGTTGGTGCAATCACCGAGAGCGACGTGCTCTTGGCGGCGGCGTCGAAGGCGCCGATCATCGGCTTCAACGTACGTCCCAACGCCAAGGCGCGCGACCTGGTGAAGCGCGACGGGGTGCGGATGATGTATTACGACGTCATCTACCACCTCACTGACGCGGTCGCGAAGGATATGGCGGGCGAGCTCGGACCGGAGCGGATCGAAACCGTGGTCGGGCGCGCAGAGGTCAAGCAGGTCTTCCCGGCGGGCAAGAAGGACAAGGCGGCCGGTCTGCTGGTTCTGGAAGGCACGCTCCGCAAGGGCTTGTTCGCGCGCCTCACCCGTGCCGACGTCATCGTATCGGCAACCAAGATCCAGTCACTGCGCCGGTTCAAGGACGACGTCGACGAAGTGCGCACCGGGCTTGAATGCGGCGTGGTGCTCGAGGATACGAACGACATCAAGCCGGGCGACAACCTCGAAGTGTTCTCCGTCGAGGAGCGTGAGCGGACCCTGTGAGCCTGAACGACCCGCACTACCAAACAGGGATCGGGCCAGACGATGCCGGGCAGTCGCCGCACACAGCGCTGCTCGGCTCACAATTCGTCGCATGGGATGCCGAAACGCAGACCGCGACCATGCACTTCACCGTCAAGCGTGAGGTTTGCACCTGGCGCGGCGGTGTGCAGGGCGGGCTTGTCGCGGGCTATCTCGATGACGTGATGGGCTATGCCTATGTCGCTGCTACCGGCGGCCAGATGGCGCCGCTCAACCTTGAGCTTTCGATGAGCCTCATCCGCCTGATCCCCGAGGGCGCGACCCTTGTGGGCAAGGGCCGGGTCGTGAAGGCAGGCAAGCGCGTGATCTTCCTTGAAGGCGAATTGCTTGCCGAGGATGGTACGATCTACGCCCGCTCAACCTCGACAGCGATCCCGACCCCGCGCCCCACGGCGACCGACACAGGCATGGGCGGCTGATGGCCAAGACCCCCTTCACCGCCGAACAGCAATCAGTCCGCACCCTCAAGGTCGGCGAGCGGGTGCGACATATCCTGTCGGAGCTGCTCGCGCGGGGCGAGGTGCATGACGATGTGGTGAGCGCCTCGCACATCTCGGTCACCGAGGTGCGCATGACCCCCGATCTGCGCCACGCCACGGCCTATATCAAGCCGCTGCTCGGCGCGGGCGAGGACGAGGTTGTCCATGCGCTGCGCCAGAACACAGCCTTCCTCCAGCGCGAGGTCGCTCAGCGGCTAGGGCTCAAATTCGCGCCCAAACTGCGGTTCCGCAAGGACGAGAGCTTCGCCGAGGCCGACCGGATCGAGGCGCTGCTGCGCGATCCCAAGGTGCTGCGCGATCTCGACGAGGGCGACGACGAGGCCGACGCCTAGCTCGTCACTGCACCCTCCGTCCGTGTGAACGGGGCGATCTTGCTTTTGTCGCAGATCCCTTGCGCCTGAATGGGGTAAAAGGTTCATGCTCACGCTCGTTCTTGGCGCGGCAAGGCGATAGGCAGGCACGATGGCCAAGCTCTATTTCTACTATGCAAGCATGAATGCCGGCAAATCGGCACATCTGTTGCAGGCCGATTTCAATTACCGCGAGCGCGGGATGGCGACGATGCTGTGGACCGCAGCGCTCGACAGCCGTTCGGCAGGCATGGTGCGCAGCCGCATCGGGCTCAAGAGCAGTGCGCATCGCTTCGATCGAGGCACTGATCTGTGGGCCGAGGTCAACGCGGCCCACGCAGCGACGAGCCTTAACTGCGTGCTGGTGGACGAGGCGCAATTCCTCAAGCCCAATCAGGTGTGGCAGCTGGCCCGGCTGGCGGACGAGGCGGGCATTCCGGTGCTGTGCTATGGCCTCAGGACCGATTTTCAGGGCGAGCTGTTCCCCGGTTCGGCGGTGCTGCTGGGAATTGCCGATACGCTGGTCGAGCTCAAGGCGGTCTGCCACTGCGGGCGCAAGGCGACCATGAACCTGCGCGTCGATGCAAGCGGCGTGGCGGTAAGGCAGGGCCAGCAGACCGAGATCGGCGGCAATGACCGCTATGTTGCGCTGTGCCGCCGGCATTTCTCCGAGGCCATGAACGCGGGTGCGCGCTAGCGCTGCACTGGCGTTCGGGCGCTGGCTTCTTATCTAGGCGAATATGATCGACACCCTCGCTTTCGCCCTTGTCCTGATCCCCTCGCTGGTGATCGCCATCGTCTTCCACGAGGTCGCGCATGGCTATGCCGCACGCGCGCTCGGTGACCCTACCGCCTCCGAGCGCGGGCGGCTGACGCTCAATCCGCTGCGCCACGTCGACCCGGTCGGCACGCTGCTGGTGCCCGGTTTTCTCGCGCTGGTTGGCGGTCCGGTGTTCGGCTGGGCCAAGCCTGTGCCGGTCGACAAGGCGCGGCTCGCCAATCCGCGGTTCGGCATGATGGCGGTCGCGGCAGCAGGGCCGGCGAGCAATTTTCTGCTCGCTGCCATTGGTGCGGTGCTGCTCGGGCTGACGATGCCGCAGGGGCTTGGCATGAGCGGAGATCAGGCCGACGGCGCGACGATGCTAGTCAACGCGTTGGGCCAGCCCCAGTGGCTCGCGACGGGCCTGTTCTACTTCATCCTCATCAACAGCTTCCTTGGCCTGTTCAACCTCCTGCCGATCCCGCCCTTCGACGGCTCGCACATCGTGGGCGGTCTATTGCCGCGCGGTTTGCGCGCTGTGTGGGAGCGCATTCAGGGCGTGGGCATTGTGCTGATGGTCGCGCTGATCGCAGCAAGCTGGGTGTTCGGGACAAGCTGGCTCGGCAACATCCTGATGCCGCCTGTGATGTGGGTGATGAGCCTTTGCCTCGGGCTGGCCGATACTGTTGCTGGCCTGATCGGCTGACGGCATGATTGCTTGCCGCCGCCGCTGGTCGGTGGTTAGGGGCAGCGCGTGACCCAGCACTCGCCAGACTCTCGCACCCGGCCGCTCTCGGGGTGGCTGATCCTCGACAAGCCGCGCGGGCTGGGCTCGACGCAAGGGGTAAGCGCGGTCAAGCGAGTGCTGCGCCAGAACGGTTATGCCAAGACTAAGGTCGGCCACGGCGGCACGCTTGACCCGCTGGCCGAGGGCGTTCTGCCGATCGCATTGGGGGAAGCAACGAAGCTTGCCGGGCGGATGCTCGATGCGAGCAAGATCTACGCCTTCACGATCCGCTTCGGCGAGGAGACCGACACCCTCGACACCGAGGGCGGCGTGGTGGCGACCAGCGACGCGCGTCCGACCCTCGCCGAGATCAAGGCGGTGCTGCCGCGCTTCACCGGCGATATCGAGCAGGTGCCGCCTGCCTATTCCGCGCTCAAGGTCGACGGCCAGCGCGCCTATGACCGGGCGCGGGCAGGGGAGGCGGTGGAATTGAAGGCGCGCAGCGTCACGATCCATTCGCTCACGATTTGCCCCGGGCCGGGCAGCGCAGATCACGTCACCCTCGTCGCCCATGTCTCGAAGGGCACCTACATTCGCAGCCTAGCCCGCGACATCGCGCGGGACCTTGGAACCTGCGGACACGTCACCTATTTGCGCCGCACCAAGGCCGGCCCCTTCACTCAGGAACAGGCGATTTCGCTAGACAAACTGGAGCGACACGCTAAGGGCGCGAGCCTTGAATACCTTCTCCTGCCGCTAGAGGCGGGGCTGGACGACATCCCGGCCCTCGATCTCGACCAGACAAGCGCGCAGGCGGTCCGACAGGGCCGGGTGCTGTCTGACATGCCCCAATCATCCGGGCTTTATCTGGCAAGGCTGGGCGCTGTCCCCGTCGCGCTGATGGAAGTCGCGGATGGGACGGCCACGGTCGTCAGGGGTTTCAACCTTCCCGATGTCGCTGAGTAAGAGAGAAAATATATGTCGGTGACTGCCGTAGAGAAGCAAGGAATCATTGCTGAC
>JBBRUU010000053.1:0-16503 GCA_038247515.1 Sphingomonadales bacterium
GCCACGTTGCCGTGCGGCTTTTCGTGCGTCAGCCCGGCGATAATCGCGCGGTGCTTGTAGTCCCACTTGGCCAGCGTGATCCCCGCGCCGTCGCGGGTCGGCGACTGGCGGCCTTCGGCAGCGACCATCAGCCGGCCCTTGAACTTGCGCCCGTCTGAAAGCACTGCGGCAACGCCGTATTCGCTGCGCTGGCGTTCGGTGACGGTCGCGAGCGAAGTCCACTCGATCAGCGGCTCCTTCGCCGCCGCCTCGAACAGTGCGAGGCGCAGGCGGCGATTGGGGAACATCCGTCCCAGCGTGCCGCCGCCCTCGCCGGGGACGAAGTCGAGCCGTCCGGGCTTGTTCTGGTCGGTCACGGCGATGCTGGCGATGTCGCAGGCGAACTTGTCGAGGCCCTCGGCGATGCCGATGTTCTTAAACAGGTGCCAGCTTGCGGTCGAGATCGCGGTGGCGCGGTCGTCGAAGCCTTCGGCGGTCAGCTCGGCCGGATCGGCGCGGTCGATGACGTGGCTCGACAGACCCTTCTTAGCCGCTGCCAGCGCCAGCGTCATGCCGACGAGCCCGCCGCCCAGGATCACCAGATCGCGGGCCCCGTGCGTATTGTCTGAAGTTGCTGTCACCTTGGCCGCTCCGATTGCGAAGTATGGACTTCATGCCTAGAGGGTAGCCCGTGCTGCACGCAAGATTCTTCCCGCGCCCGATCCGACAATTCGCTGCATGGGTGATTGCGCTTGCCGCAATGCTGCTGCTGGGCGGAACGGTCATGGCGACGACCGTTCCGCCGCCGCCGACCGAAGAACGCTATGGCGACGCGAAGATAGCCGCTGCGCTTTACGCCGATAGTGCGCCGCAGGCGGGGCAAGAGTGGATGCTCGCCCTGCGCTTCGACCCGAGCGCGCCGGAATGGCACGGCTATTGGTCAAACCCCGGCGATGCGGGGCAGGGGCTGAAGCTCTGGCTCGATCTGCCGAAAGGCTGGCAGATCGGCGATCTGGTCTATCCCGTACCCAAACGCCTCACCGTCAGCGGGCTGATGAACCACATCTACGAAGGCTCCTATACCGTGCTGTTGCCGATCAAGGTACCGGCGGGCGCTGATGTCGGCGCCGTGCAGCGCGTATCGGGCCATGTCGAATATCTCGCCTGCACCGATCAGATCTGCGTGCCGCAGGATGCGGTGCTCAAAGCCAAGGCTGGCGGCGATTTTGCGCGCTGGCGGGCAGGGGTCGCGCCGCTGCTCGATGCGCGGGCGCAGTTTGCGATTTCCGGCAAGCTGCTGCGCGTCGCCATTCCGCTGCCCGCGGGGATGGCGCTCGGCGATCCGCATGTCTTTGTCGCAAACGAGCGGCTGGTGGCCTACGCCGCCCCGCAAATCTTCCGCCGGGTGGGCGACCTGCTGGTGGCCGAAATCCCGCTCGACCCTTACGGCACGGGAAAAGCCGAGGCGCTGTCCGGCATCCTCGCCTTCGGCGATAAGGGCGCGAGCGGCGGCGGGTTCCGGTTCACCGCCGACCTTGGCACGGTGCCAAGCGGCGGGCACATCGTCGCAGGTCCAAAGGATGCGAGCACGCCGCCGCTGTGGACGTTGATCCTCGGCGCGTTGGTGGGCGGCCTCTTGCTCAACATCATGCCCTGCGTATTCCCGATCCTCAGCCTGAAGGCCATCGCGCTCGCGCGTGCTGGTGAGAGCGAGGAAAAGGCGCGCGCCGAGGGCCTCGCTTATACCGCGGGCGTGGTCATCGCCTGCCTTGCACTGGGCGCGCTGCTGCTGGCGCTGCGGGCGGCAGGCGAGCAGGTCGGCTGGGCGTTCCAACTACAGGAGCCGGGCGTGGTCGTCGCGCTGCTGGTGCTGGCCGCCGCGATCACCGCAAACTTTGCAGGGCTGTTCGAGCTGCCGACGATTTCGATGAGCATGGGGGGCGAGCGCACCGGCGCCTTTGCCACCGGGCTGCTCGCGGCTTTCGTGGCGACGCCCTGCACCGGGCCGTTCATGGCGGCAGCGCTGGGCGCGGCGCTGTTGCTGCCCTTGGCGCAGGCCTTGCTGCTGTTCGCGCTGCTCGGGCTGGGGCTGGCGCTGCCGTTCCTTCTGCTGGGCTTTGTGCCGCCGCTGCGCCGGATGCTGCCCAAGCCCGGCGCGTGGATGGACCGCTTCCGCAAGATCATGGCGATTCCGATGGCGCTCACCGCGCTCGCGCTGCTGTGGCTGACAGTGCAACTGGGCGGACGGCCGTTCGGCCTTGTCGTGCTGATGATGGTGTTTGGCGTGCTGATCGGCCTGTTTGTGGTCGGACGGCTCCAGCGCGGCGGCAAGATGGCGTGGCCCGCCTTTGCCCTGATTGCCGCGCCTTTTGCAGCCTTCGCGGCCATCGCGCTGCCCTCGGTCTATGAGAGCGAACGCGGCGCGACCGAGGCAAGCATCCACAACCCGCAGGCCTTCAGCCGCGACGCGCTCGCCGCTGCGCGGGCTTCAGGCAAGCCGGTGTTCCTGTGGTTCACCGCCGACTGGTGCCTCACCTGCAAGGTCAACGAAGCGTCCTCGATCGAGCGCGAGAGCGTGCGCGATGCGTTCCAGAAGGCCGGCGTGGTGACGTTGCGGGGCGACTGGACGCGGCGCGACGAGGCGATCACCGCCTTCCTTACCGAACAGGGCGCGGCGGGCGTACCGCTCTACCTGTGGTATCCGGCGGGAGCTTCCGCGCCGCAGCAACTGCCGCAGGTGCTTACCCCGGAATTGCTTGAGAAGCGCGCGTCAGGGAAGCCGTAGCTCCGGGGCGAGCGGTTGCCGCTGCCTGAGGTCAGGCGGCGTTGCCCGGCAAGCCGTAATCAGCGCCATCGGCAGCGGACTCGGATTGAGCCGCACCAGCCCTGCTCCCGGCACTGTCACGCTTGCCTCGCGCTCAGGCTTCAAGGCGCTCCACTCGCGCGCATTGGCAGGCACGTCGCCTTGCCAAAACGACTTGCCCGCAACCGGGGTCGCATCGACCGGGAAGCGTCCGATCCAGCCATTGCCGATCAGCGCCAGCAGCGCAGCTGCGCCTTCGTCAGCGG
Organism: Sphingomonadales bacterium; assembly: GCA_038247515.1. Taxonomy (GTDB): domain Bacteria; phylum Pseudomonadota; class Alphaproteobacteria; order Sphingomonadales; family Sphingomonadaceae; genus Erythrobacter. The sequence goes on from JBBRUU010000053.1 coordinate 3,049, forward strand.
GGACATGGCGGGTGATCCTCAGTTTGGCTTCAGGCGCGGCAGGCGAGAGGCACTCGAGCGCGAGCAGCACGGGCTTGCCCGGAATGCCATACACCAGCCGCAGCGCGTTGCCCGTGCGCGCCCAGACCGCGCCGGTGGTGTCGGGCGAAGGGATCGGCTCGGACGGGGCGCCCTTCGTGGGCGCGACCAGCGACACGCGGGCGACGGCAGAATCGGTCGGAGGCGGCTTGCACCCTGCCAACCCGGCCGCCAATCCGCACAAAAGCATAGGCGCGCAGAGCAGCGCCGGCTTGCGCCTCATCGGGCGCGGATGAAGGCGCGGATGTCGGCCGACAGCTTGGCCCGATCCTCGTTGCGGACATACATCATGTGCCCCGCGTCGTAATATTTCCACGTGATCCGCTCCTGCGGGATGCCGGGCCTTTTCAGCGAGTATTCCGCACCGAAGAACGGCGTGGCAAAATCATACCAGCCCTGTGCGGCAAACAGGCGCAGCCCTGCGTTCTGCCGCATCGCCTGACCGATCAGCGGAGCGACGTTGAGGTAGGCGCCGCGCCCCGAGGCCTCGAGGTTCCAGTCCCAATTGCGCCCCGGCTCGCGCCCGATCGACTGGTATTCGAGGGTAGTCTTGTAGCCGAGCGTCTCGCGCGTCCACGAATTGATCGCGGCGGTGTAGCCGGCATCGATGCCGTAGAAGCTCGGGTCGTTGTCGGGCGTCTCGCCCGCGCTGTCGTAATCGGTGCCGGTGTAGCGCGCATCGAGCCTGCCGATGGTCTGCCCGCGGTCGCGCAGCAGCTCCTTGTAGAACCGCTGGTCGGTGACGCGCAGGTTGGCCTGGTCGAGATAGGTCTCGCTGAGCCCGGTGAGGCGGGACAGCTCCTTGCGCACGCTCGCGCGCTCGTCGGCGGGCAAGTCCTCGCCCTTAAGCAGCGCGGTGGCGAACGGCCCGATTGCAAACTTGCGGGCTTCCTCGGCAATTGCTTCCACGGACTCCGCCTTGGCCTTGCCGTGATAGTAGGCCGCCGCCGCCATGTTGGGCAGGGTGACGATATAGGCCATCTCGTTACCCTGCGTCGGCTCGCGCCCGGCAAAGTCGAGGATCGTCGAGATCAGGATCAACCCGTTCAGCCCGACGTCGTTATAGGTGCTGCCTTCAAGCTCGTCGGCGACCAACGCGGTGCGGGCGGTGCCGTAGCTCTCGCCGCCCAGGAACTTGGGGCTGTTCCAGCGCCCGTTGTCATTGATCCAGCGGCGGATGACCTGCGCGACGGCGCGGCCGTCCTGCCTCAGACCATAATACTTCTTAGGATCGGTGCCTTGGGTGAGGTGGCTGAAACCCGTCCCCGGCGGGTCGATGAACACCAGGTCGGCGACGTCGAGCAGGCTGTCGGGATTGTCGAGCAGCGGATAGGGCGGCGCCCCGTCGTCCTTGGCATCCGAGGGAATTGCCACGCGCTTGGGCCCGAAGGCGCCCATCTGCAGCCACACCGAGCCTGAGCCCGGCCCGCCATTGTAGACGAAGAACACCGGCCGCGCGGGGTCCATCGGCGTCTTCACATAAGAGGTGGTGACGATAACTGCCTCGGGTTTGCCGTCATCGCTGAACAGGATCGTGTCGGCGATGGTCGCACGGTAAGGCACGCGCTGCCCGCCGAAGGTGCCCACAAGATCGCGGGTGCGTACCTGCGGCGCAAGGGCGGCCTTCGCGGCCTCCGCCTTGGGCGCGTCCTGCGCGAGGGTGGGGACGGTAAGGGCGAGGGTGCCGGCAGCGGCCAGAGCTACAAGGAATCGGGCGTTCATGGGACGAGGTGAGTGACAGGCTTGTCACGCCGCTTCAAGGGGCGGGGCTACGGCTTCCCACCCATCTTCTTGGCCCGCATCTTGCCGTAGCGGGTTTTGCGCGTCCCCGGCTTGCCCTCGTTCGAGCGCCCCACAATCGGTGCGCGTTTGTCGCCGCTGGGTATCCCGAGCTCATCCGCCTCAAGCTGCCGGATTTCATCGCGCAAGCGCCCCGCTTCCTCGAACTCCAAATTCGCTGCCGCATTGCGCATCCGCTTCTCGAGATCTTCGATATAGCCGCGCAGGTTGTGCCCAACCAGGTTATTGCGTTCAGGATCGCCGGTATCCACCAGCACGCTATCGTGCGCCGCCGAATGCGCGACGATGTCGTGGATATTGCTCTTGATGGTCTGCGGCGTGATACCGTGTTCATTGTTGAATTCTTCCTGCCTTGAGCGCCGCCGGTCGGTTTCGGCAAGCGCCCGCTCCATGCTGCCGGTGATGCGGTCGGCGTAGAGTATTACGCGGCCATCGACGTTGCGCGCGGCGCGGCCGATGGTCTGGATCAGCGAGGTTTCCGAACGCAGGAAGCCTTCCTTGTCGGCGTCGAGAATGCACACCAGCCCGCATTCAGGAATGTCGAGGCCCTCGCGCAGCAGGTTGATGCCGATCAGCACGTCATAGACGCCAAGCCTGAGGTCGCGGAGCAGCTCGATGCGCTCTAGCGTCTCGACGTCGGAGTGCATGTAGCGCACGCGCACCCCGGCCTCGTGCATGAACTCGGTCAGGTCCTCCGCCATGCGCTTGGTCAGCGTAGTGACGAGCGTGCGGTAGCCGAGCGCCGCAGTCGCTTTGCATTCGACGATGCAGTCTTGCACCTGATCCTCGACCGGGCGGATCTCCACGGGCGGATCGATGAGGCCGGTGGGCCGGATCACCTGTTCGGCGAACACGCCGCCGGTCTGGTCCATCTCCCAATGGCCGGGCGTGGCTGAAACCGCGAAGGTCTGCGGGCGCATTGCGTCCCACTCGTTGAACCTCAAAGGCCGGTTGTCGATGCAGCTCGGCAGGCGGAAGCCGTATTCGGCGAGCGTGAGCTTGCGGCGGTGATCTCCCTTCGCCATCGCGCCGATCTGCGGCACAGTCTGGTGGCTTTCATCGACGAACAGCAGCGCATTTTCGGGCAGGTATTCGAACAAAGTCGGTGGCGGTTCGCCGGGGAGACGCCCGGTAAGAAAGCGGCTGTAATTCTCGATCCCCGCGCAGCTGCCCGTCGCCGCGATCATTTCCAGATCGAAATGGGTACGCTGTTCCAGCCGCTGGTGTTCGATCAGCTTGCCCTCGATCTCCAACTCCTTGAGCCGTTCCTCCAGCTCGAATTTGATCGCGGCCGCCGCCTGCTTCATCGTCGGGCCAGGGGTGACGTAGTGCGAATTGGCATAGACCCGCACCTTTTCCAGCGCCGCGCCCTTGGTACCGGTGAGCGGATCGAACTCGGCGATCCCCTCGATCTCGTCACCAAAGAAGCTCACCCGCCACGCCATGTCCTCGTAGTGCGAGGGGAAGATTTCCAAGCTGTCGCCGCGCACCCGGAAGCAGCCGCGCGCAAAGGCGGTGTCGTTGCGCTTGTATTGCAGGGCGACGAGCTTGCGGATCAGCTCGCGCTGGTCGACCGTCTCTCCCACCTTGATGTCGAAGATCATCGCCGAATACGTCTCGACCGAGCCGATCCCGTAGATGCACGAGACCGAGGCGACGATGATTACGTCGTCGCGTTCCAGCAGCGAGCGGGTGGCCGAGTGGCGCATCCGGTCGATCGCCTCGTTCACGCTCGATTCTTTTTCGATGTAGGTGTCGGAGCGCGGGACGTAGGCTTCGGGCTGGTAATAGTCGTAGTAGCTGACGAAAAACTCGACCGCGTTCTCGGGGAAGAAGCTCTTGAACTCGCCGTAAAGCTGTGCGGCGAGGATTTTGTTGGGCGCAAGCACCAGTGCGGGGCGCTGAAGCGTGTCGATTACCTTGGCCATCGTGAAGGTTTTGCCAGAGCCCGTCACCCCCAGCAGCACCTGCGTTTTCTCGCCCGCGAGCGCGTTTGTCGTCAGCTCCGCGATCGCGGTCGGCTGGTCGCCTGCGGGCTGGTATTCCGAGACTAGCTTGAAGGGGACGCCGCCCATCGACTTGTCGGGGCGGTTGGGACGGTGCGGGGTGAAGTCCGCGCCCGTCTGGGGCTCGTCCAGTCCGCGGCGGATCACGAGTTGCGACATGGCTCATGTATGGGGAACAAAGCGGGCCCGTGCAAGGCGGGGTACGGAACGGCGGGCGCTTTTTAGGGCACGCTTTGCCGCATTGGCCGTTATAGCGGACATGAGGCAACAGGAGACCAGACCCATGACCCGCATCACCATCATCGCTGCCCATGTCTTGGGCGCCGGGGCAATGCTGCTCGCTGGCTGTTCGGGCGGCGGCGAGGCGGACGCAAAGGGCGCGGTCAGCGTCAAGGACGCCGCCGAGCAAGCCAAGCGCGAGATGCCCCGGCCCCAGCCCGGTCTCTACAAGACCACCGTCACCATGACCAACATCGATATGCCCGGCCTGCCACCCGAGATGGCCGACCACGGCAAGGGCATGGTCACCACCACCGAAAACTGCCTCACCGCGGCCGACGTCGACAAAGGCTTCGAAGCGTTGGTGAAGCAGGGCCAGGACGGCGCGTGCAGCTACGAAAGTTTCGCCCTTGCTGGCGGCAAGGTCGACGCGGTGCTGGTCTGCAAGGCGCAAGGCCGTGACACCCGCACCGCGCTGTCCGGCACCACCACCAAGACCGGCGCGGACCTCACCGCCACCACCGCGATGGACTTCGAAGGGGTTGGCAAGGCGACGCTCAATTTCACCACCAAGCACGAGCGGGTCGGGGAATGTCCAGCGAAGTAATTCGCGTGACAAACGTATGACATTGTTACATTTCAGGGAACCTTTATCCGCTTGTCGGATATAGCCGAGCATGGCTTCCCGCTTCGCCTTTGAACGTCCTCGTTTGCCCGCGCCGATCCTTGCGGCGGCGACGGCGGCTGGTGGCCGCGCACAGCAGGCCTATGCCGCGACCGAGTTCGCGCACCGCGTCGCTCTGGCCCGCGAGGTCTGTCCGCAGGATTCCCAGGTCGGCAAGCCGCGTCTGTTGCGCTTGCTGGGCGAGGCGCAGGTGCTGCTCGAACCGATCCGCCGCCCCAAGCGCAAATTCTCGTCTGCCATCACCGCTAACCCCCAGGTGGCGATGATCCTTCCCGGCTTCGGCGCCCATCCGATGCGGATGCGCTACCTTGCGCGCCAGCTTGAAAGCGCCGGGCACCTCGCCAAGCGCTGGGGAATGGGCCGCAACTGGGGCCCCGACCCCGACCGCTTCGACGCAATCGAGGGCAGATTGCTCGAGCTTCACGCACGCCACGGCCGCAAGGTGGTGCTGATCGGCTGGAGCCTCGGCGGGCTCTACGCGCGCGAGATTGCCAAGCGCCAGCCGCAAGCGGTCGCCAAGGTGATCTCGATGGGCTCGCCCTTCTCGGGATCGCCGAGGGCGAACAACGCGTGGCGCGCCTACCAGTTCATCACCGGCCATTCGGTCGATGCCCCGCCGGTCGCCGCCGACCTGGCGGCCAAGCCTCCGGTCGAGACTGTCGCGCTATGGAGCGCCAATGACGGCGTCATTGCCCCGCGCTGTGCCGCAGGCCGCGCGGGCGAGCGTGACCGCGCCATCGCGCTGCGCTGCACGCACATGGGCTTCACCTACGATCCGCAGGTGATCACGACGCTCCTTTCCGAGCTCGAAGCCACCTCCGTCTGAGGCGCATTTCCGCAATCTTGCGCCGCAATCCCGATCATGTGACGCAATCTCTTCCCTTTTGTGGAAGCGCGGTTACATGTTGCGTTGCACCTAACGAACAAGCGGGGGTCGATGCAGGCGCGGGGTAGCAATTTCGACGAGATGTTCGACGGCTCGGGCCAGACCCGGCCCGCCTATGGCGAATATTGCCGCTGGTGGGATGAACAGCGCCCCGACTTTCTGCGCCGCAAGAACCGCGAGGCGGACGATACCTTCCGCCGCACTGGCATCACCTTCAACGTCTATGGCGAGAACGAGGCGGAAGAGCGCCTGATCCCCTTCGACATGGTGCCCCGCATCATCACCGCGAGCGAATGGCGCAAGGTCGCCAAAGGCATCGAGCAGCGGGTGCGGGCGCTCAATTCCTTCCTCTACGATCTCTACCACCGGCAGGAGATCGTGCGCGCGGGCCGCCTGCCCGAACGCCTGCTGCGCGGTAACGAGGCGTGGCTTGCCAACATGGTCGGCTTCACGCCGCCGGGCGGCATCTACACGCATATCGTTGGCATCGACCTGGTGCGCACCGGCCCGGACGAGTTCTTCGTGCTGGAGGACAATGCACGCACGCCCTCGGGCGTTTCCTACATGCTCGAAAACCGCGAGACGATGATGGGGATGTTCCCCGATCTGTTCAGCCGGATCGCGGTGGAAAGCGTCTCCAACTACCCCCGCCGCCTTGCGCGCAGCCTTGCCGCCTGCGTCCCGCCCGCCTTCACCGGCGGCAAGCCGACGGTCGCGGTACTGACGCCGGGGATCTACAATTCCGCCTATTTCGAGCACGCCTTCCTCGCCGACCAGATGGGCGCAGAGCTGGTCGAGGGCAGCGACCTGCGCGTTGTCGGGGGCCGGGTGCAGATGCGCACCACGCGCGGCTACGAGCCGATCGACGTGCTCTATCGCCGGGTCGACGACGAGTTCCTCGATCCGCTCACCTTCAACCCCGATAGCGTGCTCGGCGTGCCGGGGATCATGGACGTCTATCGCGCAGGCGGGATCACCATCGCTAATGCGCCCGGCACCGGGGTGGCGGACGATAAGGCGATCTATTCCTTCATGCCCGAGATCGTCGAGTTCTACACCGGCGAGAAGCCCTTGCTGCCCAACGTCGAGACCTGGTGCTGCGCCGATAAGGATGCGCTGGGCTACGTGCTCGACAATCTGGCCGAGCTGGTGGTCAAGGAGGTGCACGGATCGGGCGGCTACGGGATGCTGATCGGGCCGACGTCGTCGAAGCGCGAGATTGCCGAGTTCCGCGAAAAGCTGATCGCGCGGCCCGACAACTACATTGCCCAGCCCACGCTCGCGCTGTCGACCTGCCCGATCTACACTGCAAGCGGCCTCGCTCCGCGGCACCTCGATTTGCGCCCCTTCGTGCTGGTCAGCCCTGAGGGCATCGACATCACGCCCGGCGGGCTGACGCGGGTCGCGCTCAAGAAGGGTTCGCTGGTGGTCAACTCGTCGCAAGGGGGCGGCACCAAGGACACCTGGGTGCTGAAGGACTGATGCGCAAATGCTAGGCCGCACCGCCAACGGGTTGTTCTGGATGTTCCGCTATCTCGAGCGGGCCGAGAACACCGCGCGCCTGCTTGAAGCGGCACTGCGCATGGCCTTGACCCGCGACGTGGTGACTGCCGAGGCCGAATGGTGCTCGGTGATCGCCACGCTCGGCCTGACGCAGGCCTATCAGGCCGCGCATGATGGCTATGATGGTGTTTCGGTGTGGAATTTCGTGCTGCGCGGAAGCACCAATCCCGGCAACGTGCGGCTGATGTTCGGCGGCGTGCGCTCGAACGCGCGAGAGGCGCGGATCAACATCTCGTCCGATGTCTGGGAGGCGGTCAACGAGAACTGGATGCGGCTCGACAAGCTGCTTGCGCGCCCCATCGGGCAGGGCGCGGTGGGCGAGGTGCTCGCCGCGATCCGCCGCGCCGGCACGCAGGTCCACGGGGCCTTTGATGGCTCGATGCTGCGCGACGAAAGCTATCACTTCGCCCGCGCGGGGACCTTTATCGAACGCAAGGATTCGACTGCGCGAATCCTCGACATGAAATATTTCCTGCTGCTGCCGTCGATTACTTATGTCGGATCAACCCTCGATACCGGGCAGTGGGAACAGGTGCTGCGTTCGGTTGCCGGGGCGCGGGTTTATAGCTGGCTCAATGCCGGGCGGATCGAGGCGCGCGGAATCGTCGAATTCCTGGTGCTCGATGACCGTTTTCCGCGCAGCCTTGCCTTCTGCCGCAATTCACTGCGCGAATGCCTCGCGTCGCTGGCGCGCACGCATGGAACCGAGGGACAATGCCACGTTCTGATGCGCGAGGCCGATGCCACACTCAGCCAGCTGACCGTCGATCAGATCTTCGAGGCAGGTTTGCACGAATACCTCGTCGATGCGCTCGCCCGCAACGCTGCGATCGCCCGCGCGATCGCCAAGGATTACCGGTTCCACGCATGAGCAAGCTCACACTGCAGGTCCGCCACACCACCCACTACGCCTTCGCGCAGCCGGTGGTGCACGCGCTTCAGCGGCTGCGGCTCACGCCCAAGGCGACGCAGGGCCAGCGGATCATCGACTGGCGGATGATCTGCGACAACGCCATGGCCGAGCTGGAATATGACGACCAGCATTTCAATCACGTCACTCTGATCAGCCTGACGCCGGGCGCGCGCGAGGTGACGGTGACCTGCCAGGGCGTGGTCGAGACCGAGGATAATGCCGGAGTGATCGGCCGCCATGCGGGCCACCTGCCGCTCTGGAACTTCCTGCGCCAGACCCCGCTGACGCGCGCGGGCGCCAAGCTGCGCGCGCTGCTGCGCGAGGTGCCGGGGCGCGACCTTGTCGACCGGGAAGGAGGCGCGCCGCTCGACTTCCTCCACGCCCTGTCCGCCCTGATCCGTGGCCGGATCGCCTACGAGACCGGGCGCACCAATTCGCGCACCAGCGCCGAGGAAGCGGTCGTGCAGGGCGCGGGCGTGTGCCAGGACCATGCCCACATCTTCATTGCCGCCGCGCGGGCGAGCGGGATCCCCGCTCGCTATGTCAGCGGCTACCTCCTCATGAACGACCGGATCGAGCAGGAGGCCACCCACGCCTGGGCCGAGGCCCATCTCGAGGGGATTGGCTGGGTCGGCTTCGATGTCTCGAACGGGATCAGCCCCGACCCGCGCTATGTGCGTGTCGCCACGGGAAGCGACTACCGCGATGCGGCGCCTGTCACCGGAATCAGCTTCGGCGGTGCGGCCGCCGAAGTGCTGACTGTCGGCGTGGCGGTCGAGGCGTACCCGCTCTCCGGGCAGAGTGAGGGTGAGGGCCAGAGCCAGGGCCAGAGCCAGGGCCAGGGCCAGAGCCAGAGCCAGAGCCAGTCGACCCAGTAGCCGCACGAAAGGGGGCTTTGCGCCTTTACGCTGCGGCCCGCATCGGGCTAGGGCCGAGGCAGGGCGGGGACAAGAGGATGGCCGGATGACCTATTGCGTTGGCATGGTGCTCGACAAGGGCCTCGTCCTGATGAGCGACACCCGCACCAATTCGGGCGTCGACAATATCTCCACTTTCCGCAAGCTGTTCCACTGGAGCGTGCCGGGCGAACGCATGATCGCGGTGTTGACCGCGGGCAACCTAGCCACCTCGCAGGCTGTGATCAGCCAGCTTGAGGAGCGCACCAAGGCACCCGAGGACCGCGACAACTGCCTGCTCAGGGGCACGACCATGTTCCAGGTCGCGACCGAGATCGGGCGGATCCTGCGCCATACCATCGAGGACGTGCAGCGCGCCAACGGCGACGGCGGCAAGGGCCGCTTCACCGCGACGATGATCGTCGCCGGGCAGATCAAGGGCATGCAGCCGCGCCTGTTCATGATCTATCCCGAGGGCAATTTCATCGAGGCGAGCTGGGACACACCCTTCTTCCAGATCGGCGAGACCAAGTACGGCCGCCCGATCCTGATCCGCGGCTACGAGCGGGGCATGACCTTCGAGAACGCGGTCAAACTGTTGATGGTAAGCTTTGATTCGACTCTCAAGGCTAACCTTTCGGTCGGTCTGCCGCTCGATTTGCTGGTGATCGCCAGAGACGAGTTTGCAATCACCCACGCCCACCGGGTGACCGAAAATGACGAATATTTCGACAACATATCATCGGGTTGGGGCAATGCGCTGCGACTCGCGTTCCACTCCCTACCGCCCTACCGCTTCAGCGATGACGCTTAGGGAAAAAGCCTGATCTGACTCCATTCCGGAGCCATTATTTCCATGCAAAACAAAAGTTTAACGTCATCCGGATATGGTAAATCCTCCGGATCGGCGGCGCTCTTGCGTGTGTCCTAACCTAGGTTGGCGCAGACATCATCGCATGGACAGAAAATCATCCCTCCACTTCATCGATTCCTGCAGCCGCCAACGGGCCGAATTGGCCCGTGTGGGCTTCGCCCTTGGCCATCACTGTGAGGTGTACGGCGACCTGTCCGAACTCGCGGTGCACCCGCCGCGCGACGGGATCATCATCGCCCGCGACACGGCAGAGGAAGGCGGGGTGGGGATGATCCTCGACCGGCTCGGACGGCTCGGCATCTGGCTACCGCTGATCGCGGTGGACGTGCAGCCGCGCCCCGGCCGCATCGTCGAGGCGATCAAGGCGGGCTCGCTCGATTACCTCGCCCTGCCGCTCGATCCTGAACGCTTCACCCGCTGTCTGCTGCGCATCGAGAAGGAAGCCGAACAGTTCGGCGTCGCCCGCCGCCGCATGATCGAGGCGCGCGACCGCATCTCGACCCTCTCGGGGCGTGAACGCGAAGTGCTCGACTGGCTGGCCGAAGGCAGCAGCAACAAGGCGATCGCCCGCGAACTCGACATCAGCCCGCGCACGGTGGAGATCCACCGCGCCAACATGATGACCAAATTGGGTGCGCGCCACGCGGCCGAAGCGGTGCGGTTGAAGCTGGAAGCCAAGCTGGAAGCAAGGATGGAGTCCAAACTTCGCGCCTGACGCGCAGCGCAGCCGGGCTGAAGAATAAAAGAGCCACCCCCGGGCGGTTCGGGCCAGGCAATTATGCTTGGCCCGGACCGCCAAACCTGTTTTCGCGGTTGGTGGCACGGCCATCGTCACTCGGAGCGGTGGTATCTGCGCGCCGGCGTCTCAGCGGCAGAACGTAGCGCCAGTGCCTTCAAGGTGAAAGTGATCCTCATGCGCGGCATTGTATTCCGGGCCGAGCACTGTGCCGAAGCGCTTGCAGGCGCTTTTGTGCACCACCCGCAGGAACTCGCGCGATGCCGGATCGCCGCTCTGCCAATCGCTCTTGACCACGATCCGGCGGCCATCGGCGAACACAAAGGCGGAGACGTCGATCGCTCCGGCGCGGGCATGGGCTGAGCGTTGCTGAGACCCGGCAATGTTGCGGCAGGAATAAGACCCCATCGTCTCGATCCTGACCACCGGGCTCCCCAGAATCTGGCGCGCGGCGCGGTCAACCCCGAAGCGCGCCCAGTCCCCGAACGCTTTGGCAACGCTGCACTGGACCGGGCCGATATTGGCGATGCCCATTGGCGTGCGGTCTCCGGCGAGCGCCGTCAGTTGCACCGTGCCGAGCGTGTTGCAGCCCGGCGCGGTATAGGTGTCGGGCACGGGCTGGAAGCGCGCACCGCTTGCACCGAGGTCGGCAAGGCAGCTAGCATCCTCGGGCCGCTGCGCATAAGACTGCGGCGCAGAAGTGACCGGCATCGATGATCGTACAGGCGCGCGGGCGGTCTGGCTGGCGCTGCCGCCCGGCACCAGCGACCCGCAGCCCGCCAGCATCAGCGCCGCCGCCGCCGCCACGAATCCGCGAAGATCACCCCTGGCTTTCATAGCTACGCGGTATCCCGCAGAAATGGTTAATATCCATATAACACATTAGAGCGAGCGCCGCCGCGCCGGTCTCAGCGCAGCGTGTCCTCGACCTGCTCCCACAGCTCGATCTTCACCCCGTCGGGTTCGAGCAGCCAGGCGAACTTGCCGTAGCCCTCGTCAGCCCCAGTGGAGCTGAGGGCCAAAGGGGCCACCAACGCCGAGCGTATCGCGGTGCCAAGCGCGGCTCGCCTGCGGGTCCTTGACCGCGGAGAACACACCGCCAAGCCCGGCGATGCGCGGGCCGGTTGTTGCGGTGCTGTCCATTCTCTTTCGTCTCTACTCGGTATCATCCCGCATGCTGAGACCAGAAGAAAGGGGATGGCTCAGAACCGGGTGCTAAAGGCCACCAGCGAGGCAGGCAGGATATCGAGCGCCGCCGCTTCGATGACCTTGTCGAAGCCGCTGAGCACCAGCGCTCCCACCACCAGCAGCGCGGCGCCGAACAGCGGTTTGCCAAACCGTGCAACGCTGGCGAGCGTCTGGCGGCGTTCGCCCAATGCACGGCGCGATCCATAGGCAAAGGCCAGGATCGAGGTGGCGACCCCAAGGCCGAAGGTAAGGAAGATGATGAAGCTGCTGGCGAGGTTTTCACCCTGACTGGCGGCAGCGATGGCAACACCCAGCGTCGGGCCGACACACGGCGCCCAAACCAGCCCGAGCAGCAGGCCGATCAGAGCCTGCCCGTACCAACCATCGCCGCTGATCTGGCCGAGACGCCGGTTGCCGAACCCGGCAACCGGCGCGGCCGCCGCGCTCAGGGCAGCTTGCGCGCGCGGCACCAACAGCACTGCTCCTGCCGCCATCAGCAGCGCTCCGGCAAGGCTGCGCACCGCGGTTTCATCGATCCCCAGCGCATAGCCGAAAGCAATCACGACGAAGCCGAAGGTCGTGAAGCTCACCACCAGCCCTCCGGCCAGCGCGACCGGCCCGAACCGGCTTTTGCCAAGCGCCGAGCCGACCAGGATCGGCACTAGCGGCAGCACACACGGATTGAGGATGGTCACCAGCCCTGCAACAAAGGCAAGCAGCAGGCTGGTGAACATCGTGCGAGCCTCTCAGATCGCGCCTAGTACGACGCTGCGCAGCCGCTGGCGGTCGGTTTCGGCGATTGAACGGGCCACTTCCTTGGTGCCCTTGAACACCACAATGGTGGACTGGCGGGGAATACGGTGAGCGCGCAGGAAGGCCTTGTCCTTGTCGAAATCCACTCTGACGAAGATGACGTTGGCGTCCTTGTTCTCGCCGCGCAGTTCGTCGAGGATCGGGGCCTGCGCCCGGCAGGTGGGACACCAGCCAGCATGGACATCCACCACCAGCGTCTTGCCGCTCGCCTGCGCGGCGGCAAAGCTCTCGGTATCATAGGCCAGCCAGCTGTTTGGTGTGGCGGCGGAAGCTGTGACGGCAAAGGCGCCTGCCAGAAGGCTGGCTATCGCGGCTAACAGAGTAAAAAGGCGCAGCATGATTGAGGGTGACCTTTCCCAGCGAAATTCCGGTGCAGGGTCGCATCGCCTTGGAAGAACGATTGGGGGGTTCAAGCAAAACGACCCTGCGCCCTGTGTTTCGAGCCGAACGCCGATAAGGTTACGGCGCCGCGCGAACTTTTGCGGTTATCCGGCTGACGAGGATGATCGCGGCCAACGCAGCGGCAAAGCCGGGGACGATCTCGTAAAGGCCGGGCCCGCCGCCGAGCCAAGTGGGCAAAGCCTTGTTCCACCCCAGCGCGATCCAGCCCGCGACCACGCCTGCGCCCGTCACGAGGCCCGCGACCGCGCCTGCCCCGGTCATGCGGTCCCAGGTCAGGGCGAGCAGGATCAGCGGGCCGAACGCCGCGCCGAACCCTGCCCAGGCGTTGGAGACGAGGCCGAGCACTTCGCTGCCGGGATCGGCCGCGATCACTATCGCCGCCGCCGCGACCAGCGC
>JBBRUU010000054.1:0-16248 GCA_038247515.1 Sphingomonadales bacterium
CCAACCTTCATCCGGTTGCGATTAGAGTCTCGGCGTTGTTGTTGCGCATAAGCGCGGGGTCGGCAATGGCCTGGGCAGCGGCGGCCCCGATACCGAGCCCGCTCCAAACCCCCGCTAGATCGGTTTAGACCCCCGTTAGACCCCCTCTAGACCCCCACGAGACCCCCGCTAGACCCCCGGTTGAACCGGCTCTGGGGCGTGTTTCACGTGAAACATTCCGCAATCGGGGGCAGAATCAGGATTCCGAACGGGTCAGCTGGGGTTTGGAGATCGTGCGGCTCGGGCGCACCACGATGATCGCCACGCCGGCCAACGCCAGCCCCCCGCCGACGATCAGCGGCCAGCCGATCGTGTCGCCGGTCAGCCACGCCCCAAAGGCGATGGTGAGCAGCGGGGTGAGCAGGGTAAGCGGCACGATGAGGTTCGCGTCATAGCGCTGGAACTGGCTGAAATAGGCCGAATGCGCGCCGACCGATACCACCACTCCGGCGAATAATACGCAGCCAGCAACAGCCCAAGGAGCCGCCGTAACAGCCTCAATTTGCCCGCTTTCCAGCAGCAGCGTGCCCGGCAGCATCACGCCCAATGAGGCGAGCCCCGCCCACGCCTGCAAGGCCACCGCGCCGACCTCCAGCCGCTTGACGAACACCGAGGCGAAGGCCCCGATGAACACGCCCGCAAAGGCAAAGCCGAGGCCCACCGGATCGTTATTCCCCGAAGGCGCACCAATCGCAAGGCCCACGCCGCCCAGCGCCAGCGCCATGCCAAGACCGCGCCGCCAGCGCACTTCCTCGCCCAGAAAGATGATCGCAAACAGCACGGTGAGCGGCGCGCCCGCCAGGTTCACCACGCCGACGGCCGAGGGGCTGGCGGTCTGGAGTCCTACGAATTGCAGGCCAAAGCTTCCCCCGGTGACAGCAAAGCCGATCGCCAAGACCAGCGGCAGCCGGGCAGGCCGCTCGCGCAGCAGCAGCGGGAACAGCACCGCCACCACGGTCGCGGAACGCAGCACGGTGTAGAACAGCGGCGGCAACCCCAGAGTGCTCACCGCGATCTTGCTGACCACGATATTCATCGCCCAGGCGACATTGCAGAACAGCATGATACCGAGCACGGAGAGAGGCAGGCTCTTGGGCATCAGGGATCAGGCGGGCCGAAGACCTTGTTGGCAACGTGCTGCGGCAATCCTTCACGCAGCTCCTCGCGCCACACGGTGGCGACCGCATCCGACGGCGCGCGCCAGTCACCGCGCGGCGAAAGCGCGCCTGCCGAGGAGACCTTCGGCCCGTTAGGCAGCGCCGAGCGTTTGAACTGCGAGAAGCCGAAGAAGCGCGCGCAGAACTTGTCGAGCCAACCGGCAATCGTGGCAAGATCGTAGGCGTTTTTGCGGCCGTCCGGGAAGCCCGCCGGCCACATGCCTACGCGCGCCTCCTTCCAAGCGTGCCATGCCAGGAAGGCAACCTTGCTGGGCCGCTGGCCGAAGCGGATCACGTGGTGGAGGAAGAAGTCGTTGAGCTCATACGGCCCCACCAACTGCTCGGTCGACTGCACCTGCCCGTCGGCGCCCGGCGGCACCAGCTCGGGGCTGATCTCGGTATCGAGCACCGACATCAGCACATCGCCGCAGGCATCGGAGAACTGTCCCGTCGCGATCACCCAGCGGATCAGGTACTGAATCAGCGTCTTGGGTACGCCGGAATTGACACCGTAGTGGCTCATATGGTCGCCCACGCCGTAGGTGCACCAGCCGAGCGCCAATTCGCTGAGGTCGCCTGTGCCGACCACGAAGCCCTTGTTCTGCCCGGCGAGGCGGAACAGGTAATCGGTGCGAAGCCCCGCCTGCACGTTCTCGAAGGTCACGTCATGCACTGGCTCTCCAGCGGCGAAGGGGTGACCGATATCCTCGAGCATCTTGGCTGCCGCAGGGCGAATATCGATCTCACCCGCTGTGATTACGAGCGCCTCCATCAGCCGGTGGGCGTTGGCCTTGGTGCCTTCAGAGGTGCCGAAGCCGGGCATGGTGTAGCCCCGGATCGCGGTGCGCGGCATTCCCAGCCGATCGCAGGCCTTGGCGGCGACAATCAGCGCGTGGGTGCTATCGAGCCCGCCGGAAATCCCGATAATCAGGGACTTGGCTCCGGTCGATTCGATCCGCCGCATCAGCGCATCGACCTGGATGTTGAAGGCCTCGTAGCAGTCCTCGTCGAGCTTTTCGGGCCGGTCGGGGACGAATGGGAAGCGCGCCAGCGGGCGCACCAAGCCGATGTCGCCTTGCAGGTAGGCGTGCTCGAAGACGATCCGGCGGTAGGTGTCCGCTGGGTTCCCCGCCCATTCGGCGGCGTCGGCAAAGGTCTGGTTGCGCATCCGTTCCGCCGCGAGGCGCTCGGTATCGATGTCGACTATCGTAAGCTCGCCTGCACGGTCGAAGCGTTCGCTCTGGGCGAGCAGCGTGCTCATCTCGTAGATCACGCCCTGCCCGTCCCAAGCGAGGTCGGTGGTGCTCTCGCCGTGGCCGCTCGCCGAATAGACATAGGCGGCAATGGCGCGGCTGGCAGAAGAGCGGCAGTGCAGGTGGCGATCATCCGCGCGGCCGATGGTGACAGGCGAGGCCGAAAGATTGCACAGGATCAGCGCGCCCGCGAGCGCGGCGGTCATCCCGGGCGGGATCGGCGCCCAGAAGTCCTCGCAAATCTCTACCCCGAAGCGAAAACCCGGCAAGTTCGCGGCGGCAAAGACGAGGTCGGTGCCGAACGGCACTTCCTCGCCCGCCACGCCGATCCACAGGTCGGTGCAACCGCGCCCGTGGGCGAAATAGCGCTTCTCGTAGAACTCGCGGTAATTGGGCAGGAAGCTTTTGGGCACCACGCCGAGGATCTGCCCGTGCGCGATCACCACCGCGCAGTTGTAGAGCTTGTCGCCCCGCCGCAGCGGCGCGCCCAGCACCAGCACCGGATGCAGATCGGCCGAGGCGGCGACCACCTCGGCGATGGCCTGCTCGGCCCGCTCGAGGATCGCGTTCTGGAGGATCAGGTCGTCGATGGCGTAAGAAGACAGCGTCAGCTCGGGAAAGACCACGAGATCGACGTTCGCTTCATGCGCCTTCTTCGCCTCGGCCAGCACGCCTGCGGTGTTATAAGCAACATCGGCGGTGCGGCTACAAGGGGTCGCGCAGGCGACGCGCACGAAGCCGTGCTCGTGCATGTCGAAGAAGGGGTGGGCCTCGGTCATTGCGCGTCGGGTCTCCTTGTTCGCGCGGCTGTAACGCGGGCGAAGGCCGCTGCCTAGGGTCCAGCCTTCAGCCCGCGTCGCTGTTCAGGAAGTCGCCTGCCGCGCCGCATTCTTCCAGAAAAGCAATCAGCCCGCGTTCGGCGCGGGTCAGCCAGCGGGTCTGGCGCGGCAGCATCAGGCCCGCGCGCCATGCCTCCTGACCCTCGATCCGCGCGATCACCGCCGGGTGGACATAAGACTTGCGCGCGATCGCCGGGGAATTGCCGAGATGCTCGGCGACGTGCTCGAGCATCTCGCCAAGCTTCACGTGGCCGTCGCCGGTCGCCAGCCTCTCGAAGGCGAGGCTGCTCGCATGAAAGGTGCGGAAGTGCTTGGCGCTGAAGTCCTTGCCCATTGTTTCGCGCAGGTAGGCGTTGACGTCCCCCGACGTGACGGGGTGCACCTCGCCGTCCTCGGTTTCGTAGCGGAACAGGTGATCGTCTTGTGCATCGGAGAAATCCTCCATGCGCCGCACCGCCGCGGCAAGGTCCGCGTCCTCGACCTCCAGCTCATGTTCTTTTCCACCCTTGCCGACGAAGTGGAGCGCGAGCTTGCGCTTGCCCACCTCGGCATGGTCGATCCGCAAGGTGGTTGCGCCGTAACTGTCGTTGGCCGTGGCGTAGTGTTCGTTGCCGATGCGGATCGCAGACAGGTCGAGCAGCCGCACCACCGCTGCGAGCGCGCGCTCACGGGGGACGCTGCGCAAGGTGATGTCCTCTGCGACGCGCTTGCGGACCAGCGGAAGGAGCTTTCCGAAGCTGGCGCAAGCATCGTATTTCGCGCTTTCACGCTGGATGCGGAAGTCGGGGTGGTAGCGATATTGCTTGCGGCCCGCTTCGTCATGGCCGGTGGCGAGGATGTGGCAGTTGGGCGCCGGGCAGAACCACGCGTCTGAATAGGCAGGCGGGAGCGCGATGGCGTTCAGGCGCTTCTTCTCGTTCACGTCGCGGATCAGCGCGCCGGAAGGATCGTAATAGGCCCACCCCTTACCCACGCGCCTGCGGGTAATGCCGGGCAAGGCGTCGTCAACATAGACCAGCTTTTCCATCGCCAAGGAAATGCGGTTGAGGCTGGCGATGTTCCACCTTGCGATAGGGCCCCGGCCACGCCAGCTAGGCATTTACGACAGCGCGCGCTTTCCGTGCGCCCAAAGGAGACCCTCATGGCCGATGCCGCCTATACCCCGCCCGCCGTCTGGAACGCCGACACCGTCTCGGGCGGGCGCTTCGCCTCCATCAACCGCCCGACCGCAGGCGCGCGCGAGGACAAGGAACTCCCGGTCGGCGCGCACCCCTTCCAGCTCTACTCGCTCGCCACTCCCAACGGCGTGAAGGCGACGATCATGCTCGAGGAACTGCTCGAGGCCGGGCATACGGGCGCGGAGTATGACGCGTGGACCGTCAACATCGGCGATGGCGAACAGTTCACCAGCGGCTTTGTGGGCGTGAACCCCAATTCGAAGATCCCCGCCCTGCTCGACCGCAGCGGCCCGGCGCCGTTCCGCGTCTTCGAGAGCGGCGCGATCATCGTGCACCTGGCCGAAAAGTTCGCGATGTTCCTCCCCACCGATCCGGCCCACCGCGCCGAGGTGCTATCCTGGGTATTCTGGCAAGTCGCGAGCGGCCCGTTCATGGGCGGCGGCTTTGGCCACTTCTACGCCTATGCGCCCGAGAAGTACGAATACCCCATCAACCGCTACGCGATGGAAACGAAGCGCATCTTCGATGTCGCCGACCAGCGCCTCGCGCAGAGCCGTTTCCTCGGCGGAGACGAATATACGCTCGCCGACATTGCCAACTTCCCTTGGCTCGCGCCGTTTGTTGCAGGCCAGATCTACAACGACGCCAAGACCTTCCTGTCGATCGACGAGTACAAGCACGTCGCGCGCTGGGCCGAGGAAATCGCCGCGAGGCCTGCAGTCAAGCGCGGGCGGATTGTCAACAAGGTGTGGGGCGATCCGGACACCCAGCTCAAGGAACGCCACTCGGCTGCCGACTTCGAAGGCAAGCGGCTGGAGGGTGGCCCACCGGTCTGAACCAGAGGGCGAAGGTTCGAAATTACGTGTCTTCGCCCCCTTCACAACCTGGTTTCAGCCGCTATAGAGCGCGGCTCTTGCTGGGGCGTAGCCAAGCGGTAAGGCACCGGTTTTTGGTACCGGCATGCGAAGGTTCGAATCCTTCCGCCCCAGCCAGCGATTTCTTCGGATTTAATTCGCTGAAATTCCCCCGCCATCTATAGGTGCCGCCAGTCTTCGGGTTCCCATTATGGCGGGCAAAATCCGCCTTGGTGCCGCGGCGCTCCAACGTCACTGAACAGGCTGATATTGATGATGTCTGCTCGACAAGACGCGGCGCTTGAACCAGTGACTGTCCCATGAAGTCCCCGTCCCATGTTCAGCCCCCGGCCTGGCCGTATCTGGCGTGGCTGTCTGCGGCGCTGGCCGGGATCGCGGGGCCGGTCCTCGCCATGCTGCTGATCGCCGATGCGCCCGCTCCGGCGCGGCTGGCGTTGGTTTGCGGCCCGATCCTTGCGGTAGGCCTGATGGGTGCAGGGATGATCGGAGCGGCCGCTGCCGGACGCTTGTGGGCCGGCATCCTTCTCGCCGTACTGACCGGCGCTGCCCTGATAGCGTGCGCACGGGCGCTGGGCCTGCCGCCCCTGCCACTCCAGTCTTCAACCGGTTTGGCCGTTGTAATCGCCAGCATCAGTTTCGCCGCGCGGGGCGCCCTGTTTGCTCGCAGTGCAGCCAACAAGGGCTGGTTGATCGCCTTGTTTGTGGTCACCGGGGAGGCTGCTATTCTGGTCACGGCCTCGGCGCTGCCGGGCGCATTGCCGGTTTGGCTGCTGGTGCTGTTGCCAGCGCAGTGGGCCAGCGTGGCGATCCAGACCTCGCTCGCCGGCAGCGGCACTCTTGCGGCAGGTTCGGAATTGCTCGCTCTTGCCGGCACCGCGGCGGCGACGCTGCTGGTGGCCGGGCTGTGGCCGCGCCGCTGGCCTTACCTGGTGATGTTCACCGCGTGGCTCGGCCTCTCCGCGCTGGTCTGGCACTGGCCCGCCCCGATCGCCCCAGCCGCAGCGGTCTCCGCCCTCGATCAACGCGCGGGCTGAGGCTCGTTCTTCTCCGGCGCATCAACTCAGCGTAGCATGCGGCGCACGGCCCGTTTGTCACGGTCTCCAAAATGGCGTTTCAGAACCGCTAAAAGGTGCAGCGCGACTGTGGTGTAGAATAGCGATGGCAGCGCCCAACCATGGATGAACAGGGCAATGCCGGATGCACCGGGCCAATCCGGTGTGGCGACGGACCAACCATAAAAGTCGGCGCTGCCCCCTTGGGTGATCAGAAAGCCGCTGATCGGGAACGCCAGCAAAGCGCCATACAGGCCCATATGGACCATACGCGATAGGCGATGCTCCACCGGCCCGCGCGGCGACAGGGGTTCCGGCGCCGGGCTGACAATCAGCCAGCCGATGCGGCCAACCACCAGCAACACAACCGTCAAGCCCAGCGATTGATGCGCGCTGACAAAATCGCCGCGTTCGGGCGCGCTTTCGGAGAGGACAGCCATGAACAGGCCGATCGGCACAAGGCAAAACATCATGGTGGCAATCACCCAATGAAATCCGCGAGAGGCCTTGCCGAACTGGGCTTCGTTATTGCGCAGCGGCAAAGGGGTAGAGATCGGGCGCCGGGCCTGCGCCCATGCCGACCAGACCAGAAACAGGATGGCGATGCCCGCGATCACGGCCTGCACGTTCAAGATTACTGGCGTGATGCGCTGGATCAGCGGCGCGGTGGGCGCAACGGCGGCAAAGGTCCCGTCCAGGTCGGCAAGGATGATCGAAAAGACCATCATGAACAGACCAAGCGCGGCGATCAGCGTACCGGCCACCCGGATCCACCGCGCACTGGCGTTAAGCGTCACCGCCAGCACAATCGCCAGCACCAAGTATCCGATTGCCATCTATGTCCCGCAGCCTTTTGTATTCTGATGCCTGAGCCCATCAGGCGACAGGCTGTCAATTGATCGGCCGCGAACCACGCAAGTCGAACTCCGCATGCCGCCTAAGCCGGATCGATGCCCACCATCTTTGCGCTGATGTCCCATAGCCGGGCCGCGCGATCGGTGTTGTTCGCCTTGGCGGACAGGCCCTGCGCAAAGGGCTGTGCGCCTTCGCGCTGGCGGTTGCCCCAGCTCCAGTGGACGCCGGATTGCGCGAACTCGGGGTCTGCGACCACCTGCGCAACCCGCTCGCCTGCCAGGGGCTGGGAGACATAACCCTTGGTGATGTTTTTCTGGAACCACGGGAAGATCTTCTGGAACAACGGTGGGGCGTAACGGAACAATGCGGTCTCCGCAACGCATCCGGGGTAGAGCGTGTTGAACACAACGCCGGTTTTGTCGTGCAGCCGCCGGTGGAATTCGCGGTTCATGATCATGTTGCACAGCTTGCTGTCCTTGTAGGCCTTGCCCGCCTTGAACGGCTTGCCGTCGATCATCGCGATCGGCGCAAGAAACCCGGCCTCAAGTCCTTGCAGATCACCAAGATCAGCCGGCGCGGGGATCGGCACCTTGCCGCCAAACTCTTCCGAATTGGCGGTCACCGTGCCCAGAGTGATCAGCCGCGGCGCCTGGCCATCAAGCTGCACAAGGCTGGGCAGCAGCAGATGGCTGAGCAGGAAGTGCCCGAAATGATTGGTGGCGACGCTGATCTCATAACCCTCGGGCGAGCGCGCAGGCTCTTTCAACAGCGGCAGATAGACAGCGGCGTTGCAAACCAGCGCGTGCAGCGGCAGCCCGCTGGCCTTGAAGCGGCCTGCGAAATCACGAACGCTGGCCTGCACGCCAAGATCGATCTGCTCCAGCACGATGTTGTCCGGCGCGATGTTCAGCGAGGCCGCCGCCGCTTTGGCTTTGGCAAGGTCGCGGCAGGCCATCACCACGCGCCAGCCACGATCGACGAGGGCCTTGGTAGCGTAAAGTCCGACGCCGGAAGATGCACCGGTCACGATGACGGTAGGGTTATGGTTTGGTTGCACGTGGCTCATTCGCTCGCTGAAATATGGTCATGTCGGGCGGGGAACCGGCAAGGTTGCATCCGAGAATTGGCCCCCACCCCCCGGTGCTCTAACCTGACTTGGCTGCTGATGACAGGGCAGTCAATCGGCCGAGTCCCCGCGATCATGCCTTGGGGACCGGCTGTGACCAGCATACGGAACACCGCAAGCCGCGTTTCATGGGCGAGCGCGCCAAGCGCATCCACCGCCCACACCTGCGCATTGAGATCATTCATAATCGCCACCTTTCGAGTTTCGTCGAATTGCAGCGGCTGAAGATCGGGTCGATTTGTATTTCGAAAACTATCGAAGCGTGCGCGAGGGCCAAATCGCTGGAAAACTTCTCGCCGCGCCTATGCCGCCCGCGTCCGCCTGCCTATCGCGGGCGGGTGACAGCACGGATCGACATCGGACGCGGGCCTGACGGGCAGATGATCGGCATTGATCTGCCCGAGCTCCTCGCCACGCGTCTGCTGGTGCAGGGCAATTCGGGCTCGGGCAAGTCGCACCTGCTGCGCCGCCTTCTCGAGGAATGCGCCGGGCAGGTCCAACAGATCGTGATCGATCCCGAGGGCGATTTCGTGACCCTCGCCGATGCTTTTGGCCATGTGGTGATCGACGCCGCCGCCTACTCCCCGCGCGAGATCGAGGAGCTCGCCCAGCGCGTCCGCCAGCACCGCGCCTCGGTGGTGCTGGCCTTGGACGAGCTTGAGGTCGAGCAGCAGATCCGCTGCGCCGCGCTGTTCCTCACCGCGCTGTTCGATGCCCCGCGCGAACACTGGTATCCCGCGCTGGTGGTGGTCGACGAGGCGCAGATGTTCGCCCCTGCCGCGGCCGGCGAGATGAATGACGAGACGCGGCGGATGACGCTGGCGGCGATGACCAACCTGATGTGCCGTGGGCGCAAGCGCGGGCTGGCCGGGATCGTGGCCACCCAGCGCCTCGCCAAGCTCGCCAAGAACGTCGCGGCGGAAGCCAGCAACTTCCTGATGGGGCGCACTTTTCTCGACATTGACATGGCCCGCGCCGCCGACCTGCTCGGCATGGACCGGCGGCAGGCAGAGCGGATTCGCGACCTCCAGCGCGGGCAGTTTCTGGGGCTCGGCCCGGCGATCAGCCGGCGGCCGGTGGCGGTGAATGTCGGCACGGTGCGCACCTCCGGGCGAGGCGAGGGACAGGGGCTGATCCCGCTGCCCGAGGCCGCCGAGGGCGCGATGGAGGCGCTGCTCACCGACCGTCTGACCGAGGCCGCAGCCCAGCCCCAGCCCTTCCGCCGCGCGCCCTCGCCGCCGCCGCCCAGGGCCGCCGTGGAGGAGGCCATCGCGCTCGCCCCCGTGCTGCCGGAGCTCGTCCCTACAGCCGCGGCGGCCCCCGCCCCGTCCCTGCCCGCAACACCCTTGCCCCTGGCCCTGCCCGCAACACCCTTGCCCCCGGCCCTGCCCGCAACGCCCTTGCCCCCGGCCCAGTCCGATGCGGCAGAGAGCGTTGAGAGCATGGTGCGCGATCTCGCGCTGGCCGAGGGCGCGAGTTTCCGTCCCGCCGCCGCCTTGTTCCGCGACTTTGCGATCCGTTGCCGCCAGCGCGGCATCGCTTCCGCGCATGTCGACCTTGCCCGTTTCCGCCGGATGTTCGCGTATGCAATCAGCGGCTTGGACCGCTTCTCCCAAGGCGAACGCGAGGCCATCGCCCGCGCTGCCGAGGGCGCAGGCGACGATGTCCTGGCCCCCTATCTCGCGCTTCTGATCGCCGCGCACTGCGGCACAGCGATGCCCGACGAGGAGGAATTGGGCCGCCTTTACGGCAGCGCCTCGCCCAGCCGGGTGCGGCGCCTGCTCGACCATCTCGAACGCCAGGGCCTGATCGTGGTCCGCGAGGATTTCGGCGGGGATCGCACGATCATCGTCACCGCGATCCCGGCAGCCGCCTGAAGACCACGTGTTTCACGTGAAACATCGCCATTTTGCCGTTCTGGAGGGGGTCTAGAGGGGGTCTAACAGGAGTCTAGAGGGGGGCTAGAGCGCGCTAACCCGGCTCTGGACCGGCGCAAGACGGCGTCTGGAACGGTCCGTCGCGGCGGTTGCGAAAAAACCCCGATGTTCGCGGGCAATGCCGCAAGCACCCCGAACTATCCGACGCCTTTACCATCCGCCAGACCGGGAGCCGCAAGCCGCACGATCGGTTGCATTTGACAATCGATCCGCGCTCTTGCAGGCCCGCTGAGGGAAGCCAACGCAAGGGGATCAATCGATGCAAGCGCAAATTCTGGCGCCCGCCGCCGTTCTGGTGGTGTGGTCGCTGATCATGCTGTTCTGGATGGCGGGCGTCCGCCTGCCGGCGTTAAAGAAGGCCGGGATCGACCTGGGCGAAAAGCCCGGCGGCCGGGGGCAGGATCTTGAAGGGGCGGTCGAGCCACGCTTCAACTGGCCCGCGCACAATTACAGCCACCTGATGGAACAACCGACGGTGTTCTATCCCACGGTGCTGATCCTTGCGATCATGGGCGCAGGCGCGGTGGATGTGACGCTGGCGTGGGTCTATGTTGCCTTGCGGATCGTGCATTCGATCTGGCAGGCGACGGTCAACAAGGTGCCGGTGCGCTTCTTGCTGTTCCTGCTTTCGACGATCGCGCTGATGGCGCTGGCGATCCGCGCGGCGATGGCGACGCTGTTTGCCGACCCCTCGGCCCTGCCCGTTTAAGGAGACGATCATGATCGGAATGGATATTCTTCAGCCCGTCGTCGCGCTGCTGGCGTGGACGATGGTGATGTGGGTGTGGATGTATTCGACCCGCATCCCGGCAATGCTCAAGGCAGGGATGGATGCCAACGGCATGGTCGGCACGACGGGCGCGAGCTTACGCGCGCAGCTCCCGGACAGTGTCAGTTGGAAAGCCGACAATTACAACCACTTGCACGAGGCTCCTACGCTGTTTTATGCGGTGGCGATCGTGCTTGCGATCATCGGCCAGGGCGACGGGCTCAACACCACCATCGCCTGGGCCTATGTCGGGCTGAGAGTGGCGCACAGCATTTTGCAGGCAATGGTCAACAAGGTGGCGATCCGCTTTGCGCTGTTCGCGCTGTCGTCGCTGGCGCTGATGGCGCTGATCCTGCACGCGGGGATTGCTGTTTTCTAGGTTGCGCCTTGCCCACCGTCACGATTGCCCACCCTTGCGATTGCCCACCCTTGCGATTGCCCACCGTCGCGATTGCCCACCCTGGCCCCTCCGCCAAGCGGGATGGGCTGGGGGCGGCGCTGTACCTCCCCTACCGCCTGCCCCCGGGTCGGGTATCGGGGCGGGTATCGGGGTTAGGGGTGGGAACTTCTTACTCCGCTGCCACGGCTTCAAGCACCGCGTGCGCACGCTCGGCGAGGTAACGCTCACCGTCCAATGCGGCCATGCAGCCCATGCCCGCTGCCGTCACCGCCTGGCGGTAGACATGGTCGGTCACATCGCCCGCCGCAAACACGCCGGGAATCGCGGTCTTGGGCGTGCCGGGTTCGGTGAGCAGGTAGCCGTTCTCGTCCATCGGCAGCTTGCCGACGAACAGCGAGGTCGCAGGCGCATGGCCGATCGCAACGAATGCCCCGTCGACCTCAAGCGTCGAGGCCTTGCCCGTCACCGTATCGGTCAGCGCGAGGTGGTGGAGCATACCGTTTGCGCCCGCCTCGAAGCTATCCACACCCTTGTTCCACAGCACCGAGATCTTGGGATTGGCGAACACTCGCTCCTGTAGGATCTTCTCGGCGCGAAGGCTGTCGCGGCGGTGGATCAGAGTGACGTTGTCCGAGTGGTTGGTGAGGTAGAGCGCTTCTTCGACCGCGGTGTTGCCGCCGCCGATCACCGCGACTTTCTTGCCGCGGTAGAAAAACCCGTCGCAGGTCGCGCAGGCCGAAACGCCCTTGCCGCCGAGCGCCATCTCACCCGGAGCGCCGAGCCACTTGGCCTGCGCGCCGGTGCAGATCACAACGCAATCGGCGATGTATTCATCACCGCTATCGCCGACCGCGCGGAACGGCGAGCCGTGGTCAAGGTCAACCGAGACGACCGTGTCCCACATCATGCGCGTGCCGACATGTTCGGCCTGCGCTTGCATTTCCTCCATCAGCCACGGGCCCTGCACCACGTCGCGGAAACCCGGGTAGTTCTCGACATCGGTGGTGATGGTGAGCTGCCCGCCCGGCTGCAGCCCCTGCACCACGATCGGCTCGAGCATGGCGCGCGCGGCGTAGATCGCGGCCGAATAGCCGGCCGGGCCGGAGCCGATGATGAGCATCTTGGTGGTATGGGTAGCCATGGTGCGTATGCCTCGGGTGATTATCTAGGGAACCGATATGGGGATTTCGGGCGCGATTGTCACGCTGTCAGCTTGGCTTTCAGACGCGCTTTTCTTGGGCCATCCACACCTAATATTGTCGCCATATAGGCGTCGAGCGAGCTGTGATCGTGTGTCACTTTTGCGATGTAAGTGTCGATATACTCAGGCAGAACACCCATCAGATTATGCAAAGCCTCAGGGTCGATGGTGCCGTAATGGGCCTCCATCCGGGGCAGCGACTGGCGCTCGAGAATGGCGCGGGTCGGGGCATCGTTGGTGAGCAGGAACTCGGCTGCGATATCATCGCGATGCACGCCGAGCGCGTGGAGCAGCAGGCTAGCGGCCACCCCGGTGCGGTCCTTGCCGGCGAAGCAATGCACCAGGCTTCCGCCATCGTTCTCGTCCAAAGCCTTGAAATAGCGGCTGAAGATGTCGATCATCGCAGGGTTGACGGGCATCCGGGTGTAGACCGCCAGCATTCGCTCGCGCGCCTTCTGAGGGGTCATTTCAACCACCCCGCCGCCACCTTCATGCGGCGGGGAGTTGGTGGTTTCCCCATCATGGGCAAGGACTTGCGCGGTAAAGCTGCTATGGCGTCTGCACGGAAAACCCTCCCGCTCGCTGTTTCCGCGCAAGTCGATCACCGTGCGGATGTCGAGCGCGTGGATCAGATCAAGGTCCGCATCGGTGGCTTCCATGTGCTGGCCAGATCGGAACAGCAGCCCGGCCTTCACTCGCCCGCCTCCCGACGTCGCGTAGCCGCCATAATCACGAAGATTATGAACGCCTTGCGTCACATAGAACGGGCCAAAGCGGGCGGGGTTGGACGAAAGCCCGAGAGAATCGCTGGTCATGGTGACCTCCCTTACAGTGCCGCAAGGCAGGGGCAAGACAGGCTCTGGCGGGGTCCTAAGTGATGTTGCGAGGGGGCACGGCAGGTCCGTGCCAACCGGCTTAGGGTTAATCGGCGTTATCCAACAACGACCTAAGCGACACCCCCAAGCATGGCCCACATCCTGATTGCCGATGACGACGAACTGATTGCCCAACTGGCGAGCGAAGCGCTGATCGATGCAGGCCACGCCTGCGGCTGGGTCACCAGTGCGGCGGCCGCGTGGAGGTGCGTGCAGAAGAAGCGCCCCGATATCCTGCTGCTCGACCAGAGTATGCCCGGCGAATCCGGCCTTACCCTGCTGCGCCGCTTGCGCCGCTCGCCCGTGCTTTACGATTTGCCGGTAATCATGTTCACCGCGATGAACGGCAACGAGGATGTCTCCCAGGCGATCTATGCCGGTGCGCAGGACTTCCTGTCCAAGCCCTTCGAGGCGTGGGATCTGGTCGGCCGCGTCAAGCACCAGCTCATCTTGCGCGGCAATCGGCCGCGTCATCTCAACCTGCGGCAGGCGGTCTACCTCGACCCGGTGCACGAGCACGAGCACGAGCATGAAACGGGCCTGCGCCGCATGCTTTGATCTTGGCCCTCGATTTTGCGAGCCGCGCTGTGAAACCACAGCGCTCGAAATGGCTTCAGGCAGCCGACGCGCGGACTTCCTGGACCTGCCCGGCGAGCAGTCCGCGCCCGATCACCTGTGCCTGGATCTCGGCGGCGCCCTCGAAGATGTTGAGGATGCGCGCGTCGCACAACACCCGGCTGATCGGGTATTCGAGCGCGTAGCCGTTGCCGCCGTGGATCTGCACGGCGTTGTCAGCCGCGCTCCATGCGACGCGGGCGGCGAGCAGCTTGGCCATCCCTGCCTCGATATCGCAGCGCTTCCCTGAATCTTTGGCGCGGGCGGCGGCATAGGTAAGCTCGCGCGCCATCACGATCTCGGCGGCCATGAGCGCAAGCTTGTCTGCGACCCTTGGGAAGGTCACCAGCGCCGCGCCGAACTGCTTGCGCCCCAGCGCATAGTCCAGTCCGAGGTCGAAGGCGTTCCACGCCACGCCGATCGCGCGCGCGGCGGTCTGGATGCGTGCGCCTTCGAAGGTGCGCATCAACTGCTTGAAGCCCTGCCCCTCGTTGCCGCCCAGCAAGCCCTCGCCCGCCACCGCAAACCCATCGAGCCCGAGCGCATATTCCTTCATCCCCCGGTAGCCGAGCACTTCGATCTCGCTCCCGTCGATGCCTTCGTCCGGGAATGGCACCGCGTCCGTGCCGCGCGTCTTCTGCGCAAGCAGCATCGACAGGCCCGCATAGCCCGGCTGCGCGGGCTCGGTGCGCACCAGCATGGTCATCAGGTCGGCGCGCGCGGCATGGGTGATCCATGTCTTGGCGCCCGTCACCAGCCACCCGCCGTCCGCCTGACGCGCGGCGCGGGTGCGCACTGCGGCAAGGTCGGAACCGGTGTCGGGCTCGGTAAAGACCGCGGTTGGCAGGCATGATCCGTCGGCGATGCGCGGCAGCCAGCGCGCCTGTTGTTCAGGGGTGCCGTTCTCGCTGATGAGCTCGCCGGCGATCTCGGACCGGGTGCCGAGGCTCCCGGCGCAGATCCACCCGCGCGACAATTCTTCCGAGACCACCGCCATCGCCAGCTTGCCGAGGCCAAGGCCGCCGTGCTTCTCAGGAATACACACGCCGAACACGCCGAGCGCCGCCATCGCGGCGATCACCGAATCCGGGATCAGCGCGTCGGCAAGGTGCAACTGATGTGCATGGGGCGTGATCGCTTGCGCCGTGAAGGCGCGCATCTGGTCGCGCACAAGGTCGAGCGTGTCATCGGCAAGCGCCTCGTCGGGGCGAGCGCCGTTTGCCAGCAGCGCGGCAAGCGCAGCGCGGGTTTCGGGGGTGTTGCCTTCGGCCAGCAGCCTTGCCACCGACGGATGCGCGGCCAAGGCGCGCGCCCCGGCTCCGGTGCCAAAGCTTGACGGGCGCACCACTTCGCTCGCGCTCATCGGCAGGCCGGATGCGATCTGGGCGAGGTATTCGCCAAAGCCGATCCGCAGCACCAGCGCCTCTGCCTCGCCGAACCGGCCACCGGTCTGCGCGCGTACCGCCCAGTCCAGCGTCGCTTCGAGCGCGGCGATGCTCGCGGCCAGCCACGCAAACCCATGCACCCGGTGCTGTTCGCGGGTCAGCAGCACGGGATCGGGCACGCCGGCCGGGGCCACCACCTGCGCCACCGCCGCCTGCACCGCCTCGCCATAGTCCCGCGCCGCGCCAAGGCTGGCGCGCGCCACCTGGATCCAATCGCTCTGGGCTGTTTTGCTCATCGTGCAGTGCTAGCAGAGCCTTGAGCCATGCGGGAACCCTTCAATTCTTTTTCAGATATTGCGTTTAGAGCGCGCGCCCTGTGAGATTGTTGCTTCCGGGTTACAGTCGACTGTCAAAAGTCGGCAAGTGAGACGTTAACCTATGTTTCTCTCTTATCACGAGAGGCTCGAAAGGTAATAACCGTCGCGCGGCGGCTCGTTTCGAGTAGCCGCGAAATTGGCGGCGTCAGACACGCGGCGAATAGCCCGGTTGACCGAGACTAGCAGGAAGGACAGACAGGATCCGTTGACGGGGAGAGCGACACAGCTCCCTGGATGCGGCCCGCCTGGCGGTAATAGCACGGTCCAATCCGTTTGCAGCGACACCCGTTCGCAGCGATGGAGGCCCTTGTACCA
>JBBRUU010000055.1:0-16148 GCA_038247515.1 Sphingomonadales bacterium
CAGCTGCGCGCCAGCGGCGGTTAGCGCAAGGCCGTAGGGCAGGCTGCAAAAGGCGCACGGAAAATAATTTCGTTCCCTACTTGTTCCGTAAGAACAAACGCGATACATAACTCCTACCGAGTTGGCGGAAAACTACTTTTCGCCCCTAGGCAAGCTGAGGAGCGCGTGCGATGGCTACCCAATTGAAATTGGTGGAAGAGGACAAGAAAGCCGTGGACCGTCAGAAGGCTCTCGAAGCCGCTCTCGCACAGATTGATCGTGCCTTCGGGAAGGGTTCGGCAATGAAGCTGGGCTCGAAGGAAACGATGCAGGTCGAATCGATTTCGACCGGGTCGTTGGGCCTCGACATCGCGCTCGGGATCGGCGGCCTGCCGCGCGGCCGGGTGATTGAAATCTACGGGCCGGAAAGCTCGGGCAAGACCACGCTGGCGCTGCACGTCATCGCCGAAGCGCAGAAGATGGGCGGCACTGCAGCCTTCGTCGATGCCGAACACGCGCTCGATCCGATCTACGCCAAGAAGCTGGGTGTCGATATCGACGAACTGATCGTCTCGCAGCCCGATACCGGCGAGCAGGCGTTGGAAATCGTCGATACGCTGGTGCGTTCCAACGCGATTGACGTGCTGGTGATCGATTCGGTCGCGGCGCTGGTGCCCCGCGCTGAAATCGAGGGCGAGATGGGCGATACGCACGTCGGCCTTCAGGCGCGCCTCATGTCCCAGTCGCTGCGCAAGCTGACTGGCTCGATCAGCCGCTCGCGCTGCATGGTGATCTTCATCAATCAGCTACGCATGAAAATCGGCGTGATGTACGGTAACCCCGAAACCACCACCGGCGGCAACGCGCTCAAGTTCTACGCCTCGGTCCGCCTCGACATCCGCCGCACTGGCCAGATCAAGGACCGCGACGAAATCACCGGCAACGCGACCCGCGTGAAGGTGGTCAAGAACAAGGTCGCACCGCCGTTCAAGCAGGTCGAGTTCGACATCATGTACGGCGAGGGCATCTCCAAGATCGGCGAGATCATCGATCTCGGGGTCAAGGCCGGCCTCGTCGAGAAGTCGGGTAGCTGGTTCTCCTACGATTCGATCCGCATCGGACAGGGGCGTGAAAACGCCAAGACCTACCTCAAGGAACACCCGGAAGTTTGCGACCGCTTGGAAGCTGCGATCCGCAGCCGCACCGATCAGGTCGCCGGGGAGATGATGGCTGGGCCGGACGCGGACTCGGACGACTGATCCCCAAGCGGGCGTTTGGCCGTGAGCACATCTCTCCCGGCTGTCCACCGCGCCCGGACAAGCGGAACGCCGGCTTGCGATCTTCCCCAGGTCGCAGGCCGGCTTTTCGAATTCTGGACGCTCGCGGGGTGAAATCTGAGGCGTTTTAGACCCCCCTTAGGCCGCTCCAGACCCCCTCCAGATCGGTTTAGACCCTGCCTAGACCCCTGTTAGACCCCTTCTAGACCCCCCTTTTTCGCGCTCCATTGCGAAATCCGTGCGCTTTGCCTAACTGCACCGCCATGACATCGACGAACGAAATCCGCCGCTCCTTCCTCGACTACTTCAGTAGGAATGGCCACGCCGCCACGCCGAGCGCGCCGCTCGTGCCCTACAACGACCCGACGTTGATGTTCGTCAACGCCGGGATGGTGCCGTTCAAAAACGTCTTCACCGGACTGGAAACGCCCGCGTCCCCGCGCGCCGCATCCTCGCAAAAATGCGTCCGCGCTGGCGGCAAGCACAATGATCTCGACAATGTCGGATACACCGCGCGGCACCATACATTCTTTGAAATGCTTGGGAATTTTTCCTTCGGCGACTACTTCAAAGAGCAGGCGATCGAGCACGCCTGGACCCTGCTGACCGGCGAGTGGGGGCTACCCAAGGACAAGCTCACGGTCACCGTATATCATACAGACGACGAGGCAGCGGGCCTCTGGCAGCGCATCGCGGGCCTCCCCGAACAGCGGATTATCCGGATCAGCACCTCCGATAACTTCTGGTCGATGGGCGACACCGGCCCCTGCGGACCGTGCTCCGAGATTTTCTACGACCACGGCGACCACATCTTCGGCGGCCCTCCCGGCAGCCCCGACCAAGACGGCGACCGCTTTGTCGAGCTCTGGAATCTCGTCTTCATGCAATATGATCAGCAGGCCGACGGCACCCGCCGCGACCTGCCCAAGCCTTCGATCGACACCGGCATGGGCATCGAACGCGTGGCCGCCGTGCTGCAGGGAGTCCACGATAATTACGACACCGACACGTTCAAAGCACTGATTTCGGCTTCGGAATCACTCACTGGCGTCGCCGCGCAAGGCGAGTCGTCTGGCTCGCACCGCGTCATCGCCGACCACTTGCGTTCGACCAGCTTCCTGATGGCTGACGGCGTGCTCCCTTCTAACGAGGGCCGCGGTTACGTGCTGCGCCGGATCATGCGCCGCGCCATGCGCCATGCGCATCTGCTGGGCGCGGCCGAGCCGTTGATGCACCGCCTTGTTCCCGCGCTGGTCGGCGAGATGGGTCAGGCCTACCCTGAGCTTGTCCGCGGGCAGGCACTGATCCAGGAAGTCCTCGAGCGCGAGGAAGCGCAGTTCCGCCGCACGCTCGACAAGGGCCTGAAGTTGCTGGACGAAACCACTGGCGATCTGACCAGCGGCAGTGAGCTCGACGGCGAAATCGCCTTCCGCCTCTACGACACCTTTGGCTTCCCCTACGACCTCACCGAAGACGCGCTGCGCGCCCGCGGGATCGGCGTCGACAAGCCAGGCTTCGATGCTGCGATGGCGCGCCAGAAAGCCGCTGCGCGCGCCGCCTGGAAGGGCTCGGGCGATGCGGCGTCGGGCGAAGTGTGGTTCGACATCGCCGAGCGCGAGGGCGCGAGCGAGTTCACCGGTTACGCCTCGACCGGCGGCGAAGGCCGGGTTGTCGGGATCGTCAAGGGGGGTGCCGAAGTCGCCAGCGCCGCAGCGGGCGACGTGGTGGTGATCCTCACTAACCAGACGCCTTTTTACGGCGAGAGCGGCGGCCAGACAGGCGACGCCGGGACGATGGCGAGCATCGCCGGCCTCAAGGCCCACGTCACCGATACGTCAAAGCCGCTCGGCCGCTTGCACGCGCACGAGGTGCGGATTGAGGCGGGCGAAGTCGCGGTCGGCGACACAGTCGAACTCAAGGTCGATGCCGAACGGCGCGACCGCATCCGCGCCAACCATTCGGCGACGCACCTTGCCCACGCCGCGCTCCGCAATCGCCTTGGCGGGCATGTGACGCAGAAGGGCTCGATGGTCGCCGAAGAGCGCCTGCGCTTCGACTTCTCGCATCCGATAGCACTGACGCCCGATGATATCGCTGCGGTCGAGGCTGAGGTGAACTCGGAAATCCGCGCCAATGAGACGGTCAGTACGCGCGTGATGACTCCAGACGACGCAGTCGCCGCCGGTGCGTTGGCGCTGTTCGGCGAGAAGTATGGCGAGGAGGTCCGCGTGCTTTCGATGGGCCGCGCGGCCGGGGAAGGGCGCAACTACTCGGTCGAGCTGTGCGGCGGCACCCATGTGAACGCGACGGGCGACATCGGCTTGTTCCGCATCGTTTCGGAAAGCGCGGTCTCCTCGGGCGTGCGCCGCATTGAAGCGCTGACCGGGGAATGCGCGCGCCAGTGGCTGGTCGCGCGCGAGGAAGCGTTGAAGGCCGCCGCAAGCGTGATCCGCGCGACACCAGAAGAAGTGCCTGCGCGCCTCGCGGCGCTGCTCGATGAGCGCAAGCGGCTCGAGAAGGATCTGGCTGAGGCGAAGAAGGCGCTGGCGCTAGGCGGCGGCGGCTCGGGCGGCGGCGCTGCTGCAGCCGACGAAATGTTGGCTGGTGTCGCCTTTAGCGGACAAGTGCTCGAAGGGCTCGATCCCAAGGACCTGCGCCCCCTGCTGGATGCGGCCAAGCAGCGAATGGGATCGGGCGTAGCGGCGATTATCGCGGTGAATGACGGCAAGGCGAGCATCGCGGCGGCCGTGACCGATGATCTCACGGCGCGGTTCAGCGCGGTCGATCTGGTCCGCGCGGGCGTGGAAGCGCTCGGCGGCAAGGGCGGCGGCGGACGGCCCGACATGGCTCAGGGTGGCGGTCCGGATGGCAGCAGGGCCGCAGATGCGCTCGCGGCGGTGAAGGCGGTGCTGGCATCGCAGCCGGCAGTTTAGGCGAAATGTCGGTCCAGAACGGAGAACTGTGCAGGGTAATCGCCGGAACCCACAAGGGTAAATAAGGCACCGCCGAAGATCGTTATGTCAGCAAGGGCGGCCAATGTCACTATCACGGTGCGTCGGGCGGACGGTAGCCGCTTAAAGACGCTCGAACGCAGCGTAGAACTGCGCCGCTAGGCTTCGCGCTCGCGCAGACTTGCACTTTTGAGCTTGGGCTTCTCACTCAGCCCCCCTTCGCGCTCCAGCTGCTCGCGGAACTCGTCGCGCTTGGCGTGGATCGAGGCGATCACCGGGCCCATGGCGACGCCGATATCGACCAGCACGGCTTCCGACAGCTGGAGCGAGCTTTCGAGCGTCTCAGGCACGGCGTGGCTGGCCCCGGCGCGGTACATCGCTGCGGCGTGGTCGGTGTCGCGTGCGCGGGCGACGATCAACAGGTCGGGGTAGGTCTGGCGCAGCTTGGTGACGAGGCGCTGGGCGAGAACCGGCTCGTCCATCGTCAGCACCACCGCGGGCGCACGGTCTGCCCCAAGCCGTGACAGTGTGTCCCCGCGCCCGGCATCGCCGAAGGTGGCGCGGTACCCATCGCGCTTGGCGGCGGCGACAAGATCGGGGTTTGTATCGATCATCACATAGGGCTTGCCATGGGTCTGAAGCATGTCCGCGATCAGCCGGCCGACGCGGCCGCCGCCGACGATGATGGTGCGCGCGTCCTCGCTGTCGTCATCGTCCTGCGCATGGGCGACGCTGTCGACCCGCCGCGCGATCACCGCGCCCAGGCGCGCGAGCAAAGGCGTGATGGTGAGGCCGATCGCGGTGACGGTTTGCCAGAACTGCGCGGTCTCCGTGTCGAGCACCAATGCGCTTGTAGCGGCGGCAAGCACGATCAGGGTGGTTTCGGATGGCGAGGCCATCAAGAGGCCGGTTTCTGCCGCAGTGCCACGCCGGGCGCCCATGAGTCGCAACAGGATGCCGGTGACCAGTGCCTTGAACACCACCACGCCGACCACCGCTAGGGTGATTGCGCCGATCTGTTCGGCAATCTCAGCAAGGTTGATGCTCATGCCGACGGTGATCAGGAAGACGCCCAGCGCGAGGCCCTTAAAGGGCTCCATGATCAGTTCGACCTCGGTGCTGTACTCGGTCTCGGCGATCAGCAGTCCGGCGATCAAAGCGCCGACGATCGGCGAGAGGCCGACCAGCGCGGTGGCGAGGCTCGCGCCGATCACCACCAGCAGCGAAGCGGCAAGGAACAGTTCGGGGCTCTTGGTGCGGGCTGCCTGCGCGAACAGCTGGGGCAGGGCGAAGCGCCCGACTACCAGCAGCACGATGACGACGAGGCCGCCCTGCCACAGCGTCTGGACGAGGCCGCCCCAGCCTTCATCCGCCGCATTGGGAGCGAGCGCGCCGAGGATGAAGATGATCGGGACGATCATGATGTCCTCGAACAGCAGCATCGAGAGCGCCGCGCGGCCCACCGGCGTGCGGGTGCCCGAGATTGGCAGGACGATCGCGGTCGAGGAGAAGGCGAGCGCGAAGCCAAGCGCGAGGGCCGCAGTCACGCCAAGGCCCGATGCCATGCCAACGGCGACCGCGAGCGCGCTGCCGCTGATCATCACCTCCAACGCGCCAAGGCCGAACACTAGCCGGCGCATCTGCCACAGGCGGTTGAACGAGAGCTCAAGCCCGATCGCGAAGAGCAGCAGGACGATGCCAAAGTCGGCGAAAGGCGCAAGGCCATCCGGATTGCTGATCGTGACGTGGTAGAGCCAGGGTATTCGCTCGACCAAGGAACCGAGACCATAGGGTCCGACCAACACGCCGATGAGAATGAAGCCGATGATCGGCGTGATGCGAAAGCGGGCAAAGACCGGGATCACAAGCCCCGCCGCGCCGAGGATCACCAACGCATCGGAAAGGAAGGGAGAGAGGGTCAGTTCGCCGGCCACCCGATCGACTTAACGGGGCGGGGCGGGGCTGTCACCCTTGGCGGGGTCAATAAAAAGCCGGGCGGACTAGACGCCCGCCCGGCTTGTCGGAGCGATGATGCAGGGCCGATCAGGCCGAGGTCGTCATTTCTTTTTCGAGGTTATCAGCGATCGTCTCGAAGAACTGCTCGGTCGTCTGCCATGCCTGACCGGGGCCGATGAGCAGCGCCAGGTCCTTGGTCATGTGGCCCTTCTCGACGGTCTGGATGCAGACGCGTTCGAGCGTTTCGGCGAACTTAACCACTTCGGGCGTGCCGTCGAACTTGCCGCGATACATCAGGCCGCGGGTCCAGGCGAAAATCGAGGCAATCGGGTTGGTCGACGTCGCCTTGCCCTGCTGGTGCTGGCGGTAATGACGGGTGACTGTGCCGTGCGCAGCCTCGGCCTCAACGGTCTTGCCATCGGGGCTGAGCAGCACCGAAGTCATCAGGCCGAGCGAGCCAAAGCCCTGAGCCACGGTGTCCGACTGCACGTCGCCGTCGTAGTTCTTGCAGGCCCAGACAAACTTGCCCGACCACTTGAGCGCCGAGGCGACCATGTCGTCGATCAGGCGGTGTTCGTAGACCATGCCTTTTGCCTTGAACTGCTGGGCGAAGCCTTCGTTGTCGAAGACTTCCTGAAACAGGTCCTTGAAGCGCCCGTCATAGGCCTTGAGGATCGTGTTCTTGGTCGAGAGGTACACCGGCCAGCCGAGGTTGAGGCCGTAGTTGAAGCTGGCGCGGGCAAAGTCGCGGATCGAATCGTCGAGGTTGTACATCGCCATCGCCACGCCCGCGCTGGGGAAGTCGAACACATCGAGGTCGATCTTGGTGCCATCTTCGCCATCGAACACCAGCCGCAGCTTGCCGGGGCCGGGGATCAGTGTGTCGGTCGCCTTGTACTGGTCGCCAAAGGCATGACGGCCAACCACGATCGGATCGGTCCAGCCCGGCACAAGGCGCGGCACGTTGTCGATTACGATCGGCTCGCGGAAGACCACGCCGCCCAAGATGTTGCGGATCGTGCCGTTGGGCGACTTCCACATCTTCTTGAGGCCGAATTCCTCGACGCGCTGTTCGTCCGGAGTGATTGTCGCACACTTCACGCCGACGCCATATTGCTTGATCGCGTTGGCGGAATCGACCGTTACCTGATCGTCTGTCGCGTCGCGGTTCTCGATCGAGAGATCGTAATACTTCAGGTCGATGTCAAGGTAAGGCAGGATCAGCCGTTCGCGGATCCACTGCCAGATGATGCGGGTCATCTCGTCGCCGTCGAGCTCGACGACGGGGTTGGCGACTTTGATTTTTTGCATGCGTTTTGCCCTATCCTTCTGCCCCGTCCGCGAGGGGCCGTGCTTGATCGACAGGAAGCTGTTCGAAGCCCGTCCAAGGCCCAAAGATCCCGCGCGGGCCTTAGCAGAGGAGTGCAGTCATGCAAGCGCAGGGGTTGCAAATGAAACGCAACATCCCGTGCGCAGGCTGCAGGCACAAAAAAGCCCGCCGGAAGAGGCGGGCTGTCTTGGTTTTGCCGATGGTGGGCGTAGCAAGGATTGAACTTGCGACCCCTACGATGTCAACATAGTGCTCTACCACTGAGCTATACGCCCGCACCATCGGATCGGCGCCCTCTCGAGCGTGGAGCGGCCATCTATCGCAGCCCTCTGGAAGGTGCAAGCGATTCGAGCTGGAACTCTATCAGGCCCGTGCTTCGCCCGCTTCCTCGAAGATCCGCTCCACCTCAAGCACAAGATCGCGCAGGTGGAAGGGCTTGGAAAGCACCTTGGCGGTGGGCTGTTCGCGGCTGGCGCGAAGGCTGACCGCGGCAAAACCGGTGATGAACATCACCTTGGTGCGCGGGGAAATCTCGGCACAGCGCTGGGCAAGTTCGATCCCGTCCATCTCGGGCATGACGATGTCCGAAAGCAGCAAATCGTAGTCGCCTGTTTCGAGCAGCGGCACGGCATCGGTCCCGCGATCGACGGAGCTCACTTCGTAGCCGGCGTTGATCAGCGCCCGTTCAAGATAGGCGCGCATGGCGTCCTCGTCTTCGGCGAGCAGGATGCGGGGGGTACGTGTCACTGTCATGCTTCGCGGGTTAGCAGACCCGGCTTAAGAAATCTTTGTGTGCGAGACGGATCGAATCCGGGATGGAGCGGATTGCGGCAGGGCGAGGCGATTACGCGTTGCATGAGGCTTTGACAGGCTCTCCCAAACCCGTCAGCAGGGATCTCAGATGTCACCGCCCGCCCGCCCCTCTCGGCCCGGCCCCACACCTGTTCGCGCATCCGTCAGTGGTGGATACGTGCCGGGTCTTGGCGATGCCCCAGCCTTCACTCTGACGAGCCCGCCGCGCCTGCGCCTGCCGGTGGTGGTGGCGGTGCCCCACGCGGGCCGTTTGTATCCGCAGGCCGTGACCGCGCGGATGCGCAACCCGGAACTCGCCCAGCTGCGGCTTGAAGATCGCCATGTCGACCGGCTCGGCGTCGCGGTCGCACGGGAAACCGGGGTTGCGCTGCTGGTCGCCCATGCGCCGCGCGCGATGCTCGATCTCAACCGTGCTGAAGAGGATATCGACTGGGACATGATCGAGGGCGGACGGTCCGAAGGTGCCGCTCCGGCCAAGCCGACGCACCACGGCAATGCCCGCGCGCGCAGCGGCCTCGGGCTCGTGCCGCGGCGCCTGCCGGGCTCGGGCGAGATCTGGCGCGGTCGGCTTGCTCCGGAAGAACTCGCTGCGCGGATCGAGGGCATCCACCGGGCCTATCACGCGATGCTGGCTGCTGAGCTGGGGCGGATCCGCGACGAATGGGGCGCGGTCCTGCTGATTGATCTTCACTCAATGCCGCCACTACGTGCTGCCGAGGGAGAGACCCGCGCGCCGGTGCTGGTGCTCGGCGACCGCTTCGGTGCCTCGTGCCATACCGGGCTGATGGGCCGTGCGCTTGCCCATCTCGAGTGCCGCGAGGTGCCGGCGGCGCAGAACCGGCCCTATTCGGGCGGCTACGTGCTTGATCGTCACGGCGCGCCGCAAGCGAACGTCCACGCGATGCAGATCGAGGTGTGCCGTGCGACCTATCTCGACCGTCAGTTCGCCGAACCGGGGCCGGGTCTTCCGGGAATTGCCGCGATGCTCGCTGCGTTGGTGCGCGAGCTCGGCGCGGAGACCGCGCTGCTGGGCGGTCACGAAGGACTGCGGCAGGCAGCCGAGTAGCAGACCCAGCAACGTGAAACGGGCAGGCAGCCAGCGGCCACCTGCCCGTCATATCATGCAAACCGGCCGTAGCGGTGCCGCTCCGGCGGCGGAGATCAGGCCCCGCGCATATCCTCGACTCCGTCCTCGTGGAGCGCGGGCGCCGGGGCACCGTCAGCGGTCATAGGCACCTTGTTGGGCGCGGGCGCCGGAGCACCGTCAGCTGTCATCGGCACCTTGCCCTGCGACGCCTGACGCTCGAAGATGTTGCGCATCAGGTTGAGCGAAAAGAGGTGCGCGTAGATGAGCATCAGCATGCCATTCTTGGCGAGCTCCTCAAGCGTCGCAGCCGGAAGCTCGCGCAGCTTGTTCTCGTCAACCATGCGGAAGCCGCGGTAGATGAACGGAGTGTCGGGCATGTCGTTGCGGGTGATGGCGATTTCGCCGTCCATCAGGATGTCGAGCTTGGCAAGTTCGTCCATGAACAGCTTGGTGCGCTGGCCGGCTTCCTCGAAGCGGCGGCAGAAATCGAGCACACCGGAGGTATATTCGGTTGGCTGGCCGGCCTCGTCGAACAATGCCATGCCTTCCTTGTCGGCGCTGATCAGGCCCGCGGTCGGGTCGAAGCACAGGGACATATCGTCGTTGCCCTGCTGGAGCTTGGCAAGGATAAACGGATAACGACGCGCATAGGCGGGCAGGTAGATCAGCTCGGCGATCAGCATATCCTCGCCGACGAAGGTGTTCACGCCCTCGTTAAGGCCAAACAGCGCGATCGGCAGCGGGTTTTCACCGGCGGTGAAGACGATCGGGTAATCGCGCTGCGCGTCGACGAATTCGTCCGAGGTCAGCGGAACCGCGTGAGTTTGGGCAAGATAGGCCGCGTTGCCGAGCGAGCCTGCCTTCCAAGTCGCATGGTCGCGGCTGTTGACGGGCAGAAGGTCCTTGTAGAACAGCGGAAGTTGGGGTTGCGGCGCGCTGGCCATTACGACGTCTCCGGTAAGCTGTAGTGAAAGATCCCCTCAGCGGAAAACGGATCGCCCCGCCGAAAGCGCGGCCCTTAAGCGCTTGCGATGCCGCGTGCAAGCGCGCGCGGTCAGTTGCGCTTGCCGCTTTGCAACAGTTTCCCCGGATTGAGCAGATTGGCCGGGTCGAGCGCCTGCTTTACCCGCGTCATCACCGCCAGCGCGACGGGATCGTGGAGGCGGGCAAGCTCGCCCGTCTTCATCTGCCCGATGCCGTGTTCGGCGCTGATCGATCCGCCCCAGCGGGTGACGAGATCGTGGACCCGCGCGCTCACCGCTTTCCCTTCGGCTTCTTCCCACACGCCCCTGACGGCGCCGGTAGGAGCCAGGACATGGAAGTGGACATTCCCGTCGCCGAGGTGACCGAAGGCGACTGCACGAGTGCCATCGAAGCTCGCTTCGATGGCTGGCACGGCTGCGAGGATGAATTCAGGCATCCGTTCGACTGGTACCGAGATGTCGTGCTGCATCGCCGGGCCGAGCGCACGTTCGGCGGCGGAGATGCCGTCGCGCAATTGCCAGAAGGCTTCGGCCTGGCTGTCGTTGGCGGCGATCACCGCGTCCGCGACGAGTCCCGCCTCCATCGCCTGGGCCAGCGCGGTCTCCATCCCGTCGCGCAGCGCTGTGCTATCTTGCGAAGGCGAGACACTTTCGATCAGCGCATTCCAGGCGTGGCGCTCAGCGAGAGGTGCGCGCCCATGCGGTTGGTGGGCGAGGACAGAATCGAGGCAATGCGCCGGGACCACTTCGAAGCCTTCAAGCGCGTCGCCCAGCGCGCGCTCCACCCGACCGAGCAGCGCTCGCGCCTCGACGATCCCGCCAAGTCCGACCCAGGCGGTGGCGCGGCCTGTGGCGGCAGGGAGCAGCCGCAGCGTCGCCGCGGTGACGATCCCGAGCGTCCCTTCCGAACCGATCAGCAACTGCTTCAAGTCAAAGCCGCGATTGTCCTTCTTCAGCGGGGTCATGAGATCCAGTACCTGCCCGTCCGCCAGCACCGCCTCCAGCCCAAGCACCTGCGCGCGCATCGTCCCGTGGCGCAGCACCTGCGTACCCCCGGCATTGGTGGAAATCAGCCCGCCGATGGTCGCCGAACCCTTGCCGCCGAGCGTGAGGGGAAAGCGCATCCCCGCGGCTTCTGCCGCCTCGTGTAGGGTCTGGAGGATCACCCCGGCCTCGCACACCACTTGGCAGCCATCCGCTGACAGGCTGCGGATTGCATTCATGCGCCTGAGCGAGAGGATGATCGCATGGCCGCTCGTATCCGGAGTGGCGCCGCCCGCCATGCCGCTATTGCCGCCCTGAGGAACGATCGGCACGCCATGCTCGGCGCACAGCTTCACCAGCGCGGCGACTTCAGAGGTGGAGGCGGGGGAGGCGAGCGCCAGCGCGCGGCCCGTGTAACGCCCGCGCCAGTCGGTCAGCCAGGCGTCCATGCGCTCGGGATCGGAGGTGAGACCGCGTGTCCCGAGCAGCGCGTGCGCGGCGACGAGGAAAGCGTCGGCCTCTGATGGGTCGGTGAGGGATGGTGCGGGCGAGGGCGGTGCGGTGCGATTCATTGTTACCTGCATGCCACAGTTGCCGCCCAATTTACCAATCCTTTGAGCAGCCACTGTGCGCCAGTTAAGCCACGGTTCAAATATCCACGCTAGATTAGGTTTTCTGCCTCGCTCGCGCCAAATGCGGCTTTGCGTTCCGTCCGATCCCGCTGCTCACGAGGAGAGATCTTTCCCGCCCATGCACAGCTTGCTTGCCCTTGCAGCGCCGTTTGCGTTGATGCTGCCGCTGGTGGCGGACGCGAGCGGCGTG
Organism: Sphingomonadales bacterium; assembly: GCA_038247515.1. Classification (GTDB taxonomy): domain Bacteria; phylum Pseudomonadota; class Alphaproteobacteria; order Sphingomonadales; family Sphingomonadaceae; genus Erythrobacter. Next base: position 12,183 of record JBBRUU010000055.1, read on the forward strand.
TCGGAGGAGAGCAGTCCGGCGGAAGGACCGGAAAGGCAATGCGATGCGGCGGCTGCCGCAGGGCAGAACCCAGCCACGACGCCGTATCTCAACCCGCTGTCTTTGCTGCGCCAGTCCTCGGTCGTTCAGCAGGTGCGGATCGAGCAGCGGGTGGTGATCCGCATAACGCCTCAACCTTCCGCCGCGCGCCAGAACCTTCTCGCCGAAATGCCGCAGCGTGCGGCTACGACCCGGTTCGAGGAGCGCGGCAAGGAGAAGTGCGTGCCGCTCGAGGATATCGCGGGGGTGCAGACCGGTAGCGGCAATCGCTTGGTGCTGTACCTGCGGGACCGACGGATGCTGTCGGCCAATCTCGAAAAATCGTGCCGCGCCCGCGACTTTTACTCGGGATTTTACGTCGAGAAGAGCAAAGACGGGCGTCTGTGCGTGTCGCGTGACAAGCTCCAGTCGCGCACCGGTGCGAGCTGCGCGGTAGAGGTGATGCGCCAGCTCGTCGAAGTGCGCAGCTGAGCCCGAGCGCCCTCGGGCACGTTTCCTTGACTTTTGCGGCCATTTGCGGGAAAGGCGCGGCAGCCTGACGCGGCGCTTTGGCGCGCGGCGGGCCAGCAATCCCGGCAGCAACCCTGCCCGCTATTCTCGGACAACACACACCTGATGACTTTCGCCGATCTCGGCCTTTCGCCCGAATTGCTCAAAGCCGTCGAAGACGCGGGCTACTCGACGCCGACTGCGATCCAAGCGCAGGCGATCCCGACCGTGCTGATGATGCGCGACCTTATCGGCATCGCCCAGACGGGCACGGGCAAGACCGCGAGCTTTGTGCTCCCGATGATCGACGTCATGGCATCTGGTCGTCGCCGCGCGCTGATGCCGCGCTCGCTAATCCTCGAGCCGACTCGCGAACTCGCAGCGCAAGTCGCCGAGAACTTCGAGAAGTACGGCAAGAACCACGACCTCAAGATGGCGCTGCTTATCGGCGGCGTGCAGATGGGCGACCAGCTCAAGGCGCTGTCCGACGGCGTCGATGTGCTGATCGCGACGCCGGGCCGGCTTATGGACCTGTTCGAGCGGGGCAAGATCATGCTCAACGGCTGCGAGCTGCTCGTTATCGACGAGGCGGACCGGATGCTCGACATGGGTTTCATCCCCGACATCGAATTCATCTGCTCCAAGCTTCCCGAAACCCGTCAGACCATGTTGTTCTCGGCGACCATGCCGCCGCCGATCGAGAAGCTGGCCAAGAAGTTCCTTAACAATCCTAAGCGGATCGAGGTGAACCGCGCGGCCTCTACCAATGCCGATATCACCGCCTTCAAGGTGCCAGTGAAGTCGCGTTCGAAGAAGGACACGCTGCGCTGGTTCCTCGAGAACGACCTTGTTGAAAATGCGATCATCTTTGCAAACCGCAAGACGACGGTGCGTGAATTGAACCAGAGCCTTGCTCGCTACGGCTTCCGTTCGAGCGAAATCCACGGCGACATGGACCAGTCGAGCCGCATCAAGGAGCTCGAGCGCTTCAAGGCCGGTGAGGTCAACATCCTTGTCGCTTCGGATGTCGCTGCGCGCGGCCTCGATATCAAGGGCGTCAGCCACGTCTTCAACTTCGACACGCCGTGGCACCCCGACGATTACGTCCACCGCATCGGCCGCACCGGCCGCGCGGGCGCCAAGGGACGGGCCTTCACCTTCGTTTCGGAGGAAGACGCCGAGGCCATCTCCAACGTCGAGAAGCTGACCGGCAGCCCGATCAAGGTGTTTGGCAAGGAAGACTTGCGGGTCGACCTTAGCGAAGTGCTCGCCAAGGCCGAAGCTGCGAAGCCCGCCCGCGCTGACGACGCCGAAGAGCGCGAGGAGCGCCCGGCGAGAAAGCCGCGCCGCGCCCGCGAGGACCGTGGGGAACCCGCCGCGCGCGCCGAGCGCCCCGAGCGGGTGGAACGGGCCGAGCGCAAGCCGCGTAGCGACCGCGCCCCTGACCGCGACGGCGAGCGCGCCGCTGACCGCGAGGCCGAGAGCGCTCCCGAGCGCGCCCTTGACCGCGACGCCGGTGCGCCGCGCGAGGATCGCAAGCCGCGCGCCCGCCGTCATCACGAGCACGACGAACCGGCCAAGCCCGGCGAGTGGAACGGCCCGGTACCCGGCTTCCTAGGCCTCTCCGCGCTCTGACGCCCGCGCGATGCAGGAGTTCGACTATGCCGTCACGCTATTCGGACTGCTCCTCGGCCTGGCGCTGACCGAGGCTCTGGCTGGTCTCGCCCGCGCGCTCAAGTCGCGCCGCCACGTTCGCATCGGCTGGTCGACCGCGCTGCTCGGGATCCTCGTTGCCTGCGATGTCGTCACCTTCTGGGTGTTCGGCTGGTAGATGCGAACACAGATTACCCCGACCTGGCCGGTGATGTTTGCCGGCTTCCTCGTCACCGGCATCTACTATGTCGCCGCCTCGCTGATTTTTCCCGAGAGTGCCGAAGAGGACCACGAGGCGCATTTTGCTGCCAATTACCGGCTGGTGCTGGCCGGCGTGCTGATCTGCAACGGAGCGTTGTTCGCCTGGGTGGCGAGCATCGTCGGCGCCGAAAACCTCTTCAGCTTCCGCCAGATCGTCATCAGCTGGTCGCTCTGGCCAGTGGGCATCGTCGCCATTCTCGCGGGTGACCGCCGCGTGGTGCTCGGCTGCATCGTCTGGCTGATCGCGCTTTACCTCCTGTCGCTGGTCTGGACCTGACGCCCGAAGTCGCGGCGGGTTTACGGTTTCTTTGTGGTTTTCTCGCTATGCGGGCGAGGTGATCGAGACCATCCTGCACAACCTCACTGGCGACGTCGCCGAGATTGCGCCGCTGGCGATGCTGTTCGCCGCGCTCGCTATCGCCACGAAGCGCGATGCGCTGGTCGGCGCGCTGCACCGCGCGCGGCCGGAGATCGTCACCAATCTGGCGCTACTCCTGACCAATGCTGCCATTTTCGTGCCGCTGGTGGGCATTCCGGTGATGACCGGAACCTCGCTGATCCCGCGTGCCGATGCGTTGGTGGACTTCTGGGCCTCGTTGCCCGGCGCGGCCTCGGTGGTCGCTGGGATCCTGCTGATCGACCTCGCCGCCTATTGGCGCCACCGTGCCGAGCATGCCCGCGCGCTGTGGCCGATCCACGCCGTCCATCATGCCGACGAGGCAATGAACTGGCTGAGCGTGCGCCGCAAGCACCCGCTCGGCGAGGCGCTGGCCATGATCCTCGACAACGTGATTGTCATCGCGCTCGGCCTGCCGTTCTGGGCGATCGCGGTCGCATTGATCCTGCGCGCTTGGTGGGGGTACTTCATCCACGCCGACGTGCCCTGGACGCTCGGCCCGGCCGGCAAGATGCTGATCTCGCCCGCCGCCCACCGGCTCCATCACATCCGCGACGAGCACCTGATGGGCACCAATTTCGGGAACACCGTCACCCTGTGGGACAGACTGTTCGGCACCTATTTGGACCCTGCGCCCTATGTGAATTGCGAGACGGGTATTGCCGAGGGCACCCGCGATTATCTCGGCGAACTCGCCCGACCGTTCGAGGCGCGCTACTGGCGTAAGCCTGAAGACCCTGCGGTCGAACAGCCGGCGAACTGACGGCGGCCGAGCCTCAGCCCACCACCGTCATAAAGCTGTCGAGCACGCGGTCATCGGAAAAAACTCGGATCACAAATAAAACACCACTCTTGGGCTACTAGTGGATAGAATCCAACGCTTGGTGCCCTCTTTTTACAGCGGCGATAATTTTGTTTGGATCGGCGGTCCATGTAAAGGGTTTGGGGTTGTCGTTATGCTCGGCGAGGAAGCGGTTGATGGCGGCTTGGAGGTCGACAACCGAGTGGAAGACGCCGCGCTTCAAACGGCGCTTGGTGAGCCTGGCGAAGAAGCCCTCGACGGCATTCAGCCATGAGCATGACGTCGGCGTGAAGTGGAACGTGAAGCGGGGGTGGCGATCGAGCCA
>JBBRUU010000056.1:0-16089 GCA_038247515.1 Sphingomonadales bacterium
TGAAGAGCCTGAGATCGACCGGGAGATATTCTCCGAAGTCCGCCATCCAGCCGTCGAGGCCGAAGTCCAGCATCCGCTTGCCGATCACTTCTTCGGCAAACCAGTCGGCTGCGGCGGGATTGGTGAAATCGACCACGCCCGCCTCGAACTCGCCGAAATCGACAAGGTAGGGGTCATCGCTATCCAGCCGGAGGGCAAAGAAGCCCTGCGCCGCCGCCTCTGCGTAGAGCGGGCCATCGGCCGCAAGGTAGGGGTTCACATAGCCAAGGAAGCGAATGCCGCGGGCCTTCAGCTTGGCGATGCGTGCAGGCAAATCGGGATAACGTGCGGGGTTCCACTGCCAGTCCCAGAACAGGCGGCGGCCAAAGCTGGTCTCGTGGATGCCGACCCAGTCCTCGCACCACAGGCCACAGATGGCAGCGCCCGCGCCGATCAGCTTTTCCAATCGCGCAAAGCTCGCCTCGCCCTGCTTCAGTCCGACGATCGCGCCGCCAATCGCCCACTCGGGAAGCGCAGGGCGCGGGCCGAAGCGTTCGCCAAGCTGGCGGACAAGATCGGCAGGCGCGCCTTCGAACAGGTCGATGTGGGCCTCGCCCGACCATACAATTATCCTAAGCCGCCCCGCCACCGTGCAGTCGAACTCGGCATAGTCGGCATTGGCGAGGCTCGCCGCCCAGCCGCCCGAACACAGCACGGTGGGTTCGGGGTAGTTGGTGGTCCAGTAGTCCCCGCCCGCAAAGGAACCGTCGGCGCTCGCCTGATCGGTGAGCGGCGTGCCGGGTTCACGCCCCACGCCCGGCTCGCTGGTCCACAGCGGAAACGCGCGGCCATTCAATGCCAGGTAGCTCAGCTGCTCGCCCCCGCCCCACACCACGTCGTCCGGCTCTAGCGCGAGGTCGATGGTGACGCGGTTGTGTGCGCCGCGCGCCGCGCCAAGCGCCGTGACAGTGAGCCGCGCGCGCGCCATATTATCAGCCAACCGGACGGCGACCTTGGCGCTGCCATCCTGGCTGGCGAGCACCACTTCGGTCAAGCTGACGCGATTGCTGCAGGTGAGTGGCGCTGCTGCCACAGTCGTGTCACGAAACCGGAAATTACCGCGCACCATCGTCACCTGGGGATCGCCGGATGCCACGGAAATTGCTGGATTTTCGGCGCACTGACGCAGGATTGCACGGCCCGCCAGCAGCAGGTCGAATCCAGCTCCGTTCACCTCCAGCCGCGCCACCAAATCCCTCAATCCTTGCACCGGGCTGTGCTTGCGCCCACTCTGACACCGCTTGACAGAATGAGACAGACAGCGCAACCGACCGGTCAAAGATCGACCGCACGGGCGATGATCTTGCCACTGTCTTGGCCAATGTCTTGGCTAATGATTTTTGCCGTCGCCCGAACGAAAACCGATCAAACAAGGGGAGAACACCAATGCCAAACACCACCCGAATTGCGCGTGCCTACATGCTGAAAGCGCTCGCCATTTCCGCCAGCTCGCTGGCCCTGGCCACCACCGCGCCCGCCATGGCGCAGGTCGAGGAAATCGTCGTCACCGCCCAGAAGGTGAAGGAAAACGTCCAGGACGTGCCGATCGCGGTGACCGCGATCTCGGGCGCGCGGCTCGAACAGGCGGTGGTATTCAGCCTCGAAAACATCAGCACCATCATCCCGTCGGTGACGTTCCGGAAGGGCACCACCAGCGCCAACAGCGCGATCGTGATGCGCGGTGTCGGCACGATCAGCTTCTCGGTCGCGGCCGAACCGTCTGTGTCCACCGTGGTCGACGGCGTGGTGCTGTCGCGTTCGGGTCAGGCCTTCATGGACCTCGTCGATCTTGAGCGGCTCGAAGTGCTGCGCGGCCCGCAGGGCACGCTGTTTGGTCGCAACGCCTCTGCCGGTCTCGTCAACATCGTCTCCAAGGGCGGTACCGACACCTTCGAGGCCGAAGCCAGTGTCGATGCATTCGAAGACGAGGAATACCGCCTGCGCGCCGCGATCTCCGGCCCGCTCGGTGAAAACCTCAGCGCCCGCCTGACCGGTTTTTACGGCAGCTTTGATGGCAACATCACCAACATCAACGCCGTTGCTGCCGGCAACGACAAGGTCAACGGCTATGAGCGTTACGGCGTTCGCGGGATCGCGGACTACGACGACGGCACAACTGCGATCCGCGTGATCGCCGATTACTACAAGGCCGATGATGATTGCTGCGCCGACGTCACCGGCGTTAGCCGTGGCAACGCGGCGCAGGATGCCGAACTGGGCCTGCCCGGCGGCCCCGCGCAAGGCGAAAACCAGCGCTTCATCAACCACAACCTCGTCACCAGCACGCAGGACGAGCAGTGGAGCCTGACCGGCAGCGGCGATTTCGAAATCACCGACACCCACACGCTCAGCGTCGTGCTGGGATATCGCAACTGGTTCAACCGCGAGCAGCGCGAAGGCGATTTCCTGCCGCGCGCGCTGGTCGGCGTTGGCCAACTGCACGATACCGGCGTGGTCAGGACCGAGCAGCTTTCGGCGGAAGTCCGCATTGCGTCTGACCAGACCAAGTCGTTCTTCTATCAGGCGGGCGCGTTCGCCTGGCAGTCGGACAACACGCAGGACTTCACCCGCCGCAACGTGACCTGCGCGTCCTCGACCCTGCCGGCCGCGCCCAGCGGCGCGGTCCCGTGCAATCTCAACGACCCGGTCAACACGATCTTCCCCACCGCCACCTCGCGCAGCGACGTGCGTTCGGTTAACTATGCGGCGTTCGGTCAGGCGACCTATCGCTTCACTGAACAGCTCTCGCTTACCGGCGGTCTGCGCTACACTTGGGATGATCTCGAATTCACCCACACCCGCGCACCGGCGGTAAATGCCACCACCGGCCTGCTCGCAAGCGGGCCGGGCACCAACGGCAACCCAGCGGGCGGCCTCATCGCGAACGGCGGCAACGGCACCAACACCAGCCGCGGGGAAACCACCAACGAAAACCTTTCGGGCAGGGCCGTGCTGCAGTTCGAACCGACCGATGACATCATGCTCTACGGTTCGTACACCCGCGGCTATAAAGGGCCGGCGTTCAATGTGTTCTTCAACCACACCGCGCCAAACAATGCCCGCCCGATCGACGAGGAGCTGTCCGACAGCTTCGAGATCGGCGCAAAGACCCAGTTCCTCGATGACCGCGTACAGCTCAACCTCGCGGCCTTCTCGGTCGAGTACAAGGGCTTTCAGGCCAACAACTTCGTGCTGATCAACGGCGCTACTGTTTCAAACCTGACCAACGCCGGGACAGTCAAGAGCGAAGGCTTCGAAGCCGATCTGATTGTCAATCCGGTCGATGGGCTGAACCTGCGCGCCAGCGCGGCCTATGCCGATGCCAGGGTCCAGCAGTTCAACCCCAACCCGCTGACCAACGCGCCGAGCGCGATCAACGGCACGCAGCTGCCGCTCGCGCCCAAGTTCGTCTACACCATCGGCGCGGACTACACGAAGGATCTGGGCGACGCTGCCGTGCTGTATCTCTACACCGACTACCGTCACACCAGCCGTCAGTTCTCGGACCTCGGCAATGTCGGCGTTATCAATCCTTACGGGATCTGGAACGCCTCGGTCGGCTTCTCGGACCCCGAGGACAAGTACCGCGTGACCTTCCACGCCCGCAACATCACCGATGACAGCTACGTGCTGCTGAACATCGAAAACGGGCGGCGATTGCAGATCCCGCGTGATGCAGACCGTTACTTCGGGGTCAGCTTGCGCGCCCGGATGTGATGGGCCGCGTGAAATCGTGACATCCTCAAAAGGGCCGCCGGAGCGATCCGGCGGCCCTTTGTGCCTGTACCTCCCTCCGCCGCGCTTGCACCGCCCCGCCGCTGCGCTTTAGGAGCCCGTGATGGCTGCCGACCATTCCTCGACCCTCCCCGCCCCCTTCTCAGGCGCCCTTCTCAGGCCGCCTGCGCTGCTGGCATGCGGCGCTCTGTGCCTCTCGCCGCGCAGCCGGGCGCGGCCACGCCCAGCCTCGCTGTGGCCTGCACCCCGCCGCCTGCCACCACCGCCCGCCGACGCCCCTGCTCCCGCCGCCACCGAGCCCTACCGCCCGGCGGGCGACAGGGCGTATCTGTGCTATTACCACGCCGACAACGCAGCGCTGCGGCAGGGCCCGCAGCCCGACGTCGTGTTCATCGGGGATTCGATCACCCGCAATTGGATCACCATCGACCCTGCCTTCTTTGCGCGGGGACGCCGCGCCGATCGCGGCAGCTCGGCCCAAACCAGCGCGCAGATGCTGCTGCGCTTCGGGCCTGACGCACTCGCGCTGCGCCCCAAGGTCATCCCCCTGATGGCCGGCACCAACGACATCGCCGCCAAGAGCTACAAGGCGAACATCACCGCCATGGCCGACCTCGCCAAGGCGGGCGGCATCGTGCTGGTAATCGGCGCGATCCTCCCGGCCGATCGCTTCTCATGGCGTCCGGCTATGCAACCTGCCGAGGACATCGGCGCGCTCAATAGCTGGCTGCGCGATTTCGCCGCCGCGCGCGGACTCGTCTTGATCGACACCCATGCGGCGCTCTTGGCCCCCGACGGCGCGGCGCGCGACGGCGCGGCGCGCGAAGGGCTGACCTGCGACGGGGTGCACCCCACTGCGGCCGGGTACGCGGTCATGGCCGCGCTGGCCGAGCCTGCGCTCGGCAACGCTGTCGCCCGCGCGCGCGGCCTGGCAAAGCTGCGATCATGACGCGCCCCCTGACCAAAAACCTGCGCTGGTCGCTGTTCACGGTGCTGTGCATCGCGGGCGTGTTCAACGCGATGGACCGGCCGATCATCGCGATCCTCAAGCCCGACATGATGGACGACTTCGGCTGGACCGACAGCGATTTCGGCGATCTTGCTGCGGTCACGCAGTTCTCCGCTGCCTTCGCCTTCCTGTTCACCGGCTGGCTGGTCGACCGGCTCGGCGTCAACCGCTCGATGCAGGTCGGTGCTGCGGCGTGGAGCTTTGCCGCAATTGCCCACGGCTGGGCGCTGACCACATCGCAGGTGGTCGCCGCGCGGGTCGGCCTTGGCGTGACCGAGGCGGTGCAGACCCCGCTCACCATCAAGACCGTGGCGAGCCTGTTCCCGCCCGACAAACGCAGCTTCGCCTTCGGTTTTGCGACCATGCTGGCAGGCGCAGGGACGATCGCGATGCCGTTCGTGATCCCGGCGCTGGCGCTGGCGGTAGGCTGGCGCGGCGCGCTGGTGGCAGGCGGGATCGGCGGCATGATCTCGCTCTTTGCGTGGATCTGGCTCGCGCGCGGGATTGCTGGGCTAAACGAGCGCAGCACAACCGCCACCGCCGCCGTCGAAGCGGGGAGCGCTGCCTACGGGCCGATTCTGGCCAACCGCGCCACCTGGGCGATCGTCGTCGCCAAGGCGCTGTCGGACATGACCTGGTGGTTCATCAATTTCTGGCTGGCCGACTATTACCGCAAGGTGTTCGGCCTTTCGACGCTGGAATTGGCCGTGCCGCTCGCCATCGCCTTTGCCGGATCGGGCCTCGGCGCGCTCCTTGCCGGCTGGGCCTCGACCCGGCTGCTAGAGCGCGGCATGAGCCCCAACCACGTGCGCAAGGGGGTAATGCTGGTTTGCGCCTTGATCGTGCTGCCGCTGCCGCTGGTGTTGTCATTGAACTCGTTCTGGCCGGTGGCGGTGATGATCGGGGTGGTGATGGCCGGGCATCAGGGCTTCTCGCTGTCGATCTTCTCGACCATCACCGATGTGGTGCCGGGGGCCAAGGTCGGGCGGGTCACGGCGTTCGGCGCGTTCATGGGCAATATGGGCGGGGTCGCGATCAGCCTCGTGACGGGCCGTGTGCTCGATGCAGGCTTCGGCTTTGTGCCGATGCTCGTCTTTGCCGCGGCGTCGTACCTTGTCGCGCTCGCGTGGTTCCAGTGGCTGCTCCCCGTGATCCGCCGCCCCGAGGAACAGTCAGACCCGTTTGACTGAGGCCCCGTGCGGTTGCATTGAGGGGGCCCGCGCGGTAAGGATATGACACCGCAAGACACAAACTAGGGCCAAGCCGGCATGAAGCGCAATCCGCGCCCCGATTTCGATGCTTATGCCGGCGACCTGTACGGCGAGATGATCCTCGCCGACACCGCCGCTGCCGGCGCGCCCGGCGCGAAGCCTGCAAGAAAGCCGCTCTCGCGCTTTGTCCCGGGCATGGCGATCTGCGCCATCGCCGGGGCGGCCGCAGCATGGCTAAGCCAGAATTACGGCGTGCCGGTGATCCTTGCAGGATTGCTGATCGGCCTGGCGGTGAATTTCGCCGCGACCGATCCGCGCACGCATGACGGCCTCGACCTGGTCTCGCGCCACGGCTTACGCGCCGGGATCGTGCTGCTCGGCTTTCAGGTCACCGCGATGCAGGTCGCAGCGATGGGCATTGTCCCCTTCGCCGGCCTTGCACTGGTGATGAGCGCCGCCTTGCTCGCCGCGCTGCTGGCGGCGCGCGTGACCGGGCAGAGCCCTGCCATCGGCCTTCTGGGCGGGGGCGCGACCGCGATCTGCGGAGCCTCCGCCGCGTTGGCGCTCTACGGCGTGATCGGGCGCGAGCGGGTCGACCAGGCCCAGTTTACGCTGACGCTGGTGATCCTCGCCGCTGCTTCGGCCATCGCACTGATCGCCTACCCGCCGCTCACCCAGATGCTCGGCTTTACCGACGCGCAGGCAGGGTTCCTTGTCGGCGCGTCGATCCACGATGCCGCGCAGGCGATCGGCGCAGGATTTGCAGTGTCGGACGCGGCGGGCGCGCAGGCGACCGTGGTGAAGCTGACGCGGGTGGCGCTGCTCGCCCCGCTGGTCACGCTCGCCGCCCTGTGGATCACCCGCGTCCAGCCGCTCCCCGAAGGCGTCGGCCGCGCGCGGGTGCCGGTGCTGCCGGGCTTCATCCTCGCCTTTCTTGCGCTGGTCGGCGTCAACTCGCTCGTCACCCTGCCCGGCGACCTTGCGGGCCATGCGCTGACTTTGTCCAAGACACTCCTGCTGCTCGCCGTCACCGCCACCGCGATGCGCACGCGCACCGACCTGCTGCTCGACCTTGGTTGGCGTTCGGTGATGCCGGTGCTGGCTGCGACCATCGCTTCGCTGATGGCGGCGCTCGCCTTTGCCGAGTGGGTGATCTGATGCCCGGACCGGTAACAGCCCCACCAACAGGGTTTTTCGACCTCGCGGTGATCGGCGGCGGCGTCAACGGCGCAGGCATCGCGCGCGATGCGGCGGGGCGCGGCGCAAAGGTGCTGCTGCTGGAACGCGGCGATCTGGCGACGGGCACCTCGTCCAACTCCACCAAGCTGATCCACGGCGGGCTTCGCTATCTTGAGCATTACGAGTTTGCTTTGGTGCGCGAGTCGCTGTCCGAGCGCGAAGTGTTGTGGGGCATCGCGCCGCACATCATCTGGCCGCTGCGCTTCATCCTCCCCCACCGCCCCGGCCTGCGCCCGCGCTGGCTGCTGCGGCTGGGGCTGTTCCTCTACGACCATATCGGGGGCCGCAAGCACCTGCCTTCGGCGCAGAGCGTGGACCTTGCGAGCCACCCGGCAGGCGCGCCCTTGAAGCCCCAATACACCCGCGCCTTCGCCTATTCCGATGGCTGGGTGGACGACGCGCGCCTCGTCGTCCTCAACGCCCGCGACGCGGCGGATCGCGGCGCGGAAGTCCGCACCCGCTGCGAGGTCACCGCACTCACCCGCGAGGGTGACCACTGGCGGATCGAGGCAGGCGGAGAGACCTTCCATGCCCGCGCCGTGGTCAACGCGGCTGGCCCGCGCGTCCTCGACCTGCTCGGCCGTGCAGGTGAGCCCACAACGCAGAAAGTGCGGCTGGTGCGCGGCTCGCACATCGTGGTGCGCAAGCTGTTCGACCACGACTTTGCCTATTTCTTCCAGCTCCCCGACGGGCGGATCTTCTTTGCAATTCCTTACGAGAGCGACTTCACCCTGATCGGCACCACCGATGTCGACCACCAAGGCGGGCTCGACGAGGTGAAGGCGAGCGACGAGGAAATCGCCTATCTGTGCGAAGGCGCCTCGGAATATTTTCGCAAGCCTGTCACCCCCGCCGACGTCGTGTGGACCTATTCCGGCGTGCGCCCGCTGGTCGATGACGGCTCGGGCCGGCCGGAGGCTGCGACACGCGGCTACAGCTTCGAACTCGACGGCGGGGCGGACGGAACCGCGCCGCTGCTCTCCATCTTCGGCGGCAAGATCACCACTTACCGGCACTTGGCAGGCGAAGCGGTGGAGCAGCTTGCGCCCTTCCTCCCCATGCTTGCCGCAAGCGAGTGGACCGGCAGCGCCCCGCTCCCCGGCGGCGATTTCGGCATGACCGAGGCGCCTGCCAAGATGCGGCAACTCAGCCAGCGTTACCCGTTCCTGAGCGCGCGAGAGGCGCAGCGCCTGATCCGCCTCTACGGCACGCGCGCCGCGACGTTCCTCGGGCACGCCGCGCAAGCGAGCGACCTTGGCGAGGACTTTGGCCACGGGCTGACCGGCGCCGAGGTCGATTACCTGATCGCTGCCGAATGGGCGCTTACGGCCGAGGATGTGCTATGGCGGCGTACCAAGCTCGGCCTGCATTTCACCGCGCCAAAAACCGCGCGGCTTTCAGCCTACATCACCGAAAGGACATCGCAAGCATGACCCGCATCGTAGCCCTCGGCGGCACGGTCAATCCCGGCTCTTCGACAGAGCAGGCGCTGCGCCTCGCCGCCAGCGTGGCCGCTGGCGAAGGGGCCGAAGTGACGGTGTTCGGCGGCGAGTATCTGACCGCCCTCCAGCACTATCGCGGCCCCGGCCACGATGCCTTGATGGGCGCAGAGATGGTGGAAGCGGTGCGCGCCGCCGATGGCCTGCTGGTCGCCGCCCCCGGCTATCACGGCACCATATCTGGCGTGGTCAAGAACGCGCTCGATTACCTTGAGGACCTGGCGCGCGACGAGCGTCCATATCTGGATGGGCGCGCGGTCGGCCTCATCGCCACCGCATTCGGCGATCAGGCGTCGATGAGCACGCTGCTCACCATGCGCGCCATCACCCATGCCCTGCGCGGCTGGCCGACCCCGATGGGCGCGACGATCCGCACCTATCAGGGGATGTTCTCGCCCGATGGCGAATGCTTGGACGAACGCGCGCGGGGCCAGCTCGAACTGGTCGGCAAGCAGGTGGTGCTGGGCGCGAAAAGCTTCGCTGCCGGGCGGGACCTTGCTTGATGCGCGCCCCGTTCGAGGCGGCGTTCAAGGCGGCGTTTGACGCAGCGCTTGAGGCGATTGCCGCAGGGCAAATCGTGGTCGTCAGCGGCGACCGGCAACGCGGCGGCGATATCGACCTGATGATCGCGGCGCGGCATATCACGCCCGAAGCGATCAACTTCATGGCCACCCACGGGCGCGGGCTGATCTGCCTTTCAGTGACGCCCGAACGGGCCGAGCGGCTCGGCCTTGCCCTCGTGAACCCCGGCACCGCGCGCCAGACCGGGCGGCCGTTTGCGCGCTCGATCGAGGCAGGGCACGGCGTGTCGACCGGCATCTCCGCCGCCGACCGCGCGCATACCGTGCAGGTCGCGATTGCCGAAGGCGCGAGCAGTGCCGACATCCATTCGCCCGGCCACGTCTTCCCCTTGATCGCGCGCGCCGGCGGCGTGCTGGAGCGGGCGGCGGCCTGCGAGGCCTCGGTCGACCTCGTCCGGCTCGCAGGCGCAGGCGATGCGGCGGTGATCTGCTCGATCCTGCGCGACGACGGCGAGATGGCGCGGATCGACGATATTGGCGATCTTATAGCGACTTACGATCTTGCGGTCGCCGATATCGGCGCGCTGATCGCGCGGCTTGAGGGTGCGGACGCTTGAGCGAGGGTCGCCTCACCCGCCGTGCGCTGATCGCAGGCGCAGGCGGCGCCGCGCTCGCGGCTCCGGTGCTCGCGCAGAAGCTTGTCGATCTCGCCCTCCCCGGCGGGCCGAGCCTTCGGCCGCTGGAACCGCAATTCCCCGGCAAGGGCGAGATGATCGTCCAGCGCCTCCGCCCGCCGCTGCTCGAAACGCCGATGGAGGTGTTCGCCAAGGGCACGATCACGCCGAATGACCGGATGTTCGTGCGCTGGAACTGGGAGATGCCCACATCGGTGAACGCCGCAAAGCACCGCGTCGCGGTGGGGGGAGCGGTCAAGGCGCCGGTGTCGCTGACGCTCGATGAGATTGCCTCGGCGGGTGAAACCGTTGAAATCGTTGCGATCAACCAGTGCGCGGGCAATGGGCGCGGGCTATCCGAGCCGCGGGTCACCGGCACCCAGTGGGGCAACGGCGCGATGGGCTGCGCCAAGTGGACCGGGGTGCGTCTGAAGGATGTGCTCGCCAAGGCGGGCATCGGCCAAAGCGCGAAGCGGGTCCGCTTTGCCGGCCTCGATGTGCCGATGACGGACGGCGCCCCGCAATTTATCAAGTCCATTCCGATGGATATCGCGATGCGCGACGATGTACTGGTTGCCTGGGGCATGAACGACGAACCGCTCCCGCTGCTTCACGGCTTCCCGCTGCGGATCGTCGTGCCGGGGTGGTTTTCGACCTATTGGGTGAAGATGCTCAGTACCATCGAAGTGCTTACAGGCGAGGACGAAAGCCATTACGTCGCAGAGACTTACCGCTGGCCGACAGTGCCGGTGAAGCCGGGGGACAAGGACTTTTCGACCGTCCCGATCACTGCCATGCCGCCGCGCAGCTTCATCACCAGTCATGCCGATGGCGCGACGGTTGCGCTGGGCAAGCCGCTCACCTTGGAGGGCATCGCGATGGGCGGGGATGCAGGTCTCGCCAAGGTCGATCTGGTCGGCGCCAAAGATGGTGGGGGCCGGGAAATCTCCTGCGAGCTTGGCCCGGACCAAGGCGGCCCCTATGCCTTGCGCCGTTGGTCGGTGACGCTGCCGCAGGTCTCTGATAATCTGACGGAAATCGGCGTCAGGGCGACTAACGTAAACGGCATCGTCCAGCCCGAAACGCTCGTCTGGAACGCCAGCGGCTATGCCCGCGGCGTGATCGAACGCATCACCTTGAAGGCGCAATGAGAGCCCTCCCCTCCCTCACCGCGCTGCTGCTTTTGACCGGGTGCGACGCCGCGCCCAAGGTCGTTTTCGCAGATGCCAGCATCATTCTGCCGGAGGATCCCATCGCGCTGCCTGAAGGGCCTGGCCGTCAAGCAGTCATCGAAAATTGCACCGCCTGCCACTCGCCCTCGACCATGCTCCAGCAGCCCAAGATCCCGCGCGAGAAGTGGGAGGCGCAGGTCAAGAAGATGATCGAACTCTACAAGGCTCCGGTCGATCCGAAGGCCGTGCCGCAAATCATCGACTACATGATGCACGCCCAAAGCCAGCCAGCCGATGTTCCACGTGAAACACCGCGATAGAGGGCCTCTAACAGGGGTCTAAGGGGGGTCTAAGGGGGGTCTGGCGGGGGTCTGGCGGGGGTCTAAGCCCGTCTGGACTACCCCTGAAACGACCTGCGCATCAGGCCAACGCCCGGCCCGCTGGTGTGCCTGTTTTGCAGCCAGCATCCGTTGCCCCCGAAGGCCCGGCCCGGCTGATGACGGCGGCAACTGGTCGAATTTGCGTCCGCAGGCCGCTGCGTACTGTAAAGAGCAAAAGCATTCAATTTGCGCAGGACAGCTTCTTGCCTGCCGCCGATTTCGTGAAACAGGATCAGGAGAACACCCCAAATGCGCCTCCACGACCTTGCGCTACTGCTCGCAATCGGCGCGCTTCCCCAGTCCGGAGCGGCTATCGCCCAGAGCGCCGCAACCACGCCCGCTCCGGCCCCGGCTGCGGCCCCGGCCCCTGCCCCTGCTGCCTTCACCCTCGCCCCGCTGCCTTATGCCTACGACGCGCTTGAGCCGGTGATCGATGCCGAGACGATGCGCGTCCACCATTCCAAGCACCACCAGACCTATGTCGATAACCTGAACAATGCGGTGGCCGAAAACCCTGCGCTGGCCGGCGCGGGGCTTGATGATCTGGCGGCGCGCGCAGGCACGCTTACGCCCACGATCCGCAATAATGCGGGCGGGCACTGGAACCACAGCTTCTTCTGGCAGACGATGGCGCCGACCTTGCAAGTGGGTGCGATGTCGCCTGCGCTGACAACGGCGATCACCGCGCAATTCGGCAGCCTCGGCGCATTCAAATCCGCCTTCAAGGCTGCGGGCACGGCGCGCTTCGGGTCGGGCTGGGTGTGGCTGATCGTCGGCGCCGACGGCAAGCTCAAGGTCACTTCCACGCCCAATCAAGACAATCCGCTGATGGACGTGGCCGAGACAAAGGGCACCCCGATCCTGGGCAACGACGTGTGGGAACACGCCTATTACCTCAAGTACCAGAACCGCCGGGGCGATTATCTCGACGGGTGGTGGCAGGTGGTGGACTGGGGCAAAGTCTCGCAGCGCTACGCAGCGGCGACCGGCGCGCGATAGGCCTTGCGTATATGAGCGTCCTTGCGCCAAGCAACGGCATGACCGACGGCGAAGCCCATTCCGACGAGACGCACTTTGTCCACCGCACCGGCTGGCTGCGCGCCGCGGTGCTGGGGGCAAATGACGGGATCATTTCGGTTGCCTCGCTGATCATCGGCGTGGCGGCGGCAAACCCGGCACCGGGCGCGATCATGGTCGCAGGCTCGGCAGCGTTGATCGCGGGCGCGATGTCGATGGCGGCGGGGGAGTACATCTCGGTCTCCTCGCAGGCCGACAGCGAGCAGGCCGACATCCGCCGCGAGCGCGAGGCTTTGGCCGAAACGCCGGAGGAGGAGGAGGCGGAACTCGCCGCGCTCTACCGCAGCCGGGGCTTAAGCGAGGCGACCGCTGCGGCGGTGGCGCGCGAACTTAGCGCGCATAATGCGCTCGGTGCCCATGTGCGCGACGAACTTGGCCTTTCCGAGCACCTCGCCGCAAAGCCCTTGCAGGCCTCGATCGCTTCGGGCGCGACTTTCAGTGTGGCTGCTGCTGTGCCGCTGATCGCGGCGTGGCTCGCTCCGGCAGGCACAATCATCGCGGTAGTGGTGGCGGTCTCGATCGTCTGCCTTGCCGTGCTCGGCGCGCTCGGCGCGCGGGCCGGGGGCGCGCCAATGGTCCCGGCCACCTATCGTGTGGTTGGCTGGGGTATCTTCGCGATGGCAGCCACCGCCGCCGTCGGACGATTGTTCAACGTCACCATCTAGCGCCGGTCGGTCTAGCGCCGGTCGGTTTATCTTTTGCAATCGCCTGCCGATGAAGCGAGGCTGGTCGTCGCCGCATGCCTCCATGCCGGTAACGCAGGATAGGATCGCTGGCCCGGTTGCATGGCATTATCGGTTTTCCAAGTCCGGAGGCTTCGGCCACGAAAAGGAAACCGACATGGCACTGCGATACTTCTCAAAGACCTCGGTAAGCGTCCACCCCAAAGCCGGACAGCCGACCGATCATCAGGTCGACTACAGCTACACCCAGTGGCGCTATGCACAAATGCTGCAGCTCGAGCGCAACTATCATGCGGCCTGCGATTCCGCCGATGGCGCGGTCGTAACCTGAACCTGTACTGTCGGGGTGCAGGGGCGCTCCGGCGTGCTTATTCCGTCAGGCCGAAGCTAAAGACGATCCGGTGGTGATAGGCCTCGCCGGGCACCACGCGGATCGAGCCGAATTCCGGGTGGTTGGGCGTATCCGGGAACATCTGCGGCTCCAATGCTATGCCGTCGCCCATCCGGTAGCATTTCCCTGACTTGCCAGTGCTGCTGCCGTCCAGAAAATTCCCCGAATAAAACTGCACGCCCGGCTCGGTCGATAGCACGTCCAGCTTGCGTCCTGACGCCGGGTGGGAAAGCTGCGCGACCAGACGCGGCGTATCGCTGCGTTGCCGCGCCACCACCCAGTTGTGATCGTAACCCGATCCGATGCGGATTTGCTCGTGCGCGGTATCGCCCACCCTTGCGCCGATCGCGGTCGGTTCGCGGAAGTCGAAGGGCGTGCCTTCGACTAGGCAGAACGCGCCGGTCGGGATCGCAGAGGCATCGGTCGGCAGAAAGTGCGCGGCGGGGATCATCAGTACGTGATCCATCGCGCCGGTCGCAGCGCCCTCGCCCGCAAGGTTCCAATAGGCGTGGTTGGTGAGGTTGACGATCGTCGGCCGGTCGGTTGTCGCCGCGTAGTCGGCCGTCAACGCGCCCGCGTCGTTCAGCGTGTAAGTCGCGGTGACGGTCAATGCGCCGGGAAAGCCCTGATCGCCGTTCGGGCTGACATGTTTGAAGCGCACCATCGGCTCGGGCACGGAGCGAACCTCGGCGACATCCCACAGCGCCTTGTCAAAGCCGCCCGGCCCGCCGTGGAGCGCGTTGGGTCCGTTGTTGCACGGCACGGCATATTCCTCGCCGTCCATCACGAAGCGTCCGCCCGCGATGCGGTTGGCGACCCGCCCGACGCTCGATCCGAAATATTGCGGCTGGCCGAGATACTCGGCGAGGCTCGCATGGCCGAGCGTCACGTCGGCCATCTGCCCCTCGCGATCGGGCACGATCAACGATTGCAGCGTCGCGCCGTAGGACAGGATCGTCGCGCTCATGCCCCGGTGGCCCACAAGCGTGATCGCTTCGACTGGCGCGCCGTCAGACAGGTGGCCAAACACCGCGCGGTGTGCGCCGTGCAAGAGTTGCTTGGGAAGGGGGGCTTTCATCTGGCAGTCACTTATATGATAGTATCGGTGGGACAAGCGGCGATGCGCGTGCGATGCTGCGACCAAGTTTCAAGCGAGCCTCGCTTGCGCAAACCTGTCTCGTTCGTCGATCTGCAAGCCGCGATCAACCGCTACCTGGTCGAGCACAACGCCAATCCCAAGCCCTTCGTCTGGACCGCTTCGGCCAGTGCCATTCTCAATAAACTCAAACGACTGCTTGGACCTTAATCTAAGCCAGTGCACTAGCCGCGAAACTGCGGCAAAGGCTTGGCGAGGACGCCATCGAAAAGCTCGGCGAGCTTTTTCTATGGCTGGTATATTGCGCTTTTAATCGTCCCAATACGTGCGTGGATAGGCCGTAAAGTGGCGGGAGCTGAATATGTCTGAGCATAGCACCCAAACTGAAAAGTCATGCTGCTGTAAAGCTAAAGAAACTTCTTCCGAAACGGTAAAAGACCCCGTCTGCGGCATGGATGTTGACCCGCGCAAGAGCGAGCATCATGCGAAGCTTGACGCTCAGGATTATCATTTTTGTTCTGCGGGATGCAAAAACAAGTTTGTTGATAATCCCGAGCACTACCTCACCGGAAAGCATGGTGAGGCAGCGGAAAATGTGCCTGCTGGGACCATCTATACTTGCCCGATGCATCCGGAAATCCGTCAGGAAGGTCCGGGCTCCTGTCCGATCTGCGGCATGGCGCTGGAACCGGAAACCTTTAGCCTCGATAGTGGGCCAGACCCTGAATACCTCGACATGCGCAGACGATTCTGGGTGAGTGCTGCATTTTCCATACCGCTATTTATCTACGCCATGGGCGATCTCATTCCGGGCAAACCGTTTGCAGGACTCTTTGCCCCCGGCATTGCACAATGGTTGCAGCTTTTACTGGCATCGCCCGTCGTTCTGTGGGGCGCATGGCCCTTCTTCGTGCGCGGCGTGAACTCGCTCAAAACCATGAACCTCAATATGTTTACGCTTATCGGGCTGGGTGTGGCGGTCGCCTATGGTTTCAGTCTGGTCGCAACGCTCTTTCCGAGCATTTTTCCGGCGGCGTTTCGCGGCCATGATGGCGGCGTAGCCGTTTATTATGAAGCCGCTGCGGTCATTACAACTTTGGTCCTGCTCGGGCAGGTGTTGGAACTAAAAGCTCGCGGACAGACGTCAAGTGCCTTGCGGGCGCTCCTCGAACTGGCGCCGCCAGTCGCATTGCGCGTCGGTGCGGATGGCTCAGAAGAGGAAATATCGCTCGATCAAGTGCAGTCTGGCGACAGCCTGCGCGTCCGTCCGGGCGACAAAATTCCCGTTGATGGCACCATTGCCAAAGGGTCAAGTACGATTGACCAGTCGATGATTACCGGCGAGCCAATCCCGGTTGCCAAA